>JBKPSP010000217.1:0-10869 GCA_046735175.1 Acidobacteriota bacterium
CTAATGAAAACCGTGATAGGCAAATCCTGCATGGCACGCACCAGTTGGGGGCCGCGATGCACATCTTACATTGCTGCGAATTTCGGTGTCCAAACAGGTGTCCAAAAGCTGTCGAATGGTGTAACGTAGCATCACTTTTCAGCGGCGGATGTTAGCCTAAGCGCTTGAAATCACGTTGCACTGTATCAATCCGAGCAATTCGTAATCGGCAGGTCATCGGTTCAAGTCCGATCGTCGGCTCCATACGTTTTGAACGGAAACCGCTTTCGGCGGCTACATGCCTGGCCAGCTCATAACAACCGCTGTCCGGCGTTGCGTCCGATACGCTGCGGGGTAATCCCAAAGCTCTGGCGGCTTATCTTTGAGCGCTGCCTACATGAAGCAGCACAGGGCAGCAGCGATAGTTTGTTCGCCGCGGTTGCTCTTTCCCTATCACTCATGGTTGCCCGCGAATGAACTGTCTTCTACTCCGTCAAACATTCATTGCTCACTCATTGCGATATCGAGAAAGCGAATACGTCGCTGCCGGCGGCAATTGCCACGTACTGGGCATTATCTACCGCGTAGGTCATCGGAGAAGCGTGCATCTCCTGTCCGGTGTTGAAGTGCCAGAGTGCACGGCCGCTCGCGGCATCGACTGCTTCTAACGAGTCGGCGTCATCGCCAACGAAGACTAAGCCTCCGGCGGTGGTCAGAGTTCCTCCCCACGAATTGCCGCGTCCTATTTGAGGATAGCGCCAGACTATTTTTCCATCAGGAATCGAAAGAGCCAGAAGAACCTTTTGCGAGTGTTCGCCCGGAGGGCGCTTGGTGCCGGTATTGTAGTAGGTCTCCCCGCGGACAAATGGCTTTGGGTTTGAGAAGTAGAGATCGCAGCCCTCAAGTGCCATTACATAGAAGAGTCGAGTGTCAGGATTGTAGGAAGGCGAATACCAATTGGTAGCTCCGGTGATGCCGGGACAAATGCGCGTGCCTTGTTTGCTTGGGACTACTCCCGAGAGGATCGGGCGGCCGGACGAATCTATGCCCTTTGCCCAATTCAATTTTTCGACAAACGGGGTCGCGTTTAGGAAATTGCCGTTTCCTCGGTCCAGCACGTAGAAGTAGCCGTTGCGATTGGCTTGCACCAGCAGACGATGCGATGCTCCGTTTTCTGTTAGATCCACCACTACAGGAGTCTGGTTTGCGTCGTAATCGTAAAGATCGTGTGGAGTGAACTGGAAATACCATTTCAGCTTTCCGGTATTTGGATCGATGGCTAGAGCGCAAGCTGTGTAGAGGTCGTCACCAGGGCGCGAATCGCCGACGTAATCGGGTGCGGCATTGCTGGTGGTCCAATAAAGAGTGTCAAGTTCTGGATCATAGGTGCCCGGCATCCAGGTTGTCGCACCGCCGTACAGATAGGAATCGCCTGGCCAACTCGAAGAGCCGAACTCTCCAGGCCCGGGAATCGTCCACAGATGCCATTTGAGTTTCCCGGTTGCGGCGTCATAAGCTTCGAGAAATCCGCGAACGCCTGAATCGCCGCCCGACGTCCCGACGATCACCATTCCATTGACCACCAGGGGAGCGCTGGTCGCGCCATAATGTTTCGTCTTGTCGGCGTACTGAACATCCCAACGTAAGCCGCCAGAACGCGCATCCAGGCAGAGCAGGTGCGCGTCGTCGGTTTCCGTGTAAACAGAATTTCCCCAGATCGCTACCCCGCGGCTTTTGTGCGCGGATGCATCGTCGAGCAATCCCGAACTCACTGGCCGCTGATAATGCCAAAGCGCTCGCCCGGTCCGCGCGTCGAGTGCGAAAGTATCGTTGGCCGAAGTCACATACATGGTTCCCCGAACCACGACAGGGGTGACTTCCAGCATTTTCGTGTTTCCCGGGTGGAAAACCCAGGCTGCGCGCAGACGCTGGACGTTCTCTGCAGTAATTTGCTTCAGCCGACTGTAGCGGCGTCCCGTGTAGTCGCCGTTATAAGAAGTCCAGTCTTCGCCGACAGGTTGGGCCAGGAGATGTCCATTCGTTACACCTTCCGCGACGGGCGAAGATTGCCCGGTTATTTGGATGACAGCGGCGATAGCGAGCAAGAATAGGAGTACGGTGGCGCCAAATTTCACTTAGCGGTTCTCCGAAGTGCCGACTTGAATCTCCTGAAGTGGGCCTCGGTCCACCCCGTTGCTGTCTTCCAGATGAAGTGAGAGGCGTGCGGTATTGGAGTTTGCAGAGATTTCGGTATCGAGTGAAACCGGTTCCGTCGGATTTACATTCACCACAGGCGATGTCCTCAAAACTTCGCCGTGCTGATCGTATAAGCGTGCAATCAACCGCCCTTCGTAGAAAACGCCGAAGCTGCCGGACAGCTTGATTTTGCCACCGTCGAGACGGGTAGCGCGAAGAGGATGAATCAGAATGCCGGCCTCGGTCACGCCATGAAACTCGCTTCCTGCTCGTGTAGGGAACCACTCGGTTTCGAAATCGCATGTTTCGCCAGCACGCAAGCGGCACAAGGGAGAATTGAGTTCTGCTTCCAAATAATAAGGAGGCTCTCCCTCCTCGCCACCGCTGATCGCAACTTCTCCATCGTTGTTTAATCTCATTTCGGGCCCGTTCGTCCAAAAAATCACCGATGCTTTTCCGGGATAAGGTTTCGTTGGCTCATACTGAAAGCGTTCCACCATCGCGTACTGCGTGCTGCCGTCAACCACGGCCAGCCAGCCTTCGGGTGAGTCCAGCCACAATTCTGCGGCCATGTGCACATAGTGAACCGAAAACAGACCATCTTCTCTGACCGATACGGCATGGTTTTCAGCAGGACCGAAGCGTACGTGGTAGCGGTTCAAGTAACTGCTCGAGGGATTCGCCGGTGTGAACGTCCAGAAGTTATGGTTCATCTGCGAGGGCGAAGCCGGGTCGCTGGTGTTGTATTGCGAGACTGATTGCATGGACCACTCAATGGTGTGTCCGGTCGCGTTCCTCATGTTGGCGCGAAAGTGAATTCGCGGCGAATCGGAGTCAATGCGAATCGTGCGCGAATACTGAATTCCAGTTTGCGGATCCGCGGGGCCGCTAAGCTCAATCTCGCACTCGCGGGCTTCCGACACCTTCCGGAAGGAGAACGGACTGTCATCCAGCACGTCGGAGCCACCCGCCCAGTGTTGCTCGTCGTCGTTGCCTTCTGGCAGAGGCCAGAGTTTGTCGCCTCCATAGTTGAACCACTTGCCCGCGGTTGGCGGGAAATACTGGCCCGCGTATTTCGGATTCACAAACAAGTAAGAATGGCCGCCGAAAGTGACTTGCATCAGGCGGCCGCCATTTTCCGGAACGATTAGCAATTGCACCCAGCGATTGGAAATCTGCTGGGCCTGCCAACCTTTGTAGTTCACCGGTTCGATCCTGCACGCAGGAGGGTTCCGTGCACTTTTTCCTTGGCTGTGAACCAGGGCTGTCGCGACCGAACTGAAGATGAAAATTGCAACCAATTTACGGGTCAGACTCGCCGGCGAAAGTCGTAGTAGCATTTCCGTGCCTTTCACGCGCACCGAAGCTGATGCGCCCACGCCGATTTTCACACATCGGTCAATCGGGAAAATCGAAAGAATACCAAATAAAACGAAAGATTTCGATTGCCGAGGGCTTTTTTGTGATATACAGCTTTCCTGGGTATCTGGAGGGAATTTGACGGCAGTTCGCCGACTGGCAGTGGTGACCGCGGCCGTATTCATATTGACAGTGCCGATGTTGCCTGCTCAAGACTCGAAAGTGGAACCCACGTGGCTGCATCGATACCTTGCAAGTCTTAGGGAGACTGCCAGTGATCTCTCGTCTGCAACTTGTCATTACACGCCAATCTTCGGCGCGGGTGATGCCGATAGCCGGGTGCTGCGTACCGTCACGAGATTCGCGCAGCTCAAAGTGGATCCCGGAGATTGCAAGCCTGTCTCTTACGATCGCGAAGAAGAAATCTATTTCATTCTGAAGGGCAGCGGTGTTCTCCACTATGCTGAAACCACCCACCCCATGCGGGCCAACGATTTTACTTATCTGGCTCCGGGCATCAAGCATTCGATCTCCAACAATTCGCAGGAACAGTTACAAGTTCTGGTGATTGGGTTCAAAATTCCGCCTACCGTCGCGATCAGCACACCGTCTCCTACTCCGACGGTCGCCAATCTCGATGACCTTAAGGAGCAAACCGTCTCGGGGCATCCCAGTTCTGTCCTATACAAACTCATGGTTGGGCCGCACACGACGAAGCGCGATGCAATCAATGAAGCGTATGTGGTAGTTGATTTCTTCGCGATGAACTTCGCGCCGGGAGGCACAAACGCTCCTCACCATCATGAGACGGCGGAAGAGATTTATCTCGTCATCGATGGCGAAGGCGAGATGGTCGCGGGCAGCGGGATGAACGGGGTCGAAGGGCGCTATCCGGCGAAGGCCGGGGACGCGTACTATTTCCGTCAGAATTGTACCGTTGGGTTCTACAACCAGAACAAGCCGGAAGCAAAGGCGCACATATTGGCGGTGCGGGCGAAGGTCCCGCTGCCGAAAGACGAAGATTGAAATTGTTGCCGGTCCGTTACCGGCGCAAGGGAGGGTTCGGGATGCATACTACAAATTCGAGTCGGCGGTCGTTCATGAAGCTGGTGACTGCGGCTCCATTGCTGGGACAGATCGCGGCTCGCGATCTTTATGCGCAGGCGGCGACAGCCGTCGGAAAAGATCCTCGACAGAATGTTTATACCCGGCTCGGCGTGAAAACGGTGATCAATTGCCGCGGAACCTGGACCTATCTGAGCGGGTCGCTCGAATTTCCCGAAGTCCGCGAAGCCCAGGTGGAAGCCGCAAAGCACTTCGTCAACATTTTGGAGCTGCAGCGCGCTGTCGGGCGGCGTCTGTCGGAACTCACCGGCGCTGAATCCGGGATCATTACATCAGGAGCTGCAGGCGCTATGGCAGCGGCAACTGCCGGATGCATGGCCGGCACCGACGACAAAAATATCTGGCAGCTTCCTGACACAACCGGCTTGAAACATGAAGTGGTGATGGTGGGCGGACGAAGCGCTTTTGATAGCGCGATCCGTTTAACCGGCGCGAAGCTGGTTCTCGTGTACTCTGCCGACGAACTCGCCAATGCGATCAACGAAAACACCGCTATGATCTACACCACCGACCTTGGCGAGAAGCTGCAAAAAGAACTAGCGATTGCGAAGGACCGCAAGACTCCGATGCTGCTCGACGACGCTGCCGGCATTCCACCCGCCGACAATGCCAAACTCTACGCCAAGATGGGCCTCGATCTTTACTGTTTTTCCGGAGGCAAGGGCCTTTCCGGGCCGCAGTGCAGCGGAGTGCTTTTGGGCAAGAAAGATCTCATCGAGGCCGCGCTCCTGAACTGCAGTCCACGAGAAGGGGCAGTCTGTCGGCCGATGAAAGTCGGGAAGGAAGAGATCATCGGCTGCCTCACGGCGCTCGAGACCTGGCTCAAACTCGACGAGAAGAAGATTTATGCGGAATGGAATGGCCGCGTAAGTCGTATTCGGAAGCTGGTGGATACCGTGCCGGGCGTCAAGACGGACATCTATGTGCCCGACGACGGCAACCGATATCCCACGCTGAAAGTTTCATGGGACCAGGATGCGTGGAAGTTCACCATCGACGATTGCGTTCAGCAACTGCGCGCTAGCAATCCTGTGATCGAAGTGCTGGGCGCGGACAATCCGAGCCTGGTGAAAGCGGTCCGTGAAGGCAATCCGAAACCAACTGCCAAGGAACACAAGGCGCCGGACCACATTGAACTGGTTTCGATGACCATCAAGCCCGGGGAAGAGATCATCGTCGGGCAAAGGCTGCGGGCAATTTTGCGAGCGGCCCAGGAAGGGAAGTCCGCAGCGTAGTTTTTTCACGGCACGAAAAAGACCATGCACCGGTTCTTAATTCGACTGCTGATCCTGATTTCGTGTGCGCAAGTCGCTGGCGCGCAAGTGCACGCGGTCGTTCCTGCTCAAGCCCATGCAACCGAGGGTTATTCTCCCGCAGTCGATACCGGAGATTACGTTTACATCTCAGGCCAGGGCCCTCGCCGGCCCGACGGCACAGTCCCCGCCACATTTGCAGAGCAATGCCGTCAGGCTCTCGACAATATTAAATTGATCGTCCAAGCCGCTGGTTTAGCTACTGAAAACGTCGTTTACACGCAGGTTTATCTCGAAGACATTGGCAGGTACGAGGAGATGGATCGGGTGTTTGGCGAATATTTTTCCAAAACTCCTCCAGCCCGCGCCGTTCTCGGCGTTGCGCGGGTTCCTGATCCGCCGATCCAAATCAGCGCGATTGCAGTACGCAATGTGGCACAGCGCCGAGCAGTCTCACCCCGCAACTACAAGGCTGACGGCAGCGCTTCACCCGGCGTCCTTACACATGACCTGCTGTTCATCTCCAGCATGTCTGGCAAGGACCCCGGCACCGGCCAGGTTCCGGACGATCCCGGTGCGCAAGTCGATCTCGCGCTTGACAGACTGAAGGCGGTCGCAAAAGCTGCCGATCTCGACCTCAGCAACATGGTTTTCGTCAACCCGTACCTCACTCAGGAAATTCCCATGCGGGTTATGAATGAGCGCTATGCACGCAGGTTCGAGTTCGGCAACACGCCGGCGAGAGCCACGATCCAGGTTCCGAGCCTTCCCGGCGGTGCGCACATCGAGTACACGGGGATTGCAGTCCGCGACCTGAAACAGCGAAAAGCGGTCCGGCCGAAAAACATGCCGCCAAGTCCGACAGCCAGTCCATGCGTCTTTGCAGGCGATATTTTCTTTTGTTCCGCCAAGAGCGGTTTTATCCCGGGACCACACGGCGGAGTCTACGCCTCGACCACGCCGTATCAGTTGAGGCAGACCATGCGCAACCTGCTCGACAATCTCGAAGAAGCTGACATGAACTTTGACGAGGTCGTCTGCACGAATGTGTATCTGGACAACTTGGCGGAAGCGAAAGAATTTGGCGAGGTTTACGGCCAGTACTTCGGCCCGGTCTTACCCGCGCGAACCGTTGTCCAGCAGATTGCGCCGGCGGACCGCCAGGCCGACAAGGACGGCCACTATCCGGACCTGGAGCAAGTCTCGTTAATTGGGGTGAAAAAGCGCTCGGATAAGTGAGAAGTCTATCCAAACGTTTTTTCTATTAAAACGTTTGAAAACAGGGAAAACCGCAGATTTTGCTTGATTCCGGCCATTGCTTTGTGAGATCGTTGGCCAATTTCGGGGGCACAATGAAAATCTATTCAAAGAGAGCGATTGCAGCTCTTATCGTGGCGGTAGCAACCCTGCTTAGTTCAACAAGCCTGCGTGCCGACGTGACTGGCGCCATGACAGGGATAGTGAGGGACCGGTCGGGAGCAGTCGTTTCCGGGGCACGCGTGCAGGTGACGAATGTGCAGACGAATCAGACGCAGGAAATTACGTCGGATTCGGACGGTTCATTCAAAATCCTTGCTTTGCCTGCAGGGACCTACAAATTGACTGCCAGCGCCTCAGGCTTTGCGCCCTACACGGCGACCGATATTGATTTGAAGGTGAATGACCAGTTACGCTTGGACATCACACTCAAAGTCGGCAGTTTGCAGGAGCAGGTGAGTGTTGAGGCCAACCCCGTACAGGTAGAAACCGAGAGCACCCAATTGGGCGACGTAATCGAGTCTAAGAAGATGCTTTCGCTTCCGCTGAACGGGCGCAGCTATCTCGACCTCTTGGGTCTACAAGCTGGGGTAGTGCCGGTAACCTCAGGCGCGATGCAGCAGGACCGACCGGTTTCGGGTTACATCGGCGGTTGCACGGGCTGTGCCACATCGACTGGGAATCTTTCCGTGAATGGGCAGCGGGAAACGTCAAATGCTTTCCTGGTAAACGGAGGAGATGTCAGCGAGGGCCGCAACCTTGGCGCCGGGCTGGTCCCCAACATTGACTCGGTCGAGGAATTCCGACTTATCACCAACAGCTTTGACGCCGAATACGGAAAATTCAGCGGCAGTGTGATGAATGCGATTACCAAATCCGGAACTAACAGCATTCATGGAACCGCGTTTGAGTTCCTTCGAAACGACAAATTTGACTCTACGAAGTATTTCGACGACAGCAAGGCTGAATTGCGCCAAAACCAGTTCGGTTATGCAGTGGGCGGCCCCCTGTGGAAGAATAAGATTTTTTGGTTTACAGACTATCAAGGGACTCGAATAGTTAGCGGCGCCAGTACGGGATTCGTGCAGTTACCGACCGTTGCGGAGCGCGGCGGTGACTTCAGCGCCGACACTAGCGAACTGACTGGAACTGTACAGGGACCGAATTGGGCAAACATATTGTCAACTCGCTACGGAACCACAATAACCGTCGGCGAACCTTATTACACTTCAGGTTGCACCACGGCCAATCCCGTTTGCGTATTCCCAAATGCGGTCATTCCGACTCCATTCGCCGCTCCTGCTGTCGGAATACTTCCGTACATTCCCGTTCCGAATGTTGACGCGCAGACTTTTTCGGACAACAGCCAGAGAGACACAGTTCGCGACGATAAGGCCGCTCAGCGCATTGACTTCATCAACCAGAAAACCGGAAATTGGTCGTTCTACTATCACTACGACGACTCGACTGTAACCAGTGCGTTTGGTCACAACGCAAGCGTGCCAGGATTCACAACCGTGACTCCTTCTCGCGCGCAGCAGTTCGTGATCAGCAATACCAAGTCTTTTGGCCCGACAGCCGTCAACCAATTTCGCGCGAGCTTTTTCCGAGTCTCCACCGTCACAGACATTCCGAAAAGCAGCTTTGCGCAATTGTCAGACTTGGGCTTCGAAACTGGAACACCACTTGGTATCAACCCCTCAGGTCCAGCCGGATACCCGCAATTTGTTCCGCCGCTTTTCTTCAACAACTTCAGCATCGGCGTGAATACGTTGACTACTTTCCAGCCGAACAACACATATCAGCTCTCCGACGGATTTTCGAAGTCGCTGGGGTCGCATACTCTAAAGTTCGGTGGCGAGTTCCGTTATCTTCAGATCAACGAACGCAATACATGTGCTGCGAACGGAGACTTTACCTTCAACGGAGCGGAAACCGGATCAGATTTCGCGGACTTCCTCATTGGAGCACCGAACGAATTTAACCAGTGCAGCCGGCAACTCCTCGACTCCAGGACTCGTTATGGAGGCGCCTATGTTCAAGACACGTACAAGTTTCGCCCGAACGTAACACTCAACCTTGGCCTTCGTTGGGAAGTCAGTATGCCGTGGTATGACACGCAGGGAAAAATTGAAACCATCGTGCCAGGATTGCAGTCGACGCAATTCCCGACCGCGCCACTCGGCTGGGTTGTTCCCGGCGATCCCGGCATCCCAAGCACACTGGCTCCCACTCGCTACAACAACTTCGCCCCGCGGGTTGGCATCGCCTATTCACCTGGGTTCAGTGATGGCCTAGCAGGAAAAGTATTCGGCGGCCCGGGTAAGACAAGTATTCGCGCCGCTTACGGCATTTACTACACATCGATCGAGGATCTGAATCTGTTCTACGAGGTTGGTGATGCCCCGTTTGGCCTCTATTGGGTGTCGCCTCAGCCCACGCTTTTTGACCAGCCATTCGTGACTCGCGCCAATGGTGCTCTGCAGACGCCCGATGGCACCGTCAACACTCACCGATTCCCATTCACCTTTCCAACCCCGGGCAGTCCGGCAAACGCAACGCTCGATTATTCGACTTACATTCCTCTTTCCTATTCACCCGGGTACGACATTCACAATCGGCTCCCGTATGCGGAGCACTATGACCTTTCTATTGAGCGGCAACTATCAAGGAACACTGTCTTAACGCTGTCCTACGTGGGAACGCAGGGCCATCGGCTGATTTCTCAGTATGATGCCAACCCAGGAGACCGTTTCTTGTGCCAGCAGCTTAATGCTTTAGGAGCAATAGATACGAGCACGCAAGGCAATTGCGGGCCTTTTGGCGAGCAAGATATCTTCGCCCTCCCAGTTGGAACTCCTGCGCCGGCGAAGGCTTTCACAACCACTTGTCCATCCGGATTTGCGGGCAGCGTTTGCGTAAATGGCACTCGCGATTTTCTTGGTCCGGCGTTCAGCCAAAACAACAGCTTCACGGTCAATGTCGCAAATTCCAACTACAACTCTGGCCAGATAAGTCTGGAGCACAAGACCAACAGCATGACTTTTCTTGCTGCGTACACCTACTCGAAAGCCATCGATAATTCGTCTGGGTTTGGACAATGGGTAAATTGGGAGAATCCTCGTCTCACGCGATCCTTGTCTTCGTTCGATGCAACTCACAACTTCGTTTTCAGCTATGCTTGGTTGATTCCCTTTGACAAGGCTTTTGCAAACGCGCCCAAACGCCTGACCCAAGGCTGGAATTTCTCCGGCATAACTCGCTTCACCACTGGGTTGCCGGTCGCGATCAGCGAGAGCTCCGATGATCTGTCCCTGACTGGAAGTTCAAATACAGACGAGCCCAATGTGGTGGGGAAGGTGGTCACTTTCGACCCGCGCACCAAAGTGGACTCTGATGGCAACCACTATTTCTTTGATCCGAGCGCGTTCGCCCCGGGGCCTTTGGGCGGCTTTGGCAACGCGAACCGCCAGTTCTTCCACGGACCCGGGATTAACAACTTCGATATCGCTTTAATGAAACGAACCAACATCACCGAGTCGAAGGCGTTTGAAATCAAAGCCGAATTCTTCAACCTGTTCAATCATGCCCAGTTCAACAACCCAGATGGCGATTTAAATGGCAACATGGGCGTGGTGAGCTCGGCGCGCGATCCTCGTATCGGTCAGTTCAGCGCCAAGTTCTATTTCTAGTGCCGGTC
>JBKPSP010000218.1:0-19228 GCA_046735175.1 Acidobacteriota bacterium
GCTATGGAGACGGTTGAGGTAAGCGCGGGTGCTGTGACTGATTACGACGAAAGCCGGGAAAGGCGGCAAGCCAAAAAGCAGGCGCAACAGGTGCAGAGTATGCCGTCTCAGAATGTGCTTGACCTTCAGAAGCGCGTCGCTGGAGTGTTGCCAATCGCGGTCGACGTTCCACACGCCGGCACCGCTTTTCATTTTGTGCGGCCGCTGGTGGTGAATGAAGAGACGAAGGTGACATTCACTTACAAGAGCAGAGGTTAACCCGATAGCAGCGCCGCTTAGCACGCAGCGCCGCAGAAGATAGACAACTCTGTCATCTCGACCAAAGCGTCGGATCGGCTCGGCCGATCCGTCGCTGCGTGGAGGGACCTGCTGTTCATTGCGCCGGCAAAAGGTCGTGATTAGTGGGCTGCTCGTCTGCCCAGCGTGCATACTCCATCACCCGCGCCGCTGGACGCCGATTCAGCAGTTCGCGTCCCATGAATTCCATGTAGGGCGCGACGTGGTGGAAGAACTTTTTGTAAGCAGCGCAAAGATAGTTCAGCCCGGGTTCGCCGTCGGGTGTACTCACGAAGCGGTGCTTCGGGCATTCTCCGTTGCAGGCGAAGCGGACATCGCAATTGCGGCAGTAAGCGGGAAGGGAATCGCGCTTGGCGTGACCGAAGGCAGTCTGCTGCTGCGCGGCTGCAAGTGAAATCAGCGGTTCTTCCATGATGTTGCCGAGTTTGTTCTCGGGATAGACATAGTGATCGCAGGAGTACAGGTCGCCGTTGTGTTCGAGCGCCAGCGCGTTCCCGCAGGTTTCGGAAAACACGCAGAGGCTCGGCGGCATGCCCAGCCAAAGCTCGAGCGTGACGTCGAACAGTTGAACGAAGTATGAGCCGACGTCGTTGCGGACCCACTCGTCGAAAATCGAGCACAGGAAATTTCCGAATGCGTCTGGTTCAACCGACCAATCTGTCACTTCGGAAGCACTCGCTTGTCTCGGGCCCAGCAGCACCAGGCCTCCGCGCGTCGGTTCTTTCGATTGCCGCTCCACGACTGGAATGAACTGCATGTATCCGCTGCCGATTTGTTTTAAAAACTCGTACACCTCACGCGGGTGATACGAATTTTTGCGATTCACCACCGTAAGCGTATTGAATCGCACCCCGGCACTCTTTAGACACCCGATTCCGCGCATGACCTGGTCAAACGTCGGCTGCTGGCCTTTGTCAACGCGGTAAGTATCGTGCAACTCCCTCGGCCCATCGATCGAGATGCCTACCAGAAAATCGTTGGCCGCCAAGAATTCTCCCCAGGCGTCGTCCAGTGTGATCCCGTTGGTCTGAAGGGCGTTTTCGATACGTCTTCCGTTTGCGTATTTCTGCTGCAGCTCGAGAACATTTTGGAACCAGGAGATTCCGAGTAGCGTGGGCTCGCCGCCTTGCCAGGCGAAGCTGACGATATCGTTGGGCTGGGATTCGATGTATTGACGGATGTAGCTCTCGAGCACGTCAGCCGGCATGGTCCAGGTTCGCACGCCAGGGTAGAGCTTTTCTTTCTCCAGGTAGAAGCAGTAGGAGCAATCGAGATTGCACAGCGGACCGGTCGGCTTTGCCATCAAGTGATACGAAGCGACTTCGGTTGCGCGCTCAGTCAGGATGCTCATTTCTTGTGTCGCTTCTTATGCCGCTCTTGCTTTCGGATTTCTTTTTCAGTCAGGAGCCTGGTCGGCGTCCATTTGTGATGGTCGTTCGTTTCCTTCCGCAACTCTTCGAGTCGAGTGCGAAGCTGGCCCGTCAGTTCAGCGTACTTCGGGTCGCCGTAAAGATTGTGCAGTTCGTCGGGATCAGTTTGCAGGTCGTACAACTCGTAGGCGTCTTCCGTGAAATATTCAATGTACTTGTATCGCTCGGTGCGAACACCACGATTGGGCGGAATATTTTCGTAAGCAGGGTATTCGTAGTACTCGTAGAGCCAATCCTTGCGCCACTCAACATCGCTGTGCTCGATCAAAGGCATCACGCTCTTGCCCTGAAATGCAGGCGGAGCAGCCACGCGCGCGAGATCGAGGAGCGTTGGCGGGATGTCAAGATTAAGCACCATCTTTTCGGATGTGGTTCCCGCCTTGATCCGCTGCGGGTAGCGGATCATCAGCGGAACGCGAATGGAAGGCTCGTACATCAATCGCTTGTCATAGAACCGGTGCTCGCCCAGGAAGAAGCCGTGATCCGAGCTCCAGAGGACGGCCGTATCATCGAGAACGCCCTTCTTTTCGAGCACCTGGAAGATCTGGCCGATGTCTTCATCGTTCGAGAGCACGCCGCAGTAATGATCTTTGACAAGTTCTTCGAGCGAACGCGGTTCATCCACGCGCAGGAACTTCCAGCCGATCTTGTTGAGCGCATCAACTACGCTTTTCGGCTTGCCGGGATATCCGGCGAGATACTCATCAAAGCTCGACGGCTTCGGGATGGGAACGCCGTTATATTCGTTCACCATGCGCAACGGGCGATCGAAGGGCGCGTGCGGCGCGTAGAACCAGAGAAAAATACAAAACGGTTTTTCGTGAGGTTGCTCCAGCCAGGCGACCGCTTTCTTGGTGAGCAGATCGTCGACGTATTCGTTATACGTCCGCGCCTCGCCGAACTCGCCCTTGATACCTTCGGTGATGACCGGGTTCTGATAGTCAGCCTGGCCGTAAAAGCCAAAGTAGTAATCCCAATAGCGGTCCATCAACGCGCCTTCCACGTGCGACTTGCCGAGAAAGGCAATCTCGTAACCCGCATCGCGGATGAGATCGGTGATGATGGGAAACGAATCGGGGACTTTGCTGCGCTGGTTGTCTACCGCGCCAGTGGTATGCGAGTACATCCCGCTGAGAAGTGTTGCGCGCGAAGGCAGGCAGAGCGCGTTGGTGACGAAAGCATTTCGAAAGACGGCTCCTTCGCGTCCGATGCGGTCAATGTTGGGAGTGTGCAGGAGGTTGTTTCCAACGAGAGAAGACTCATCCCAGCGAACGCCCTCGCCGAGGAAGAAGACCAGGTTCGGTCGAGGGCCGGTAATTGCGGCTGCGAGAGTTTTCAGGAGCTGCGGGCTGGCGGCGATTGCACTAGCTGCGGCTGAGGTTTTTAGGAACGCTCTCCGAGAATGAGTGACTTCCTTCATCGACAATGTACGCACATCAGATGCTTTTCGTATGAGACCGAGACAGTCCAGAAATTCTATTCGGCAGAAACCGGGCAACGCAATCTGGCGAACGATGCCTTTTGCGGCCAAGTCGACCACAGAGGTCGCTGACGTACACGGATGGACGCTACAGAGGAAGACTCATTGTGCAGGAAGGGAGGGAGCGAGTTATCATGACACTCCGGTCGCGGGTGCGACGGAGGTGTGAGTGAGGACAATCAAAGGACCAGCCATCTTTCTGGCGCAGTTCGCCGGTGACGGGCCACCGTTTAATAACCTCAAAGATATTTCGCAGTGGGCGGCGAGGCTCGGCTACAAGGGCGTGCAGATTCCCACGTGGGATGCCCGTCTGTTCGACTTGAAGCGCGCCGCAGAGAGCCGGGCGTATTGCGATGAGATCAAGGGCACGCTGAAATCCAGCGGGGTGGAGCTGACGGAGCTCTCTACCCATTTGCAGGGGCAACTCGTAGCTGTTCATCCTGCCTACGATCAGGCGTTCGATGGATTCGCGCCGGAGTCGGTGCGAGGGAACCCTTCTGCGCGGCAAGAGTGGGCGGTGGAACAGCTCCGACTGGCGGCGCGCGCGTCAGCCAATTTCGGACTGATCGCCCACGTGACGTTTTCTGGAGCTCTTGCCTGGCCGTATGTTTATCCATGGCCTCAACGCCCTGCTGGGCTGATCGAGACCGCGTTTGATGAGCTGGCGAAAAGGTGGAAGCCGATTTTGGATTTGTACGAAGACGCAGGCGTCGATCTCTGCTTCGAGCTGCATCCGGGAGAAGACCTGCATGACGGCGTGAGTTTTGAAATGTTTTTGGATCGGCTCGGCGGCCACAAGCGCTGCAATATTCTTTACGATCCAAGCCACTATGTTCTCCAGCAGCTTGATTACCTTGAGTTCATCGACATCTATCACGAGCGGATCAAAATGTTTCACGTGAAGGACGCGGAGTTCCGGCCAAGCGGACGCCAGGGAGTCTACGGAGGCTATCAACCCTGGATCGAGCGCGCCGGGCGATTTCGGTCGTTAGGCGATGGGCAGGTCGACTTCCGCGCAATATTTTCGAAGCTCGCGCAATACGATTTTCCAGGTTGGGCAGTCCTCGAATGGGAGTGCTGCATCAAGAACAGCGAGCAAGGCGCAAAGGAAGGCGCGCCGTTTATCGCGCAGCACATTATTCAGACTGCCGAACGCGCGTTTGACGATTTTGCCAAGTCGGGCGCGGACATGGAAGCGAACCGCAAGATGTTGGGTATCAGCCGAAAGGGAAGCAGTCATGCCAATTGAATCTTCAAGTGAAGGCCGCAATCGCCGCGTGCGTCTCGGCATGGTTGGCGGCGGCCCGGGCGCGTTTATCGGCGCTGTACATCGGATCGCTGCCCGGATGGATGACCGCTATGAACTGGTTGCGGCTGCGCTCAGCGCTGATCCTGAAAAGAGTATGACGGCGGCGAAGGAACTCAACATCCCTCGTGCGTATCGCAGCTTTCAGGAGATGGCAGCGGCTGAGTCAAAGCGGGCGGATGGCATCGAAGCCGTTGCCATCGTGACGCCGAATCACATGCACCACGGGCCGGCCAAAGCGTTTCTTGAAGCTGGAATCGATGTGATCTGTGATAAGCCGCTCACTACCAGCCTCGAAGACGCCCTGGATCTGGCATCGGCCGTCAAGAAATCAGGATTGGTTTTCGGATTGACCCACAATTACACGGGTCATCCGCTGGTGCGGCAGGCGCGGGAAATGGTGGCCGCAGGCGAGCTTGGGCCGATCCGGCTGGTGCAGGTCGAGTATGTGCAGGATTGGCTTTCGACGCCTCTCGAAAAAACCGGGCAGAAACAGGCGGAGTGGCGCACGGATCCGGCCCGCAGCGGGCCCGGTGGATCGCTCGGCGATATCGGCACGCATGCCTTTAACCTTGCATGCTTTGTCACGGGGCTGACTTGCGAGCAGGTGGCCGCCGATGTCAGCGCGTTCGTTCCCGGACGGCGGTTGGATGACAACGTCCACATGATGCTGCGGTTTTCGAAGGGTGCGAAAGGAAGCCTCTGGGCGACACAGGTCGCCGTCGGCAATGAAAACAATCTACGGCTGCGAATCTATGGCGAAAAAGCCGGACTCGAGTGGGGACAAGAGAATCCGAACGAATTGACCTTTGCCAAGTTAGGTGAGCCGCGGCGGACCATCCGGCGAGGCAGTGCGGGTACTGGGCGGGCGGCGGCGCATGCCACTCGCGTGCCCAGCGGGCATCCTGAAGGGTATCTGGAGGCATTTGCGCAACTCTACACAGACCTCGCCGAGCAGATCGTCGCGCGACGCGAAAAGCGAAAGCCTGATCCAGATTCGTTATTAGTCCCCGGAGTTGGAGATGGGGTCGAAGGCGTAAGGTTCATCAATGCGGCGATTGAGTCTTCGCGAAATGGGTCCGCGTGGACCCGAATTTCGCGCTGAGCATGGGCCCCCTGTGAACTACCCGCTTGAGCTTGGGTTTGATTAGCCTTTATGATTCGTCCAATGGAAATTCGTGACCGCGAAGTCAGTTCCTTGCCCATCGAAGCTCGATCTCCAACTTTGTTCAGCCGTCGCGAACTGATTCGGGCCGCGCTCTTTGCCAGTGCCGCATCGGTGCTCGGGCCATCATTCTCGCTCTCGCAAGCTATCAATTCGGGCCTCACGGCAGCCGCACGCGGGGAGGATGGATCGAAGGTCCTCAGCGATCCCAACTGGAAGCCCGTTTTTTTCAATGAGCATCAGAACGAAACCGTCATTGCTCTAGGCGAAGTTATTATTCCCGCGACTGACACTCCGGGCGCCAAAGACGCATTGGTCAATCGATTCATCGACCTTCTACTTTCCGCGCAACCGGCAGAGTTCAAGAAACAATTCACCGATGCATTGACGTTCATGGACGCAGAGAGTCAGAAACAGTTCGAGAATGACTTTTGCAAGCTGAGCGCTGATGATCAAATCTCGCTGCTTATGCCATGGGCGTTTGCGCGAGCGCCCAGCCACTGGACAGCAAGAAACAGAGCTGGTGAACTGGCTCCTGATCAGGGTCAGCAGAGTTTCGAACTGCTTAAGACGCTGATCGTCAGCGCCTACTACAACTCGGAAGTCGGCCAGAAGGAACTTGGCTGGGATGGCGAAATCACCCACGGTCCATACCAAGGCTGCCAGCATGCAGCCGGCACTCACACATAATTCATGGCTCAAGACGCTTTAACACAAACCTACGATGCAATTGTTGTCGGATCGGGCGCGACTGGCGGCTGGGCGGCGAAACGGCTGTCGGAAGCTGGATTGAAGGTCGCCCTGCTCGAGGCTGGCCGAACCGTGACCGCTCGAGAGTTCACCGAGCACGTTCCGCTTTATCAACTCAAATACCGCGGGCACACGCCGGAGATTGCCGAAACCAGATTTATCCAGCGCCAGTGTTACGCCTGCATGGAATACAACTACGAATGGTTTGTGAATGACCTTGAAAATCCGTACAGCACTCCTGCGGATCGTCCATTTACGTGGCAGCGTCTGCGCGTGCTGGGCGGCAGATCGCTGGTGTGGGGACGCCATAGCTATCGTTTGAGTGATGTGGATTTCAAAGCTGCCAGTCGTGACGGCTACGATGTCGACTGGCCGATCTCGTACGCAGATCTTGCGCCGTATTACGACATTGTTGAGCGTTATGTGGGCATCAGCGGCTCTGCAGAGAAGAATGAGATGTTGCCCGACGGGCAATTCCTTCCGCCCATGAAAATGAGTTGCGGAGAGATCCGGCTGCGCGAAAGCATGCAGAAGAATTTCAAGCGCACGCTTACCATGGGTCGCGTAGCCATCGTGACCCAACCGCATAACGGTCGCGCCCCATGTCATTACTGTGGACCGTGTGAACGGGGCTGCATGACTTTCTCATATTTCAGTAGTCCGTTCACCACCGTGAAGGATGCGATTAAAACCGGCAACTGCACGCTTATTACCGATGCTGTCGTGAGCCATGTGGATATGGACACCAGTGCGAACAAGGCGGCCGGTGTCACCTTCGTAAATCGAACCACCAGGGAAACCAAGCAGGTGCGCGCAAAGTCGGTTGTGCTGTGCGCGCAGGCGCTCGAGTCCACCCGCATTCTGCTGAATTCCTCGACGCGCGAGCATCCCAAAGGCCTGGGGAATTGGAGCGGACTGCTTGGGCACAATCTGATGGACCATGTGGTAGGCGGCGGTGCGAGTGGGACTTTCGACGACCTGAACACTCTGCCGAATGCAAGCCCACCGCACCGGCCTACAGGAGTTTATGTCGTTCGTTTCCGCAACACTCCGGCGACCGGCAAACAGCCTCACTTCATTCGCGGCTACGGATTTCAGGGCGAATCAATGCCTGCGTTTAACTTCAACGCGCCGGGGCTCGGCGCCGACTACAAGAGGGCCGTCAAGCGGGGAACATACAACGTGTCGCTGGGCGCGTTCGGGGAGTCGCTTGCCAGGCATGACAACTTCTGCGAGATCGATCCAAACCTGAAAGACGCCTGGGGGATACCTGCCCTGCGCATCAGCATGGCACACGGAAAGAACGAAGCCGCAATGATGCGCGATGCCGGAGTGACGGCGGCAGAGATGCTCGAAGCCGCAGGCGCGAAGAATATTCGCGTCACGACTGGCGTAGAGATGCCGGGCATGGCGATTCATGAAGTGGGAACGGCGCGAATGGGAACCGATCCTAAGAAATCCGTGCTGAATGCGTTTTCGCAGTCGCACGATGTGCCAAATCTGGTGGTCGCAGACGGTTCATGCTTTGTTTCATCGGCATGCCAGAATCCGACGCTGACCATGATGGCACTGTGCGTGCGGGCTTGCGATCATCTTGTAGAACGATTTAAGCGTAATGAGGTGTGACCAGAATATGAAGAACTTATTTGATCGTCGAGAATTCGTGAAGACTGGTACGGTTGCCGCGGCGGGCCTTGCAATGTCTGGAAGATTGCGCGCCGCTCAGAAAAAATCAGTACTGGTTTTCACCAAGTCTTCTGGCTTCGAGCACGATGTCGTCAAGGTGAAGGACGGCAAACCGAGCATCGTCGAGAATGCGGTGACAGCATTGGGTCAGAAACACGGTTTTGATGTAAGTGCGACCAAAGACGGCGGCGTTTTCAATTCCGGCGAGTTCAAAAAGTATGCTGCCGTGCTGTTCTTTACCACCGGAGATCTTACGACCACGGGCAACGACAAGAACCCGCCAATGTCAGCACAGGGTAAGCAATCGTTCCTCGATGCGATCCACGGCGGAATGGGCTTCATAGGTGTGCACGCCGGGAGTGATACGTTTCACACACCACCCGATACGGAAGACCGCGCAAACCGGTACATCGCCCATGGAGAAAAGTCCGACCCTTATATCCGAATGCTGGGCGGCGAGTTTATAACTCATGGCAGCACGCCGCGGCTGCAGGATGCAGACTTGATCGTCAACGACCCGAAGTTTCCCGGCCTCGAGGGAGTTTCATCTCCGGTCAAGTTCAACGATGAATGGTATTCGCTGAAAGACTTCAGAACAGACTTGCATGTCATTCTCACGATCGACACTAAAGGAATGACTGGGCCGCCGTATAAGCGCGCGCCTTACCCGATGACATGGGCCAGAATGGAAGGAAAGGGCCGCGTATTTTACTCGGCGATTGGAGACCGCCCGGAGAACTGGTCGAACGAGTTCTTCTTAAACCTGTTGAGCGGAGGGATTCGCTGGGCGATCGGGGACGCGAAAGCGTCGCTGTCGCAAAACATAAAACAGGCTGCGCCGGGCTACGCGGAGATCCCGCCGAAGGGCTAAGACGTCGATCTTCGCTGCGTGTCCTCGCTGTGCAGCTACGCACTCAGGGTGTCGCAGGGCGACTTTCCGCCGAGTAACGCGCGGGCAGCGGACGGTATCCATTCCGCGTGCGGATGCGATACTTCTTTTCTCTTTCTCCTACGAGTTTCACGCCGATCGCGCGCCATCCAGAATTGGGATTGGCCTTGGGGTAGTAGCTGATTGAGTACAGATGGGCAAGATCGTCGCGAATGGATGCGAACGCCTGTTTCTCCTCGCGCCAGTTCTTGGCGAAATAAGCTTTCCCGCCGGTCGCTGCGGTCATGCGTTCGAATACGGCTGTCGAAACCGGCTCGATCTGCGCCTGCTGCGTGCTGATCATGTAAATCACGGTTCCTGTCGACTGCGCCAGTTCTGCCACGTCCTCCGGAGGCACGACGCTGGCGTTATCCGGTCCGTTCGAAAACACCACGATCACTTTTCTGCCGCTGTATTGCGCCGCGTCTTTCACCGTAAGCAGAAGTGAGTTGTAGAGCGCGGCATCGTCGCCGGCGACGGTGGAACGCACGCCATGCAAAACCTGACCTCGATCGGGAGTGAGCATGGTTGCGCGCGAAAGGTCGCGGCTGTAGGAGTAGAACGCCACACGATCGGCGTGCTCGAGTGACCGGACAAAATCGGCGATCGCATCCTGGGCATATACGAAGCCACGGTACATGTAATTGCTGGTGTCAAAAAGGATGAATACGTTCGATCCACCCAGCAGGGAAGCGAGATTGGAACCCGGTACGCTGTTCGGCAAATCCTGCAGTTCGCGAGCTGATCTCGTTCCTGGCTGGCCGCCCTCCGATGCCAGTTCAACCATGCGAGTGGGCTCATCGCCTTCACCGAAGGTCGCCATCTTTTCGGGTATTCCATCCTCCGTGATCACGAAGTCCTCAGGCTTGAGCCCGGTCACGTAGTTGCCTTTATTGTCGGTGACGGCGACGTTCAGTTGCACCATGTTGACGATGATATGAATGTCGGGCTGGTAATCCTGAGTTGAACTGGTCTTTGATATCAACGGCAAAAGAATCAGCGATAAAAAAAATTGCAAAGTCCGTTTTCGTGGCATATATCGTCCCTGTCTGTGCTCTGTTCGCAAGTTAACCGAGTCTGCTAGTTCATTGCTGACGGCCGAACTTCCGCGCTGGTTGCCGGAAGCACGTCGATCTTACCTTTACGGAAATCGTCACCGGTTTCGCGCATGGCGCGAAGCAAGGCCTGCCAATCTTCAAAGTCGGTCGCGAAGATTTTTGCCACCATCCGTCGTGTGAGTTCCGGAACCAGGCGATTCAGCACCACGGGCGGATAGCCCATCTCGTCAGCTAGGCGCGCCCAATAAAGGTTGTTCGAATCCCACGACTCCGCCATTAACCTGCTTGAATAACCTGAGAAGGCGGGGAATGGCTTCAGGTTCAGAAGTTCGCGTGCATAGCTTTGGGCGAGCGTGCGGTGCGGAACGCCGAAATCACGTGAGAGCTGGTCGAGAGTAAAGTCGTTCGGATGTTCTCTGCAAATACGAGCGAGTTCCTGCCCAGTCTGCCCCCAGCCATGGGCGTCTTCAGGGAACCGCCGGCGGAATTCGGCTGTAAGGAAGAAAGCGTCAGCGGGTGTGACTTGATCGAGGGCGGCATCTGCGTCTTCTGCTCGAAGCGCGATCTCAAGGCGGGAGGACCGATGCGGCAACATGCGCTCGGAGAGAATTGCCATTACTTTGCTGCGCAACTCCCGATCTGAGGCCGCACTTTTCACAAGTTCTTCGCCGGCTGACTGATAAAGAGCAACCGCGTGCAACTCGGCTCGGCTGATTCCCCACCATCTCGGCATGATGGCATCGGTCAAAAGGCTTGGAACTGCTTCGCGCCAGATGAGAGCCTGAACGTTTTCAGGCGCGATAAAGTCTTGTTCTGCATCTGAGAGCGCGAAGGGCAGGTCGGCGAGCGAGCCGACGAAATGGGCTCCGCCCCCCGCCGGCGTCCCGGCTCCGAACAGTTGCGGTGCCCGCCAGAGTCCCTCGATGCCGGAGACGGTCTCTCCTGAAAAATCATGCGAACGCACGAACAAGGGATTCACGCGCAGCAACTGTGATCCGGGGGGATCGTAATAAGCATAGTTCAGGCCGACAAGCGTATCGCGCAGGAAAGGAACGAGTTGACCGCGCGCGTCTTCGATCTGCGAGGGCGTCGCTGGTCCCTTAAGCACTTTTGAGAGGTCCGTCTGCATTTGCAAATCGGTATGGCGGTTGTTGTACAGTCCCGCCGCCCACTCGGTCCTCTCGGAAGAAGTGAAGATGGGTCGCGGCATTTGAAATTCCCGCAACTCTCCCGCAAGCGGCAGCATTGCCGCCTCGCTGTGAGAGCCTTTGGCAAGCCGGCCCATGGCATCACCGAGCGCGAACAAGGTATCGAGCGCGACGAGTCGCTGACCATCCATCACGGCGCGGATTTCTCGCGCGATCTCGGCATGTACCTGCCGAGCCTGGGGCTCTGTCTGGACCGGACCGGCCAGCATGTCCATCAATTCCGATTGCGAAAATGGTTCTTTTCCGCCGGCCGCGTGAGAAACTGCCAAAACCGAGGTGCGGCCGGCGTCAAGCAATTCTGCCGGACTTGCAATTTTTGCGAACGACTGGACTACCGCCTGCCACGACGCGTTCAGGTCGGCGGGTGGAATCTGGCCTTGGCGCGCAAGAATCTGCCATAGCCCAATGACCGCCTGGTAGGTTCCCATGGCATTGCCGCGCAGAGTGTGATTGGAAATCTTGTTGATCGCTTCAGCGGTGTTCACGAACGCGACGATCGCGGAATCGCTCAACTCGGGGAATTCCGAAAACGTTAAGTACTGTTCGCTGAACTGATCAAACTTCGCCGCCAACAGGCGAATCGTCTCTGGCTTAAGCCGTTGCTCGGGGCTGCGACGGCTGTCCAGTTCCGAGAACTGTAGATACATGTTCAACGGACTCAGATCAGAATCCAAACGCGAAAAGGCGAACATCGATTCGAGAAGGTCGTCGGCGTGGCCCCAGTGAGTGGATCGCTTGCCCCAGTCGCGAACCAGTTTCGATTCACTCTTCTTATTGAGGATTTCGGTCCAGACCTGCAGGCTGCCGGGAACGAGCGGTTCACCATTCGCATCCCACTGCGTTCGAGTGAGGAGAAGCAGAAGCCCCGGGGCCAGGCGAAATGCGGGCCGGGCTGCGTCCATGGATGGGTCGGCACCGCGAAAGGCCGCATAAAATGTCTTCAGGCGCTGTGGTTCAGTAAAGCGCTCCTGCTGTTGCTCATTCACCCGAGCCAAAGAATCGAAGTAGGCCGCCATCCATCCGCGGTCCTTGGAAAGCAGTTTCGGCACGAATTCGGACGGCGAATCAGGGCTTGCGCCCACAAGTTCCTTCCATGCGGCCTCTGCTTTCGTACCGCCTGGAACCTGCACATGGCCTGAGACCACCTGAATTTGTGCCCCATAGAAATCGAGATCTCCGGCGAAGGGCATAAGTTTCTTGATCCCAACCGATTCCTTCAAACTGGCCCGCGTCTCCGGATCCAGGCGGGAGAATCCCCAATACAGGCGAGCAAGAAGGGGATGTCGAATCAGTGCATCAAGAAGATCGGGCGAATGACGAGGAGTGGTCTTGATCGCTCCTATCCATTCGTTTTCATTGAACAGGATCGGAACTCGCGATCGTGGGTAGTGGTAGCTGAATTCGGTGTTGTGCCGGATTGCCTCTTCAAGAGCTGGAAGCGGAAATCCGGAGTCGGTGGTCAAGAAAGCCCGTTCGGAATCCTCGGTAATCAGCCATGCTTCCTTCTGACCGCAAGCGGCCCGCATGCGATATCCCAGAACCTTTAACAACGGTGCCGCCTGATCGCATGACGCAACACGGATGAACCCATCCTGGCTGGCCATGGCCGCCAATTCTTTTGCCTGGTTTACGTATCTCCCTAAAAGGATCAGGAACTCGGTCGGTCTGCCGCCCTCCTGCCATCCCTGATAACCCTGAACGTACACATTTCGCGCAACCAGCGGAATCACTTCCTCAGAAGAAACCTTTTGGCTGATCCCAGCCATGCGCAAGAAAGAACGAAGAGGGCCGGGAATGACAATTTCGCCCGAATCCGCCGGAGGACGATAGTCCGTAGCCAGCTTTTGCTGATCCACAGTGTTCGACGAATCTGTCTGGGCTTGAAGGCGAGCGATCGAGAAAACGAGTACCGAGAAGGTGAGAGCCGTGATCGGCCGGCGAAGAGGAGTAAGCATGGCTGGAGTCCTCGCTCCAAAATGTTTTCGCCGTCAACGGTCCGAGGAGTGATTGCTAGACGCGATCAGTGTTCCGGGTGTAATGCCCTTGGGATACGGGTTTGCGCCCGAACTGCATTGCCTTCGTCCGACCTTAATCAACGGCTGGCTAGGAATCATACGCCGACTTTCGACGAGAATTAAAGAATGTAAAGAAAATTTTGCAAATGCCGCCAAGCACCGTGTGACCACTTGGCGGGAAGCTATGATGCTGCGCCAGCCATGAAGTTTTGCTTGTACCTTGCGCTGGTGAGGAATTCGGACCAAGGAGGGCGAGTTTTCCGAGCGTTTCCAACCACTTGCTGAGTTTGATCATCTTTAATATTGCAAGTAAGTCTTGACCCGGTGACCAGAGCACTTGAGACTTTCGAAGTCAAACTGTGCCTACCAGAGGCACGAACGTGCCATAGTGGCCTTCACACTCCTGGCTACTTTCGGCTCCCTTTCCGGATGCGCCCGCAAAACCACTCCTCCCATTGACGCTGCCGCAATTTTTAATACTCGCTGCGCGCTCTGTCACCATGACGACAACGATATGCGCGCTCCGGAGCCGGAAGCTCTGAAGGAAATGTCGCGCTCTTCGATCCGCGCAACTCTTGAAAACGGGCGCATGAAGTGGGAGGCAAGAAACCTTTCCAAAGCTGAGAAAGCGGCAGTCGCTGAGTATCTTGGAAAATCTGACGTCGCGATCACGGCGAAACTGACCGGAGTTTGCCCGCGCGATTTGGATCCACCGCCGCGGCCTCCGATCTGGGCCGGTTGGGGCGTCGACGTTCACAATACCCGGTTTCAGCCCACCCGCTTCGCGGGTCTTGATCGCGAGAGCGTGAAGGGCCTCAAACTGAAGTGGGCATTCGGATTTCCCGGCGCCGCGGCCACGTACAGCCAGCCGACTTCGTTCGCAGGAACCGTGTTCGTGGGGAGCGAAGACGGAACCGTGTACGCACTGGACGCTGCCACGGGATGCAGTTGGTGGACCTTTAGAGCTTCAGCCACGGTTAAAACCGCGATATCAGTCGGTAACGACGGACACACAGCTTTTTTTGGCGACACCAACGGTTACGTCTATGGAATTTCGGTCAGCGATGGATCGATGGTGTGGCGAGTTCACCCCGAGTCGCACCAGGCGGCGAGGATTACGGGCTCGCCCCTGCTCGCCGGCAATGTGCTCTACGTTCCGATTTCGTCCGGCGAAGAGGGAGCGGCAGCGGATTCGCACTATCCTTGCTGCACGTTCCGCGGCAGCGTTGTCGCGCTTGATACCGCCACGGGCAAGCAGATCTGGAAAACGTACGTAATCGATGAAACTCCGCAGCCCACACGCAAGGGGCCGCAAGGGGTGCAATACTACGGACCATCCGGTGCGGCGATCTGGTCGCCGCCGACAGCGGACGTGAAGCGACACGTAGTGTACGTGGCGACAGGCAATAACTATTCCGCACCCGAGACGAAAACTTCCGATGCCGTCATCGCAATGGACATGCGAACCGGCAAGAAACTCTGGCATCGGCAACTCTCTCCGGGGGACGTTTGGAACAGCGGCTGTGTCGCAGAACAGAAAGACAACTGCCCGGAGAGCAAAGGCGATGATTTTGACTTTGGTGCTCCACCGATGTTGAAAACCCTTGCTGACGGCCACGATGTCTTGTTGGCAGCTCAGAAATCCGGTGTGGTGTATGCCCTAGATCCCGATCGCAAAGGAAAACTGCTCTGGCAAAAACGCATTGGGGAAGGCGGTCTGCTCGGCGGAATCCAGTGGGGCGGGGCCGCCGACGGGCGCAATGCGTACTTTACGCTCTCCGACTACAGCGACACTGATCCTCTGGTTGGGGGCGGAGTTTATGCTCTCGATCTTCGCACCGGCAAACAAGTCTGGTACGCGGCCCCGCCCAAACCAGTATGCGTGAAAGAGTACGGGTGCAGCGCTGCACAGATGGCGCCGCCAACCGTGATTGGTGGCGTGGTTCTCGCAGGATCACTGGACGGACATTTGCGCGCCTATGATTCGCGCAATGGGACCGTCATTTGGGACTTCGATACCGACAAAGACTTCCAGACCACCAACGGCCTGAAGGCCCACGGCGGATCGTTGAACGGCGGAGGACCCGCCGTTGTCAGCGGCATGGTGTACGTGAACAGCGGATATACGAACGCCATGGCGGGTAATGTGCTGCTGGCATTCTCCGCTGGGAAGTAATTCTTAGAAACAATCAACCGCTGATTCGCCAGGGTGCCGAGTAGATCACGAATCGTCGTCCGCGCAGAAACCCCACCAGCGTCATCCCGAACTCCCGGGCGAGTTGCACCGCAAGGCTCGATGGAGCGGAGACCGAGGCGAGTATCGGTACCCCTGCTGCGAGTGCCTTTTGCACGATTTCAAATCCCCCGCGTCCACTTACCATCATTCCGCAGTCCGACAAAGGAAGTTTTTCTTGCTGCAGGGACCAGCCAATAATCTTGTCCACAGCGTTGTGGCGTCCGATGTCTTCACGAAGCACCAGCAGCCGGCCGTTCTTGTCGAACAGTGCAGCTGCGTGCAGTCCACCAGTTTTTCCAAACACCGGCTGGCTCGACTTCAGTTTCTCGGGAAGGCTGCACATCATTTCCGCCGGCAGAACAAGGCCCGAGACCGGACGTGCAATACCACGGCGGCGAATCGATTCGATTGAAGTTTTCCCGCAAAGTCCGCAAGCTGCGGTCGCCCCCAGGTTTCGATGCAGCTCCTCAGCAAGGAAATCGCTATTTACTGTGGCATCGATCCTGTTTTTGCCAGACACAGCCGTAAGAGAAGTCAGTTCCTGTGCGTTCTGAATTACGCCTTCGCTAAAAAGCAATCCCGCTGCAAGTTCAAGATCGTGCCCGGGTGTCCTCATGGTCACAGTAAACGGTTGTTCGTTTACGCGAATTTCAAGCGGTTCTTCGGCGACTAAGCAATCCTCGACCGATTGAACACATCCATCTTTCCATTCATCAACGCGTGTGAGATCGATGGAGCGGGCAGCGGTCATGAGTGTTGCACCTGAGATGCCCGCCGGCACAGGCGAGAATGCCTTGAACCGCAGACATCGCAAGCATCCAGCCTACCATCTCAGATTAGGAATACAATTCCGCCGAGGCAGCCGTGCTCACGAATCTTCTCTCCCGCTGGCCGTTACTTCAACAAATCAGAACCGGCGCAGATGGTACCGGCCCTGAGTCGTACTCCGAGCGAACGCGGAATCTGAAACCAAGGCACCATGGCGCGAAAGCTTCTCCGTCAATTTGTCCTTATTGTGGCGTCGGATGCGGGCAGATCGTCTATCACAAAGACGGCAACCTGATTTCGATCGAGGGCGATCCCAATTCGCCGATTTCGCGCGGGCGCTTGTGTCCTAAAGGCGCGGCAACTTACGAACTGCATACGCATCCCGGGCGTCTCAAGAAAGTGAAGTATCGCGCACCGCATTCTACAAAGTGGGAAGAAATAGAACTCGAGCAGGCCATGGACATGGTCGCGGACCGCTTGTGGGAAAGCCGCAACCGAACGTTTCAGGAAAAGCAAGACGGCCAGGCGCTGATGCAGACCAAAGCCATTGGCCACCTCGGCGGTGCGACCCTCGATAACGAAGAAAATTTTCTAATCCGAAAACTTTTTACCGCCGGCTTGGGCATGGTGTGCGTCAGCAATCAGGCCCGTATATGACACAGTTCAACTGTCCCCGGTCTGGGGACAAGCTTTGGGCGCGGCGGCGCGACCACTGCCCAACAAGATCTGAGAAATGCCGACGCAATCCTGATCATGGGATCGTCGATGGCGGAAAACCATCCCGTCGGATTCCAGTGGGTGATGGAGGCGCGCGAGCGCGGCGCAAAGGTCATTCACGTCGATCCCCGCTTTACCCGCACCTCCGCCATGGCGGACATCTGGGTGCCGCTTCGCGCCGGCAGCGACATTATCTTCCTCGGCGCGTTAGTGAATTTCGTTCTCGCGAACAATAAAGAATTTCGCGAGTACGTTGTCCGCTACACAAATGCCGCGACCATACTGCGCGACGATTTTAAAGACACCGATGAACTCGACGGCTTCTTTTCGGGATGGGACAAGGAGAAAAAGAAATACGATCCGGAAACATGGCTGTATCGCAGCGCGCCGAAAAAAGACACCAAGCAAGCGCCTGGACACAGCGAGGCAGGCGGCGGACACGGGAAAGATCGTGGCGGCGAGGCACAGGAAACCACGAATTTCGATTGGGACTTTTCGCTGGAAGATCCACAGTGTGTTTATCAGGTACTGAAGCGTCACTTCTCGCGTTACACGCCGGAGATGGTCGAGCGCTACTGTGGCATTCCCCAAGATGTGTTTTTGAAAACAGCTGAGACGTTTACCTCAGCGTCAGGTCCCGAGAAAACGGGCGCGATCTGCTACGCGGTCGGATGGACGCAGCATTCGAAAGGCGTTCAGATCATCCGAACCGCAGCCATTCTGCAACTGCTGCTTGGCAACATCGGCCGTCCCGGCGGGGGAATTCTCGCCTTACGCGGGCACGCATCCATTCAGGGCTCGACCGATGTTCCCACCTTGTACGACATCCTGCCCGGCTATTTGCCGATGCCGTTCTTCGAGGAGGATTCGAACGATCTTCAGAGTTACCTGAAAAAGCACAAGGCGAAAACTGGCTTGTGGTCGGGCTTCGACAAATATTTCATCAGCCTCATGAAGGCGTACTACGGCGAAGCCGCAACGAAAGAAAACGACTTCGGCTTTGACTGGCTGCCGCGGGTCACGGGCGATCACTCGCACTTCGGCTACTGGATGGACATGCTAGACGGCAAGATGGAAGGGCTGTTCGTGATGGGACAGAATCCGGCCGTAGGTGCGTCGAACGGGCGACTGGAAAGAATCGCGCTTACGAAATTGAAATGGCTGGTTGTTCGCGACATGGTCGAGACCGAGACGGCTTCATTCTGGCTCGATTCGCCTGAAGTCCAACGTGGCGAGTTGAAACCAGAAGAGATCGCGACTGAAGTGTTTCTTTTCCCAGCCGCTGGCACCGCCGAAAAGGAAGGCACCTTCACCAATACGCAGAGGCTACTGCAATATCGCGAAATGGCGGTCGAACCTCCCGGCGATGCGCGCAGCGAAACCTGGTTCATGGTCCATCTGGGAAATCGCATCAAGAAGAAAGCCGCCCAGGATTCGCGCCCATGCAACGCCGGCATCAACGCGCTCAGGTGGAACTACACCCTCGAAGGTCGAATGCGCGAACCCAAAGTCTCCGAGGTTTTGCAGGAGATCAACGGCTATACGACCAGCGACGGTAAACAGCTTCAAAAAATTCAGGATCTCAAAAACGACGGCTCGACGGCATGCGGAGCGTGGATCTATTGCGGTGTATTTCCTGATAAGAATCGCAATCGAGCGAACGAGCGCAAGCCAACCGACTTGCTCGGCCACGGCTGGGGATTCGCCTGGCCGAACGATTGCCGCATCATCTACAACCGTGCTTCCGCGAGACCGGACGGCAAGCCCTGGAGCGAGCGCAAGAAGCTTGTCTGGTGGGATGAAACAAAGAAAGAATGGACGGGCCTTGACAATCCCGACTATCAGAAAGACCTCGCGCCAACGACTCCCGACCAACTCGATGTCGGAGTGGGGGTGGCGGCACTAGGTGGCGCACGCCCATTCACGCTTCACCCTGACGGGGTCGGCTGGCTATACGTTCCGAGCGGATTGAAAGATGGGCCTCTGCCCACGCACTACGAGCCGCTGGAATCGCCGATCAAGAATCCGCTCTATGCGCAGAGCACAAATCCCGCCGCGCTGAAGAAAGAGCGTCCGGAAAATCCCTACGCCAGCCCAGGAGATCCTCGATATCCGTATGTGCTGACCACCTATCGTCTCACCGAGCATCACACCGCCGGAGGCATGACGCGCACACTGTCCCAC
>JBKPSP010000219.1:0-8892 GCA_046735175.1 Acidobacteriota bacterium
GTGATCCACACGCCCTTGAACACAAGGTCTCTCGACTTCGCGGCACATCGATAAACCCTGATGTGCCGCTACGCTCGAGATGACAGAGCTGGGAAGATAAACGCTATAGCTAAGTAATGAGGTAATTCCATGACTTGGAGCGCAAGAAACAGCCACGTGCGCGATGAAATGGTGGACAGCGGCTGCTTATTAGTGATCGAGGCGACCAGCCATGCAAACGCAACAATCACGATCGTGCGAATGGCAGTCGCAAGGTTCGAATCGATACCCTTGCACGCCGACTTTAGCGAGGATTGCAGTCAATCCAGCGAAAAAAGCAGAGAGTAAAGCCCAGATGAGCCACCTCGGGGTTGGCGACCGGGCTTTCGTGGCTGTGCTATTTCCGCGCGCTGCAACTTGGAGAGGCCTCACGCGTAGCGCCGACCGACAAGCTCAGCGTCATTGTCGCCATCGTGCTTGCGGGGGTTTTTCGCACGAGCGGCTGACGTGGCATCAATGGATCGGCGGAGGATTTATCGTGACCGGGGCGCTCATCCTGGCCCGCTGATTCTGTCGCGCTAAACGGTTTCCGGTAGAGAGCGGAAGAGCTTCCCGTATGCCCGGTTGGCAAGCAAACCAGCAGCACTTCCGAGTCTCCTGCCTAGTTCCTAAACTTCTTATAATCAGAGGTATACGGGTCAGCAACATATTCCCCATTCCGGCGTTTATATAGTCAGCGGGACGCATCTTATAAGGCTCGCAAGCGCTACTAGTCAGAAAAGGGCCTCGCGCGGAAGTGGAGCGAGGCAGATCAATAGAGGAGAGACGACATGCAAATCTCACGGATCGTCCGATTATCGTTATTTGCCCTCGTGCTGATGGCGATTCCGGCTTCTTCGTTTGGAGCGGTTTTTATTTCGGTCGGCTTTGCGCCGCCTGCGCTGCCAGTTTATGAGCAGCCTCTGTGCCCTGGCGAGGGTTACATATGGACGCCGGGTTATTGGGCCTACGGCCCCGAGGGCTACTACTGGGTGCCAGGAACCTGGGTGATGGCGCCTGAGCCTGGCTTCCTGTGGACGCCGGGATACTGGGGCTGGGGCGGAGAGGCCTACATTTGGCACGCCGGATACTGGGGACCGCGAGTCGGTTTCTACGGCGGAGTCAACTACGGCTACGGCTATTTCGGATCCGGTTTCGTCGGCGGGGAATGGCGAGCGAATCGGTTCTACTACAACACCGCTGTTATGCGCGTCGATAATACGCGTATCCGGAACGTCTATGTGAACAAGACGGTCGTCAACAACGTGACGATCAACCGCGTGAGCTACAACGGAGGCCAGGGTGGAATCAATCGACGTCCGAATCGCGATGAGGAAATGGCGGAACACGAACGCCATATCGATCCCACGCCAGTGCAGGTGAAGCACCGGGACGAAGCGGAGAGGAATCGTGACTTGTGGGCCCGAAACAACCATGGCAAGCCGGCGATCGCCGCAACCGAACGCCCTGCCGATTTCAAGAGCCATGTTGTTCGAGCCAAGGCCGCTGGTGGCGAATGGCGCGCGCCTGAAAACCGTGGCGGGAATCGTCCGGAGAACCGTGCGGCGGAAAATCGCGGAGGCGAAAATCGCGGACCGAATCGTCCGGAAAACCGGGGCAACGACAACCGTGGCATGAACCGGGAAGTCCCGCGCCCGAATGCTGAGCGCGAGAATCGTCCCGAGAACAGGCCAGAGAACCGGGTTGAGCGTCCCGAAAACCGCGGTGGACGGCCCGACAATGCACGGCCTGAGAACCGCGCACCCGAGAACCGCATGGAAAACCGGGGCGGGCGTCCAGACAACGCGCGACCTGAAAACCGTGGTCCGGAGAACCGGAACATGGAAAACCGAGGCGGAGGACGGCCAGAGCCGCGAGGCGAGGCGAACCGTCCGAACCAGGGGCGCGGCGGACATGAGAACGGTCCCAAGAACGAAAAGAACAATGACAAGGGAGACAACGGCCACAAGCCACATTAATTTCGCCTGAGAGCAGATTGGGCTGGCTAAATGCCAGCCCAATTTTTCTGGAGGAGCGACTCTAAAAATCTGCTATTCGGAACGGCTAACTCACACCGCCATCGCCTCCAGTGCGGTGCGGTTGGTAATCACCAGCGTGGAGCCCTCAATCCGGATCATGTCTTTCTTGCGCAGGTCGCTCAATAGGCGCGTGACCGTTTCGCGTGACGCTCCGATTCTTTGTGCCATCTCTTCGTGCGTGACTGGCGTCTGGATGCGTACTTCTCGCGTCTCGCCGTCGCGTCCGACCCAGGAGAGCAACAGTCGCGCCAGCTTGCCGGAAGACGATCGCGTCAACACCAGTTCGTGGATCTCGCGGTAGGCGTCTTGGAATTCGCGGCTTACGGCAAGAGCGGAACGGAGTCCCAGTTCTCCGCTCCGCTCAATCAGCCGCAGTAACCCTTCCCGCTCAACGAAGTTGACCAGGCAGGGGCCTAACGTCTCGGCCGCGATCTCGTAGGTTTGTCCCGAGATCATGGCTGCTAACCCGATAACGTCCCCAGGCTCGGCTGTCCTGAGGATGATGACTTTGCCTTCTTTCGAAGTGGTCGTGATCTTCACCTTGCCGGAGCAGAGGACAAAGGCGCCACGCGGCATCTGGCCTTCGACGAAGAGAACGGCGCCACCCGGATAGGTGGTGATATTGCTGAAGGATTCGAATGACCGCAGCAGGTCGCCTGACAACTGACAGAAAAAACCTTCCTTTCTCAGAGTGCATGTCGTGCAGTTCTCGACCATTTCGAGTCCGTATGGTGTGTGCATGTCGTCCCCTTTTACTTTCCCTTCGTCCGGCTGTTCGGTCCTACGCGCGAGCTGAGCCAAGCCGCTGCGAATTCGACGCAGGTCCCTGACGAGCAGCCGGCCATTCTCGGTTCCGGCCAACAACTCCGCCGCGAGGGCGCGAGTTCCTTTGTCAGTGGAGCGCATGGCTTCAACCAGCTCCCAGCCACCAGCGGTTTCCGCCCGGTTGTGCCAGCTCAGGCCACAATAGAGAAGGAACAATGGGTCAGGGATAACGGGCTTGGGTTTCGAACGTGAAGTCGAAAGCTTGCGAACCGGTAGAAAGCTGCCACGGCCCGCGGACCGGCAAGGTTTCTTCGCCGGTATGCCTCCAGGCAAAAAGAACGGTCCCGGTATGTGATGGGCCGGAATCGGCCCCGATGCTTCCCGAAATGGCACGCCCCACCGCCAGAGTTCAACGCGTAGTGAACCATTTTGGCAACTGCAATACCAAACTGAATCTATAGACGTAAGTACGTGGGAACTAAGGAGGGTAGTGCGCAGAGCCTACAACTTTCCGGTACAGCCGATTTGCCGAGGGAACGGCAGACTGCCGAGTCATCGGCATCAAGCTGCATATCTCCGCAGAAAAAACGTTTATTTCACTACGAAGTTAACAGCGGAGCCGGCAACCACCTTCGCTCCAGGAGACGGCTCTTGCGAAACGATAATGGAAGCCGCTGAAGGGCTGGCAGGAATCAGCGGGCCTGGTGCACTCTCTGCCGCTGGCGCGGACGCATTTTCAGGGGGCGGCGGTATGGCCGCCATGGTGACTCGTCCGACTGAGAAGCCGGCATCGTGAAGGGTGTTCGTGACAGTGCCCAGCACTTGCCCAGTGAAGTTGGGCATGACAAAGGCGGCGGATGGATCTCCTTCCCCAACCAGAATGCTGACCTTGGGCGACGAGACATTCGTAGAGTTCGCAGAAGGGTCCTGAGCGATCACTTCGTTTGCGTTCGAGCCTGGTAGTGAAGTTCGCGCGACGGCTTCGACTTCAATTCCGCGTTGCGCGAGAGTCAAATTCGCTGCTCTTTCGCTGCTGCCAATTAACTGTGGGATCGTTACTCGCTGCGGCCCCAGGCTGAGCGCCAGTCTCACTTCCCATCCGCGCCGCACCACAGAACCAGGCGCAGGCACTTGAGAGAGCACTTTGCCCTCAGGCACGGTAGCGCTGTAATAGCTGCGCTCGACGGCAATTGCGAGACCCGCATGATCCGCAAGCGGTCGCGCTTCCGCCGGCGTTTTTCCGCGCAGATCGGGAACGCTCACTTCGCGCCCGTGTATCGCCAGGCGCATCGCGGTCAGCGCCGAGATCAGGGCCACAATCAACAGCACCAGCGCTTGCAGGAGGTGGCGCATGAGTTTGCGCATGCGCCCGATTATAATCGGCGCCTTCACCGCTCTATTGACCAAGCGGGAAGGAGGAAGTGCGTGAAATTCGTCGCCGGACTGATGGTTGGAGTTCTTCTGACCGCGGGAGTTGCGTTTGGTTATTTTCTTTCCGGGTCTGCGCCGGTCGCGGTTGCGGATAAGACCATGCCGTTCGAGAAAATGCTTGCCAACAGCGCGCTTCACGCCCGAATCGAGAAAGAAATGCCGAAGAATCTTCCGATCGTGGCTGACGAGCCGGCGTTTCTGGCAGGCGCAAAGATTTATAGCCGTGATTGCGCAGTTTGCCATGGCTTGCCGAATGTAGAGCAAGGGCCGATCGCGAAAGGGATGTTCCCCAAGCCGCCGCAATTATTCCACGGCAAGGGCGTGACCGATGACGAACCCGGCGAGTCCTACTGGAAAGTCGCGAACGGGATTCGGCTCACAGGGATGCCGGCCTTCAAGAACAGTTTGAGCGAAACGGAGATGTGGCAGGTCAGCTTGCTGCTGGCAAACGCTGACAAGATTTCCCACGCGGTGAAACAGGAATTGAAGCCGGCTGATAGCGCGCCGAGTCAGATGCCTGCGCCGCAGCGCGCCAAGACGCACTGACTACCGGTTCCACGCTGCTGGAACCGGATGACGGGCCTCATATGCATCGATCTCGGCTGCGTGCTGAAGTGTGAGGCCGATATCGTCGAGTCCTTCGAGAAGGCAGTGACGGGTAAATTCATCGATGGCGAAGCGGGCGTTGAATCCGGCGCTGTCGTGAACGGCGCAACTTTCCAGATCAACGGTTAGAGTGTAGTTCGCGAGCTCCGACGCCCTGCGGGCGATTTCGGCAGTTTCGTCTTCTCGGAGCACGACGGTCAGGACGCCATTCTTTACGCAGTTGTTGGCAAAGATGTCGGCGAATGAAGGCGCGATCACGGCGCGGAAGCCGAAATCCGCAAGAGCCCATACGGCGTGCTCGCGCGAGGAGCCGCAGCCGAAGTTCTTGTCAGCGACAAGAATGCTGGCACCGGAATACTTTGGCTGATTGAGAACGAAATCAGGATTCGGTAAACCTTCGGGCGATTTCCGCCAGTCATTGAACAGGAATTCACCAAATCCTGTGCGCTCGATGCGCTTCAGGAACTGCTTGGGAATGATCTGGTCAGTATCGATGTTCGCTCGGTAGAGCGGGGCGACTTTGCCGGTATGGATGCGGAATGGTTGCACGGCTTCCTCTGTGGTGTACCTCTGTGAACCTCTGTGCTCTCTGTGGTTGCGTTTCTTAACCACAGAGGACACAGAGGTTCACAGAGGGGTGTTGTTGAACTTCCACCTTCGAATATCGGTGAAATGGCCTTCGATCGCCGCTGCGGCTGCCATCATTGGGCTTACGAGGTGCGTGCGGCCGCCGCGCCCCTGACGTCCTTCAAAATTGCGGTTGCTGGTTGACGCGCAACGCTCGCCGGGTTTCAAGATGTCCGGGTTCATGCCGAGGCACATCGAGCATCCTGACTCGCGCCACTCGAAACCGGCGTCCGTGAAAATCTTGTCGAGACCTTCCTGCTCGGCCCTGTGCTTCACCTGCTGCGATCCGGGCACGACCATCGCGCGGACGCCTGTTGCGACCTTGTGTCCTTGAGCGACGCGGGCCGCGGCACGCAAATCTTCGATCCGCGAATTCGTGCACGATCCGATGAACACGCGATCCAGGCGAATTTGCTCCATAGGGGTTCCGGGCTCGAGCCCCATGTATTCGAGCATGCGTTGTGCGTTCGCGCGCTCCGAACCGTTGGCGGGAAGATCGGGGACGCGGGCGGTGACCGGGACCACCATGCCGGGATTCGTTCCCCAGGTCACGAAAGGGGCGAGCTCGTCCGCATTCAGTTCGACAACTTCGTCGTATTTGGCTCCGGGATCGGAGGGCAGGGCTCGCCAGCGCTCCACGGCTGCGTCCCAATCCGCACCTTGCGGGGCGAACTTGCGGCCTTGAATGTACGCGATTGTGGTCTCGTCAGGAGCCACCATGCCGGCGCGCGCGCCCGCCTCGATGCTCATGTTGCACAACGTCATGCGGCCTTCCATGGAAAGCGCGCGTACGGTTTCGCCGCCGTATTCAATGACGTGACCAGTTGCGCCGTCGGTCCCGATCTTGCCGATGATGCCAAGGGCAATGTCTTTTGCCGATACCCCGTCGCCGAGTTTGCCGTCGAGTCGAATCAGCATCGTCTTCGGCTTACGCTGCGGCAGGGTCTGCGTCGCCAGAACGTGCTCGACTTCCGAAGTCCCAATGCCAAACGCCAGCGCGCCGAAAGCGCCATGGGTGCTGGTGTGGCTGTCACCGCACACGATAGTCATGCCCGGCTGAGTAAATCCCAGTTCGGGGCCAATTACGTGAACGATGCCTTGCTCTGGAGAATCGATGTCGAACAGGGGCACGCCAAACTCGCGGCAATTTCTCTGCAATGCTTCGATCTGTTTTTTGGCGATGGGATCGAATATTGGCGTGCCGCGTGGCTCGGTCGGGACGTTGTGGTCAACTGTCGCTACGGTGCGGAGCGGCGCGCGCAGCTTGCGTCCGGCGGCACGCAGACCATCAAAGGCCTGCGGAGATGTGACCTCGTGGACAAGATGCAGATCGACGTACAACAAGGCCGGCTGGCCCGCAGGCGTTGCGACGACGTGCTCGTCCCAGATTTTTTCGAAGAGAGTGCGGGACATCTGTGCTTACTAGTTTATCAATTTCGACTAGGCCCGCACCATTGCCGGCCTCTCGCGGGCGGAGCTGTTGACTATATAAAAAATCAGCATGGCGAGTACGCTGATTGTCGGGACGAGAAACGCGAGCCGGAGACTTCCAGAATAAGTGGAAACTACTCCAACCAGCCAGGGCAATACAGCGCCGCCCAGGTTTCCGCAGGCGAAGACCGGTCCGCTCGAGGCGCGAGCCGAATCGGCGAACCATCGCGGAAAAAGTGAAACGCTGATGGGAAAGATGGAAGCCATTCCCAGGCCGGCGAGAAACGCCCCCGGGATAACAAATGCAACGCTGCGGGCACTCAGCAGAGTGAAGCCTCCGAGCAAGGCACAGGCCAAGCCGAACTGAGCTACCGTGGTAGGCCGAAGCCGCTTAAGCGCCAAAGGGGCCAATGATCGACCCACCAGCATCGCCCCATAGAAGAACGATGGGGCCGTCGTCCACACCGTGCTCTCAGGACTCACGCGATGCGCGTACGTGGCAACCCATCCGCCAAAGGCGGTCTCCGCGCCAACGTAGATGAAGAACAACGCGCCGATCACGGCCAGGATTCCCGGATTCGAGAGACGCGTCACTCTGCTTTCATTTCCGGACTCGGAGTGGGCGTCAGGATCGAAGCGGACGACTAAGAATCCGATTAACAAAACCGCAAGTGCTATTGCGGTTCCGTACAAGAACCATGAGGGGCGATGAACCGAAGCTTTCAGCAGCAGCGGCGAACTCATAGCCCCTAGTCCCCAAACTGCATTGATGACATTCAACGCAGACGCGCTTCGCTCCGGAGTCACGTCGGCCGTCCTCAAATTTCCTGCGGGAGTAGTGACTCCGTGACCAAAACCAAAAGTGGCCACGGCAATGATGCCCTGAAGGAATGTCCCCGAAGCCAGCAAGGCCATTCCAGCAGCCATCAGGATGAGACCGATGATGAAGGTAAAACGGTAACCGCGGCGCTGCACAACCGGTGCAGAGGAGAGCATTCCAAACATCGAGCTGATGAATTGGGTCAAATAAAGACGACCGGAGACCGCGTCGGTCATAGCCCAGCGCGCGGCCAGGATCGGCAGCATGGGACCAAGAAACGTCATGACAATGCCAGCAAAAAGGAAATCAAAGTGAAGCAAAGCCGTGCCGCGAGTGGTAATCGGAAAAGTCTTGCGCGGCGAGTCAGCGGAAACCATGGGGTATGATGAGTTTAAACCTAGCTTTCAGCTTTCAGCTTTCAGCTCTCAGTTGGAGCCGGACTCGACGATGACGACGTACTCACGCTGAAAGCTGAGAGCTGATAGCGTTCTTTCATGCTCAACGGAAAACGCATCGCCGTGGTTATGCCCGCCTATAACGCGGAAAAGACCTTGCAAGCGACGGTGGATGAGCTGCCGGAAATTGTTGATGTCCGCATTCTGGTGGATGACGCTAGCGCCGACCGCACCGTAGAGGTTGCGCGCGAACTCGGCCTGGTGCACTTCGTGCACGATCGCAACTACGGTTACGGACGCAATCAGCAGACTTGCTATGCCGAGGCGCTGGCCGAAGGCGCGGATGTGATCATCATGGTGCATCCGGATTATCAGTACACGCCGCTTCTGGTGACGGCGATGGCCAGCATGGTCGCGTACGGCGTGTATGACGTTGTTCTGGGATCGAGGATTATTGGCGGCCAAGCGCTGCGCGGAGGCATGCCGCTTTACAAATACGTCTTCAACCGCTTTCTGACTGCGTTTGAAAATCTTTTCCTGCGCATCAAGGTTTCCGAATACCACACCGGATATCGCGCTTTCAGTCGCGAGGTGCTGACGAAGCTACCTCTGCTCGAAAATTCCGACGACTTCGTTTTCGACAATCAGATGCTCGCGCAATGCGCATTTTTTGGATTCCGCATCGGCGAAGTCTCCTGCCCGACCAAGTATTTTCCGGAGGCGTCGTCCATCAACTTCCGCCGCAGCGTGAAGTATGGGC
>JBKPSP010000220.1:0-3249 GCA_046735175.1 Acidobacteriota bacterium
ACCGCACGTTCTTGGTAAAGCCACAGATCGTCGGGTTCAGTCCGGCCACTGGCCCGGCGGGAGCGACGGTTGTGATCGATGGGGTGAGCCTGATGCAAACCTCGAAAGTGACATTCGATGGCATGGCGACAACGAACTTCACGATAGATTCTGACTCGCAGATTACAGTGACCGTGCCAACGGGAGCACAGTCCGGCAGGATAGGAATAACGACGACTGGGGCGCCTGTTTATAGTGCGGCCGGCTTTATTGTGCTGCCTTAAAACCCATATCACTCATTGACGGCGTCTAGCGCGTTCTGCCTAGCTAACGTTCAATGCGTTCCCAAACCAATACTCGTTGGTGAGTTTCCCCCATTTCGTGGGCCTCTGCGGCGAGGGTGAGCCGCTTGCCATCAAGACTTAATCGACGGACTCCCTCTTCCCCGCGCTCGCCTGGGTACAGAGATTGATCGATGTGGTGGGTGACAGTCGAACCAGACGGATCAAGTGACCAGGTGCCGTAATAGGCATAGAAACCGTCAATGGCCTTTTCCTTGTCAGCAGGGTTCGCCTTGAGGAAGGCTTCCCGCGACGAGACGGTCGGGACGGCAGGTTTGGGATCAGAAACGATCTCAACGCTCATCCAGCCGCTACGGTCGTAAAATCAAAATCCCTTCCGGGTGTTGGCCGTAATAGGGGTAGATTATTTCGCCATTGGCTCGCCGAGTCTCAACGCTAATCAACCGCCAAGCACCAATGAGACGATTGGATAGCGAAAGATTTCTTGGTACATCCTGTGCTAAAGCAAATCCGCTGATGGAAAGCAGAACAAGAAAGAGCACTACCGCTCGCGGCATATGACCTCCAACTGGCCTAGACATCGTAGCGGTTCATGTGAATCGTTGGTGATAAATCTCGTGGTTGTTGAAAAAGTGCGTCGAAGAGAGCGTCTCTTCGACTGCCAGTTTCTGCCTGCTGAGTTTGTATTCTCTCCGTTCGGCTAGGTGGTGGCTGCAATAGGGAGTGTCGTCGATTGGCTGAGGAATCGCACCAGTCGCTTGATGTTTTGCGCCGCCGCGGCCAGGAAGAACTGTTCCCGAACGAACTTCAATCTACGCAGGCGCAACCGTCGCAATCCGATTCGGTTCTTGAGTTCCGCAAATAAGGCTTCCACTTTCTTTCTTTGTCGCTGTGCCTGCGTGAACTCTGGTGTGTTCGCCAACTCGCGAGCGCGCTGCCGAGCCGGCTCATCCATGTGGATGGCCAGAAAGCGGAATGCTCCACTCGTGCATTGCGCTTTGAGTGCACACGCACCGCAACGTTTACGCGTCCCGATGTAGGCATAGGTGCGGTTCCGCAGGCTGCGACCACCATAATTCAGTTGTTGCCCGGCGGGACAGAGATAGCTATTGCTTTCCGGCTGATAGGTAAAACGCTCGGGACCGTAGTACGGGCTGTTCTTGCGATGCACACTGTCGCGGGTGCGCATGTAGGGGGTAATCTTCCGATCCGCCAACCACTGCAGAAACTCTCCGTTGCCGTAGGTAGTGTCGGCGCCCACCGATTCTGCCTCTCGTCCTTGCCAGTGGGCGAACCGTGTGATCATGTCTTGGGCCGCCACCGTCTCCTGACTCATGCGTGCCGCGGTGGCTTCGACGCCGACAATCACGCAACTATGGTTGTCGACCAAATAGTTGTCGTAGTATCCCAGACGCGCCGGAGTACCACCCTTGGTGGCGTAGGTGGAATCAGGATCGGTGGTCGATACCTGATCCTGCTTATGCACCGGTTCTTCTACTGGATTCTGTTCTTCTAACTCCTTCAGATACTGACGCAGGGTGTGGTTGACCTGCGCAGCTTCCGCCAACTGTTCCCGTGGTACGCGACTCTCCTTGGCCGCATTGGCTTCCACGAAAGTGCCATCCACCGACAGCTGCTTGCCCCGTACCAGGCCCACTTCCATACACTGCCGCACCACCTGCTCAAACAGCTGTTCAAACAGCTTTGATTCCTGAAACCGTCCGTGGCGGTTCTTGGAGAACGTGGAGTGGTGCGGGATCTCTTGATCGAAGCTGAGACCAGTGAACCAGCGCCAGGCCAAATGCATGCGTAGTTCTTCCACCAGCCTGCGTTCACTGGTGATGCCGTACAGATAACCGATCAGCAGAATACGCAGCAAAAGTTCGGGATCGATCGAAGGCCGACCCATCTCACTGTAGCTGGCTTTCAGTTGCTGTCGTACAAACTCGAAGCTGATGTGCGTGTCGATCAGGCGCAACAGATGATTTTCAGGAACTTGATCTTCCAGGCGGAAGTAGTAAAACAGCGATTCTGAGCGGGAGTGGTTTCCCATCATGAGCAGCAGGCCTCCGAAGGTTGCAGTGAACAGCGGCATCCCTGGCCTGCTTATAACCTGAACCTTACATCGCCACAAGCCTCAACCGAGAGACTTTTTCAACAGACACTCTCCATATCACTCATTGACGGCCAACGACCTCCGCTACAATCGTACCCGCGTATGGCTATCTGGCAATTTCGCCTCATTTTCCTTCCTGAGCAAGTTCTTCTCAGGAAATACGATGTGCTGCCACCGGCGATCCCTCAGGAACTCGCAGAGGATTTCTCATGGTGGGCAGATGTCCACCCACCTGCCGGGTTCGAGGATCAGATCGATTTAATTCTTCCGAAGAGGGATTCATGGTCAACAACCCTTCGAATGTGGGGGCAGAAGCACAGAGATGATGCGCATGTGATCTACGTCGATGAGACCAAGAGCGAGGTCGAGGAAATCGCGTTTCGGATTGATGCCAATGCAATCTCGCCGGAACTGGTCAGACGGGTTTGCATACTGGCGAGGCAATTAGGCTGTGTCCTCCTGACCGCCCAGTACCAGATTCTATTGCCCGATGAATCGATGGTGATGACCACTATTCAGCATTCGATTGCAAAGAAGTTTGTTGATGATCCTGCGGCAGCATTGCGCGAAGTGGGGCAACCCGAAGTGCAGCAGAGATTGCAGTATCCGATGAAGGACGACCCTCCGCGCAGCGTTGATTAGCCTTCCAGTCACGTCATTTGTCGAAAAATCTCCATATCACTCATTGACACTGGAAAAGGCGAAACAAAAGCGCAAAGTTACGATATGGCCTGTTATCAGCAAGTACGTGCTATGCTGCGCTCTCCCGCGTTATGGGATTCTATGAAATCCATCCGAACACAGCGAAGGGATGCCAGTCGGAAAGCCGCGAAGGACTGGCTGGTTGGGCTG
>JBKPSP010000221.1:0-13097 GCA_046735175.1 Acidobacteriota bacterium
CTGGCGGACCTGCTCTCTGAAGGGCGCACGTCACGTCTTTACCGGACGCTGGTGCGCGATAAGAGAATTGCCTCGGAGGCGGAAGGCGGCACGGGATTTCCTGGAGTGAAATATCCGCACCTGTTTTATTTCTTCGCAGCACCCGTACCGGGGCACAAGCCCGAAGAAATTGCGGATGTAATTCATTCCGAGATCGAGAAATTGAGAACTGAAGAAATCAGCGATGACGAACTGAAGATGGTCAAAACTCGCGCCAAGGCCAATCTGATTCGAAGCCTGGACAGCAACGAAGGGCTGGCGCAGAACCTGGCACTGTATCAGACGCTGTATGGAGATTGGCGGGAACTGTTTCGCTCTGTCGATCGGATCAACGCGGTGACAAAGGCTGACATTCGCCGAGTGGCGAACCAGGTTTTCGTGCCTACGAACCGGACGGTGGGCATCATCGAAAATGTCTCGGCCGGCAACGGAGGTGCGCAATGAAGCGCCATTGCAACGCTCTCTGCCGAGTGCTTCCGCTGGTGTGCATGCTATGCGTGTGCGGGTGGGGCCAGTCCAAGCCATGGCAAAAGATTCCGATTCCGCAACTGCCGGCATTCCATCCACAGGAGCCGAAGCGTGTGGAACTGCCGAACGGCATGGTGATCTTTTTACAAGAAGACCACGAGCTACCGACGATCGATGCCACTGCACGAATCCGCGGAGGAACCCGGTCGGAGCCGGCGGAGAAAGCGGGCCTGGTCTCGCTTTATAGCGAAGTCTGGCGTACTGGAGGAACAAAGTCGCAGACCGGCGATCAACTCGACGATTATCTGGAAATCCGGGCCGCGAAGGTCGAGACCGGCGCGAACGCGGACTCGACGACCATCTCGCTGTCGTGCCTGAAGGAAAATTTCGACGACGTTTTCAAGATCTTCACCACGCTGTTGCGCGAGCCGGAGTTCCGCGCCGACAAGCTCGACCTGGCAAAGAACGAGATGATGGACGGCATTTCTCGCCGCAATGACGAGATTGGGCAGATTGCCGCTCGGGAATCGGGCAAGCTTGCCTATGGCAAAGACAACCCATATGTGCGCGTCCCTGAATATGCGACTTCTGCTGCGGTAACGCGTGAAGACCTGGTGAACTGGCACCGCAAGCACGTTTCCCCGAACAACATCATTCTAGGTTTTGTGGGCGATTTCGATTCTGCTCAGATCGAAGCCAAACTTCGCAGCACGTTTGGAGACTGGCAGAAAGGGCCGGCCGACACGGCTCCGGAGATCAAGTTTGAAACGGCAAAGCCGGGCATTTACGAAATCAAGAAAGAGGACGTAAACCAGAGCAGCATTCACATGGTTGCGCTGGGCACGACGCGCAAGAACCCTGACTATTATGCGATCGAAGTTTTCAACGAGGCCTTCGGCGGCGGGTTTTCCTCGCGCCTGACTCAAAGCATTCGGACGTCGCAAGGTCTTGCCTATGACGTGGGCGGCGGCATCGGAACGCGGTTCGATCATCCCGGAATTCTGCAGCTTGCCATGGGAACGAAGAGCGCGAGCACGGTACAGGCGATCCAGGGACTGTTCGCCGAGATCGACAAGCTGAAAACGAAACCTATTGATGAAAACGAGATCAAGCGCGCCAAGGACACGATTCTGAACAATTTCGTTTTCAACTTTGACACGCCGGACAAAGTGTTGCGTGAGCGGATGGCCTACGAATACTACGGGTATCCTCCGGACTTTCTCGAACGCTTCCGCGCCGGAATTGAAAAAGTAACCGCAGCTGACGTGGCGCGGATCGCGTCGAAATACCTGCACAAAGAGCAATTGGCGGTATTGGTGGTGGGCAATGCTTCCGAATTCGTCAAGCCTTTGTCCACGCTCGGAGCGGTTTCGGAGGTAGACATTACGATTCCTCCGCCGCCGGGCCAGAAGGCGGAAGGTTCACCAAGTTCGCAGACGGAGAAAAAAGAGTCGAACCCGGAAGGGTTGGCGCTTGCGCGCAAGGTTGCGCAGTCACTAGGCGGAGAGGCCAAGCTCAAAGGCGTGAAGTCTCTGCGCCAGGCATTCACTCTGACGCAAAAGGTTGCGGACACCCCTGGGACAATCGACATCGAGAGCACGATTGTGTTTCCAGACCGCTTGAAAGCGGATTTACAGACCGGCCAAGGGCCCTTCACGATGATCGTGACGCCGGACTCGGGGTTCGTGTCGGCGGGCGGTCAGGTGCAGGACATGCCCTCATCGCGCAAGCAGGAAACCATGGAGCAGATCCATCGCGATCTGGTTTATCTCGCCCAGCATGTGGGCGATCCGGCGTTCTCGTTTTCCGCGGCAGGTAAAGACAGCAGCGGCGCTCATGAACTGGCAATGGTGGACGTCTCCGGGCCTGGTGTGAACATGCGCTGGTTCGTGGATCCGCAGAGCGGAAAGCTGGTTCGCGAGACCTACAAGTCGATGGGGCCGGGAGGCCTGGTTGACTCCGAGACCGCGTTTTCAGAATGGAAGGAAGTGGACGGCTTGAATCTTCCCTTTCACCGCGATAACAAGCAGGCGGGGAAAGATTCAAGCAGCACGGAGTTCAGCAAGATCGAAATCAACCCCAGCGTGGATGCAAAGATCTTCGAGAAACCCACACCTTCCGGGCAGTAGATGTCCGACGAAGTTTCGAGAGACTAAGCCGCTTTTGAGCGGGACTTGCGCGGGACCTTTTGACCTTTCTTGCGTGCCTCTGAGATCCCGATAGCAATGGCTTGCTTGCGGCTCTTGACCTTCCCGCCTTTGCCGCCCTTGCCGGAACGGAGTGTTCCACTCTTTTTTCTGCGCATCGCACTCGCGACGGTTTTGCTCGCGCCTTTGCTGTAACGGCGACGGCTTGATTTCTTTTTCGCTGGCATGTTGCCTCCTGGCAATTAGAGATCGCAATACGTGATGAGGTTGTGCGCACGCCGGTAAACCTTTGTTGCACTTCTCCCTGTTAATCTGTAGTTCTCAGTTCGGTTTTACTGATGAGCAAAATCTTTTTGATCAACATTTCCGGCGCGGACCGTCCGGGTCTGACTAGCTCTCTGACCGAATCTCTTGCGGCGCATGACATTCGCGTGCTCGACATCGGGCAAGCGGTGGTGCACGAGAACCTGGCGCTTGCGGTTCTGATTGAATTACCCTCGGAAGAGGAATTTACTGCAGTGAAGAAGGACCTGCTGGTGCGCGCCCATGATCTTGAATTGAAAGTCCAGTTCACTCGGGTTACGCAGCAGGCATTCCAACACTGGGTGCAGTCGCAGGGAAAATTCCGCTTTATTGTGACCATCCTTGGCCGTCAGATCAGCGCGGCGCAGCTTGCCAAAACCAGCGCCTCCATCTCCCGGCATGGTCTGAACATCGATCGGATTGAGCGACTGTCAGGGCGAACTTCGCTCACGGGGTCGGCGGCGAATTCGAATGCGTGCATCGAGTTTGAGATCAGCAGCAGCGCAGATACCTCGAATGCCCTGCGGGCTGAATTGATGGAATTGACCCACGAGTTCGATGTGGACATCGCATTTCAGCGCGAGAGTATTTATCGGCGGAACCGGCGGCTGGTGGTTTTCGACATGGATTCAACGCTCATTTCGGCGGAGATCATAGATGAGCTCGCGAAATTGCATGGAGTTGGAGACCAGGTTTCCGAGATTACGGCTGCGGCTATGCGCGGTGAATTTGATTTCAAACAGAGCTTCGCCCGGCGGATGGAATTGTTGCGTGGATTGCCGTGGCAGAAGGCGCAGCAGGTACTGCATTCAGTTCCGCTGGCTGAAGGCGCCGAACGGCTGATTTCGACTTTGAAGATGCTCGGATACAAGACCGCAATTCTTTCTGGCGGATTCACATTTTTCGGGGAGCATCTGCAAAAGCGGCTTGGCATTGACTACGTTTTTGCGAATGAGTTGGGAGTTGAAGACGGCATTGTTACGGGAAATGTATGCGGGGAGATTGTGGACGGGGCGCGAAAGGCGCGACTGCTGACGCAGATCGCGCAGTGGGAGAATATCTCGCTCGATCAGGTAGTGGCCGTGGGCGATGGTGCGAACGATCTGCCGATGTTGAATCTGGCGGGGATGGGGATTGCGTTTCATGCCAAGCCGCTGGTGCGACAAAACGCGCGCCATGCGGTATCACACCTCGGACTGGACGGGATTCTGTATCTATTGGGAGTGAGAGACCGTGATCTAGACTCCGCGGAGTTTCGCACTGGCGCGGGATGAATTCCCGGCTTCCCTCTGTGGACAAAGGAAAACCACAGAGGTGAGCAGTGGTAATCCGATATTTTTATGCGGCTCGATCTAGAGAGAGCTTGCGCAGCCGCGGTAGCACCTCTTTTCCGTAAAACTCGATTACCTTTCGCTGGTTCGGTTGGCCGGAGTGAATGTGCACCTCGGTTGCGCCGCCTTGGAATGCCTCATGCAATTTCTGCACGTGCAATTCCGGATCGGTGCCAATTGTCATGTCTTCGAGAATTTGATCGAGAGGAATTTCTGCCTCCGCGCGGCGCTGAATCTCCTGCGGGTCGCGGACGTTAAAGTATGGCTTCCATGCTTTGGGCAGAAAACGCCACAGTTCGGCGGACTTCTGTGCCTCGGCTTTGTCGCCGACGCACACAAACTGCTCAAGGAACACCGGCGTTTGGGCCGGGTCTTTTCCAGCTTCTTTGCCGGCGCTTTCGAACTCGGCGCGGTGCTGTTTCCAGGTTTTGGGATCGGTGATCAGTCCGTCTGCGTGCAATCCAACCCGTCGCACGGCTTTCGGCCCGTTACCCGCCATCAAGACTGGAATCTGAGTCTTGGGCTTGTCATACAGGCGAGCATTGACGGTGTAGAAAGTACCTTTATGTTCTACCTGCTCGCCATCCCATAACTTGCGAATAATTTCTGTCGCCTCAACCAGGCGATCGGAGCGTTCCTGCCATTTGGGCCAGGTTCCGGTTGCGGCTTCCTCGTTCAACGCTTCTCCTGAGCCGAGGCCGAGAAAAATTCTGCCTGGATAGAGAATATTCAACGAGGCAAAGGCTTCGGCAACTACCGCTGGGTTGTAGCGGAATGTCGGGCAGGTAACAGTCGTGCCGATCCAGATTCGACGGGTGCGGGAACCAATGGCGCTCATGGTGAGCCAGGCCTGTCCGGAATGCCCTTCGTTCGCCTGCCAGGGCTGGAGATGATCGCTGTTGGTGAGGACGTCGAATCCGGCTTGTTCAACTTCAACACCCAGTTGCACAAGTTCATCGACCGGAAATTGCTCGTAAGCGAGTTGGAAGCCGACCATGCCTTTGCGGAGGCGATGTGTCGAGGCTGCGGAGTGCCCGGCCTTTGTTGTTGATGACTGCGCACCGCTGCCAGCAGAGCATGAAGACGCCAGCAATGCCATTCCTGCAGATTTCAAGAGGGACCTCCGATCAAGGGTTCCGAAACTGAGCTCGTTCTCAGACATTGTTCGATCCAGATTGGTTTGTTCTTGCCGCAAGAAAGGCGGCGAGGCAAGCGACCCTATGATGCCGTCGGCGCGGCAGGTTTTGTATCATCGCTGACGGATCGTTCCAGCATCGTTTATGAGAATCGCCATTGATACAGGCGGCACGTTTACGGATTGCGTGTACGTGCGGGATGACGCCATCAAGATTTTGAAGGTGCTTTCGACTCCGGATGATCCCGCGAGATCAGTGCTGGAGGCAATCCGGCAGATTGCACAGGACGTGCCTGTTGAGGTCCGCCATGGCACGACGATCGGCACCAATGCCCTACTTGAACGTAAAGGCGCGCGAGTGGCGTTTATCACGACTGCTGGTTTCGAAGACACAATCGCCATCGGCCGGCAGGCGCGGCAACATCTTTATGATTGGCTGGCGACGCCGAGGCCCTGCCTGGTGCCGGCGGAGTTGCGGTTCGGGGTGCGCGAGCGAGTCAGCGCTGAAGGCGAACTTTTGGTCTCGCCTGATGACGAAGAAATTGAGGCGTTGCGCAACAGGATTCGGGACAGCGGGGCCGAGAGTGTCGCTATTTCCCTGCTCTTCTCGTTTGCCAATCCCGAGAACGAGCAGCGGATCGCTGCGGCGTTGAGAGACAACAGCATGCGTGAAATCTCTCGCCGGGACAAGAGTGTCCGCGCCACACCGCCTGCCGCATTTCCAATTTCTGTTTCTCATGAAATTTTGCCTGAGTTTCGCGAGTATGAGCGCGCGGCGACCGTGGTTGTAAATGCTTATCTTGCTCCGAAGGCCGGTGGATATCTACATCAGTTGGAGTCGGCGATCCGGGATGAGCACCGCGGTTCGCTCTACGTAATGCAGTCTTCGGGGGGAATCATTTCCGGCAAACTTGCTGGCAGTGAACCTGTGCGCACGGTGCTATCCGGGCCTGCGGGCGGGGTGATTGGTGCTTATCGGGTGGCGAAGCTCGCAGGTTTTAAAAAGATCATCGGCTTCGACATGGGCGGGACCTCGACGGACGTTTCACTGATCGACTCCGCCGGGCCGCGTATTACGAATGAAGCCCGCGTTTCCGAGATTCCAATCTCCGTTCCGACGCTCGACATCCACACCGTTGGCGCCGGGGGTGGGTCGCTGGCCTGGTTTGATCGCGGCGGCATTCTGCAGGTTGGGCCGCAATCGGCTGGGGCTGATCCGGGGCCGATCTGCTATGGGCGCGGCGAAGAGCCGACGGTAACTGATGCCAATCTGATTCTGGGGAGACTCGATGCTGAATTGAGTCTCGCCGGGACTGTGCGGCTGGACGAAAGGCGCGTGCAGAGCCGGTTTGAAGTAAAACGGGGCGAGCTGTCTTCAGTCGAACAATTCGCGGCGGGGATTGTTCGCGTCTCTGAAGCGGAGATGGAAAAGGCAATTCGATTGATTTCCGTGGAGCGCGGCCACGATCCAAGAGAGTTCACCCTAGTTGCGTTCGGAGGCGCGGGGCCATTGCACGCCTGTTCACTGGCGCGAGCGCTGGATATTCCACGAGTGTTGGTGCCTGCTTTGCCGGGAGCCCTTTCAGCGTTGGGAATTTTGATGTCGGATGTGGTGAGAGATTACTCGCGGACGGTGATGATTTCGATTTCGGCCGAAGAGTCGCAGTTGTTCTCGGCGATCTCGGCGCAATCTCTGCGCACTCTGCGGTTAAAAGCTTTTGACCGCAGAGATCGCAAACAGAAACTCGAGGACGCAGAGAAACCTATCAACTTGGAAACAGGCTTTTCGGACCTCGAATCGAAAGCGGCATCCGAGTTCCGAGAGGAGGGTCTCATCGGAGTTGCAAAGCGCTCGGTTGATTTGCGATACGCGGGGCAAGGGTATGAGATCAACGTCCCGTTTGGCCCGAACATGTTTCAGGAGTTCCACGCGGCACATCGTGCGCGCTACGGACATGCGGATGAAGGGAGAAACATTGAGATCGTGAATGTTCGGGTGCGAATGGTTGCGGCCAGCGAGGAGATCCGCATGCCCAGAGTCAAAATTGGTGATCCGCGAAGCGATTGCGCCATCGTCAAACGCAAGAGCGTCGTCTTCGATGGCAAGCGTTTAGAGACGATCGTTCTGCAACGCGATTTGCTGCGCCCTGGTAATAGCTTTGAAGGACCGGCGATCGTGCACGAATACAGCGCGACGACGGTTGTGCCGCCGGGATGCAGAGTAGGCGTTGACGGGTATTCGAACATGATCATCGAGGCTTAGAGGAGTCGTTCCGGCAGTGATGAATAGCTTCGATCCAATCGAACTGGCAATCTTCAAGAGCGCGACCCGCTCGATCGCGGAGGAGATGGGCGCTGTTCTCAGGCGAACCGCGTTTTCGCCCAATATAAAGGAGCGGCGGGACTACTCTTGCGCCGTTTTCGATTCGGCCGGGCAAGTGATTGCGATGGGTGACCACATGCCCGTCCATCTGGGCTCGATGCCGATGTCAGTGCAAGCGGCGATGAATGCGCTCACGCTTGAACGGGGCGACATCGCCATCCTCAACGATCCTTTCGCTGGCGGCACTCACTTGCCGGACATCACGATGGTGCAGGCGGTCTTCGTTTCGGGCGAGAGCAAGCCGATTTTCTACGTTGCCTCGCGCGCGCACCATGCTGACGTAGGAGGCAAGTATCCGGGGTCTATGGGACTATGCCGCACGATTGATGAAGAAGGCGTTCGTATTCCGCCGACAAAGCTTGTGCGCGCGGGCGGCACGGACCCTCGCGTTTTACGAATGGTTCTCGACAATGTACGCACACCCGAGGAGCGCGAGGGCGACCTGGCAGCGCAAGCTGGAGCTTGCCGAGTGGGCGAGGTGCGATTACAGGAACTGGTTTCGCGGCATGGGCGCGAGAGGAGCAGGCGCCTGTGCGACGAGCTTTTGAATTATTCTGAGCGGCTGATGCGCGCAGAACTCGCTCACATGCCAGCGGGAGTGTTTTCGGCCGAAGACTTCCTGGATGACGATGGATTTGGAAGCGCACCTATCAAGGTTCAGGTTTCGATCACGTTCGATACCTCATCAGGCACGGCGCGTGTAGATTTCTCCGGCTCCAGCCCGCAGGTTGCGAGCAGCATGAACGCGGTATATGCAATCACCTATTCTGCGGCGTATTACGTGTTTCGCTGCCTGCTATCGGAAGACGCTCCGGCAAACGCGGGCCTGATGCGGCCTATCTCGGTCTATGCACCTGAAGGAACAATCGTGAACGCGAGACCTCCGGCGGCAGTGGCGGCGGGTAACGTCGAAACCTCGCAGAGGATCGTCGATGTTCTGATGCGTGCTTTGGCGCAAGCAATCCCTAACCGCGTGCCGGCGGCGAGTTCTGGAACGATGAGCAATCTCACGATTGGCGGCGTGGATCCGCGCACGGAAAAACCATTCGCCTATTACGAAACCATCGCCGGAGGAATGGGTGCGCGGCCCAATGCGGACGGGCTTTCTGGCGTGCATACGCACATGACGAATTCGCTGAACACGCCGATTGAGGCGCTCGAGTATGCCTACCCTTTTCGCGTGCGCAGGTATAGATATCGGGTTGGCTCCGGCGGGGCTGGGAAGTTCCGCGGCGGCGATGGACTGATCCGCGAGATTGAGTTGCTTTCGGATGCGCAGGTGACGTTGCTTAGCGATCGCCGGAAGTTTCGCCCGTATGGATTGGCCGGAGGAGAGGCCGGAGCGACGGGGAATGCGTCGCATGTTTCTGGAGATCAAACGCGGGAGATTCCGGCAAAGAGCAGTATCCGGGCCAGATCGGGAGACGTTATTCGTATCGAAACGCCCGGCGGGGGTGGCTTTGGACCCGAGCGCTGATTCATCGCGTATCCTTCTTCTCGTATCGCGCCTTGTATGCATAAATCACAGCCAATAAAGGAGGGGCCAGGAGTACTCCCCAGAACGGCCACACGATTCCGAGCACAATCGGAGCCAGGATTGACGCCCACATGGGGACCTTGGCAGACCTCCTCATGATGTAAGGCTGGAGCAGCAGGCCGTCAACAATGACAACAACCGCGTATACAATCAAAACGCTCAGCGGGTGTTGCCAATCCCTCCACGTAACCGTTGCAGCGAGCAGTGGGCCGAACAATCCGAGGACGGGCCCAAGATGTGGCACGAACTGAAGCAGCGCCGCAAGGGCTGCCCACAACGGGGCCCAGGGAACATGTAGAAGGTAGAGGCCAATCAACCAGAGTGCCCCGACGGCGAGTGAGTCCTGCAATTGCGCAATCGCCCAATTCTTTAGTGCGCCGCCGGTAGTTCGTAGATGGTCGCCGTAATCCAAATACTTCACCCTGTCATTGCTGCACCGCCGCCCTGCTTGAGATGCTTACAGCGTGCTGCCCAGATGGAATTTGCGGTTACACATAGGCCCACAATTGCCAAAACGATTCCGCTGGCCCGGTCGAGTTTCGGCAACAGGAACAATGAAACTCCAATTGCTAAACTCGCAAATACTCCAGCAAGCGGGAGGCGGAACCTGGCGTCTGAAATTCCACTCTTACGCCGCAGCACTGGAAGCGCTGCGCAAACTGAACCGTAATAGAAGAGCCGTGTAATCGCCGAGAATACGAGATTCCAGCGAAAGTCTTTAGCCAACGAAAAACCGAAGAGCAAAATCACGAAAACTATGATGGCGACATGAGGAGTTCGAAAGCGCGGATGAACTCTCGCCATGGCTGCGGGCATGTCTCCATTTTCCGCCATAGCGAACAGAACACGAGGAAAACCGAGAATGTTCGCGCTCAGATAGCCATAGCAGGAGACGAGGACGCCGATGCTGACGACGACTGCACCCCACGGTCCGATCAAGGCCTGCATTGTGAGAGCCATGGGACGATCGGTGACGGTGGCCAGCGGCAAAACCGAAACTACGATCAGCTGCGTCAGGGTGTAAATGCTCGCGCAAACGATCAGGGCCACGAACAAAGCAAACGGATAGTCACGTCTCGGGTCCTTGGCTTCGGCGCCGGGCATGAGCGCGGTCTCGTATCCACCGTAGGCGAACATCAATACCAACAGAGGGTCACGCCACTTGGAGATCGGCCCCGTCGTTCCCGCGAGTGCAATCGGGAAATGCTGATGCGCCAGAAAGGCAAGCCCTGTCGCGATGAACACGCCTAGCGTTAGCAGCTTGGCAGCTGTGAATATATTGCTCTGCAGGGTCCCCTTGCGGACGCCAAAATAATTCACAGCGGTTAGAACGCCGATAAGTAGCGACAGAACCAGGGTCCGGGGAGCCGGGGTTTCTATCTGCGGCCAAAACTGCGCCAGATATTTGACGAAAAGGTTCGCATTTGCTGCAGCGGCCGTAACCCTGGCGACCCAGCCCAGCCAGGCTATCGCAATCCCCATCGTGCGGCCGAAGGCGACGCGTGAATACAGATAGATTCCACCGCTCTGATCGAACCGGGATGCAACCTCGGCGAAACACGCCATAACTAAGCCTGCTGCAGCAGCGGCAAATACCCATGCCAATGGGCTAGCGTTGCCAACAGCGTTTGAAATCTGCGAGGGCAACCCAAATACGCCGCTGCCGATTATGCAATTTACCGTTAGCGACGCGAGGCTCCAACGACCTATGGCGCGGACAAGCGTCGGCTGGTTGGGTTCGGACATCGCAGGTTTGTATCACGAAACCGGCCGACGTGGAACACGTGCTCGGGGAAGTGAGCTACTGCTTGGTGTCGATCGGGTGCGAGGCTTGCTCGTAGAATTGTTTTTGCAGCTTGAGGCTCTCGTTGTCGGCTTTGACGGCTGTGATGGCGGCAACTAGATCGTTGATCGCGGATTTGGTGTCGTACTCGCCGAGCTCTTTCGTGGCGACCGAGCCGTCTCCGGCGTAGTGGTTTGGAAAGCGCGCATACCACCAGATTCCGGTGTACAGGCTGTCGGGCAGGTGCACACGTGCCTGGTCTTCGCCAGACTCGCTCTTTGCGCGATCGAGATGCACCAGATCGGGACGGGAAACAATTGTGCGTGAGGTCTCGCCTTCCCCCGCGTGATAATCAACCGCGTAACCGGAGGACTTCATCGGCGGACGGCCGGTCTGATCGGGATGACCCGGCCGCTCGAAGATGTACACAACATAGTCATGCGCGACTGCCAACTGCGATTGAGCGAAGTACGGCAGGAAGTGCTCGTTGCCGCCGTGTCCGTTTACGATGATGATCTTTTTGCAGCCGTTGCGGCCCATTTCGTCGGTGGTTTCCTGCAGCAGATCGAGTTGCATGTGAGCGCTGTAGGCGACGGTGCCGGGCTGGTGGCGGGCTTCGAAGATTTGTCCGAAGTAGTATGCCGGAAACACGACCGCGTACTCCTGTCCGGCGGCGTGTTCAGAAAGATGGCGAACGTTGATCAGGTCATTGCCGAGGGGAAGATGTGCGCCGTGCTTCTCCAGAATACCAATCGGAAGAAGGCAAGTGCCTTGCGATTGCTGGATGGCTTTGACGAAGTCGGGAGCGGTGAGGTCTTCCCACTTGATGGAGAGCGGGGATTGGGCCGGCGAATTCCTCGCAACGAAAAGTGCAAGTAATCCGAGTAAGGCCCAATTCTTGAGAAGCGCTAATTTCCTAACGAAAAACCTGCTTGCCATATCTGAAAGAAGCGGGGTGACACTAGTTCAGCGCGCGGAAAGCACCGTTCATCACGACGCTTATTCTTGGTCCTCAGAAATTGAACTTAAAGCCCAACTGCACCTCGCGCGGTTTGACCGCAACGTAATTTATGGACCCGAACTCACCATCTCCGACGCTAGTGTTCGGCGTCCCGAATACCGGGTGATTGAAGGCATTCTTCGCCTCAACCCGGAACTCGAAGTTCATCTCCTCACGTATGCGGAATTGCTTACCAAGCGACAGATCCGCGGTGAACGACAACGGTGTACGAACGCTGCCTATGGCTCGAGGAGCATTACCCAGGGTGAAAGGTGCCGGAACCTGGAACACACTAGTATCGGCAAAGTAGTTGTCCAGCCAATCCGAACCGTGGTTACGCTTGGGCGTTCCCACGAGATTGGGTCGTTGCGAGCCGTATGTCGGCAGTGGCTGCCCACCATCTGCGAGGAAGAAGGACAGCGGGCGTCCATCAGCAATGCGCCAGATCCCGTTCGTCTTCCATCCGCCGACGATGGCATCTACCCAGCGCGGCATGTTCCCCAGCAATGGCCGGCCGTGACCAACGGGCAGGTCGTAGCTGTAGCTGAACTGTAATACGTAGGGAATGTCAAAGGTTGACAGACTCCGTTCCAGTTCCGGTTTGTTGGGATCCTGCAAGCTGTCGAAGCCTTGTTGCGCCCACGATACATTGGCATCACCCGAGGATGCATCGTCGATCGACTTCGACCAGACGAACGTTGCCAGCAATTGCAAGCCGTTAGAGTACTTCTTCTCGGCGGTCAACTGCAGTCCGTGGTAAATGGAATTCGCAATCAGCTGCGGCTCCGTAGAAACACTTGTGAATTGTGGATAGGGAAGCAGTAGTTGGTAATACGGAATCGAGCCGGAGAGCTGGCTGTTGGGATCGGTAACGATGCCGAAGAACGGGTTGCAGAAAGGTGGGGTGCACGGCGGAGTTGCGTTCGGGTTATCCAAGGACGTGTTGAGGCAGGTTATCGTCAGGGTTGAGC
>JBKPSP010000222.1:0-15793 GCA_046735175.1 Acidobacteriota bacterium
GTCACGGAGCTTGAGAATTTCGAGCTGGCCGAGCTTATATCCCAAAGCCTGAGCGGGCCACGCGATGTAACGGTCCACTTCGGCCTGCACGCTGGGTTCGTCTTCGGATGAGTGCTCATGGAAAAAATCCACCATCTGCTGGCGCGTCCAATGCTTGTAGTGAACACCAGTATCCACCACCAGGCGCACCGCGCGCAGCATCTCGCCGTCGAGGTGGCCGTAGCGAGAGTAGGGATCCTGGAAGAAGCCGACGTCTTCGCCGAGTCGCTCGGCGTAAAGCGCCCAACCCTCGCTGTAGGCCGAATAGAAGCCGTGCTGACGAAATGCCGGCAACTCAGGCAAAGTTTGCGCGATCGCAATTTGCATGTGATGGCCGGGCACGCCTTCGTGATAGGCAGTGGTTTCAATGGTAATAAGCGAACGATGAGTGTAATCGCCGGTGTTCACATAAACGATCGCCGGACGCGAACCATCCGGAGTTCCGCTCGAGTAGCTGGCCCCGGCAGCCTCCTTTTCGCGATACTCCTGCACCGGGCGCACTTCCAGCGAAGTCTTGGGCATCAGCCCGAACAGTTTCGGCAGCTCCGGCTCCATCTGCGCGATGTAGGCGCGATACTTGTCGAGAATCTGCTCGCGCGAAGTGGCGTAAAGCTTTGTATCGTTCTTGATCGATGCGCGAAACGTTTTCAGGTCGGAGAAGCCAAGCTTCTTCGCGATCTCAAGTTCTTCGCCTTCGATCCGTGCAACTTCTTTCAAACCCAGTTCATGGATGGCGCCTGGATCCATGTTGGTCGTTGTCAGCCGCCGAATTGAGAAGCGGTAGCGGGCATCTCCATCGGGTAGCGCCCAAGCGCCTGGGTCTGTGCGCCCCTTCGGAGCGTATTCGGTCGCAAGAAAATTTCCTAGCTTCTGATATGCAGGACGAACCTCCTTGTCGATGGCGGTAACGATCGCATCATGCAGACGCTTGCGGTCGGCTTCAGGGATCGAATCAGGAAATTTTTTCAGTGGCTGACCGAACGGGCTTGCGTCGCCGGCCGGATCGGCGATGTTCTTGCATTGTGCAACCGCTTTTTCGAGCAGGTATCGCGGCGGCATGAGTCCATCTTTTTCGCCCGCCCTCATGAGCTCCGTGACCTGATCTAACACGGTTGGGATTGCGTGCAGACGAGCAAGGTAGTCGTCGTATTGCTTGGTTGTGTTGAACGGAATAATGGCGACGAACTGCGCCAGTTGAAGGTGCGCGCCGTTGAACTGATCGACCGGCATCTCGTAAGTTTTTAAATCGATCGCTTCCAGGCGCTGCTTCAAGTTCCGCACCATCAGGCTGTGGCTGAGTTTTTCCTGCTCGGCAAAACCGGCCGTATTCACCGCTTCGAACTTCGCCAGCCAATCCTGAAGGTCACGTTTCTGCTGCTGCACGTGCGCAAGCGAGTTGTCGCCCCAGCGATCGTTATAGCGGTAATCGCCGATCGCGGTAGCACGCTCGGGATTCTCCTTCAGCTCGTACTCCCATTGGTCAGCAAGCAGTTGTTTCAACTGCGCGCGGCGGGATTCGAGAGTTTGATTTTGAGCTTTGGCAAACGGCAGGGACAGAACCACGATGAGCAGACACCAAGCAAGACGAGAAAGCATTACTCCTCCGTACAAGTGCAACCCGGCATTCTAGCTGAACCTGTGGGTAGAGGTATGTTCAGCCGATTGCAATGTCGGCGAGCTTTAGCGCGTCCACACAGGCTCGAACGTCATGAGTGCGGATGATGTGAGCTCCTTTGATTGCGAGAGTGATCTCCGCGCCTAAAGTTCCAAACAGGCGATCGCCAATGGCCGGCGCTTTGCCGTCGTTCGCCATTGCGTGCCCGATGAAGGACTTTCGTGACACCCCGGCAAGAATCGGAAAGCGCAGATCGTTGAGCTCCTGCAATCGGCGAAGCAGGGGGTAATTTTCCTCGTGCCGCTTACCAAAGCCGAAGCCGGGATCGAGCACGATACGCTCGCGTTTGATGCCGCCGACTGTTGCAGCATCGGCACGTTGCCGAAGTTCTTTTTTCACCGTCATCACAATGTCGGGAATTGGTGGCAGATCTTTCCATTCGTCGGGGCGGCCGCGTGTGTGCATCATCACCACGCCGCAGGTTAGTCGCGCAACCGTGCTCTTCATCGCGGGGTCCCATTGAAAGCCAGAAACATCGTTCACGATTTCTGCGCCGGCTTCCACGGCCGCTTCGGCGACCGCCGTCTTATAACTATCAACCGAAACGATCGCCGACGGCCGGGCACGCTTGATGCCTTCGACGACCGGCAGAATCCGCTTCAGCTCTTCTTCGGCACTTACGGTTGGGCGGTCGCCACCGGCGTGTGAGCCCGGCCGCGTGGATTCCCCGCCGACATCGACGATGTCAGCGCCCTCGTCGAGGAGTTTGAGTGCGTGCGCGACAGCTTCATCGGGCGCGAAATGCTCTCCGCCGTCGGAAAAGGAATCGGGCGTGACGTTTACAACTCCCATGACCAGCGTGCGCTTGCCGAGTTCGAGGGAACGACTGCCCAGATTCCAGGTGAAGACCGGTCGCATGTGGACGGATTTTAAACCTTCGAAAATCGCAGCAAAGCCCGACAAGGAACCATAATAGTTACAAGTGGGATACTTCGCGTCATCTGCAAATTCGACAACCGCCCAACGCACGCGTCAAAGCGACAAAATGGGCAAAAAATGCGGGAAATAGGCCATCTTAACCGACGACGTTCACGAGCGTACCTATATCGTCAATGGTGATTCGAATGTCGTCTCCATTCTGAAGACTGAATGAGTCCGGCGGTACAATGCCGGTGCCGGTCAGGAGGAAGCAGCCGTTGGGAAACGAATTGTCTCGATAGAGATATTCCACCAGGCTTTTCGGATCTCGCTTCAGCGAGTTCAGGCCGGTGGTTCCCTCGAAAACGCGTTGGTCGTGCCGATCAATTTCGATCTTAATCTGGGTCGATCGCGGCAGAGGCTGCGATGAAACCAGCACGCCGGGCCCGAGCGCGCAGCTTCGGTCATAAACTTTCGCCTGAGGAAGATAGAGTGGGTTCTCGCCCTCGATGTCTCGCGAGCTCATGTCATTTCCAACAGTGTAACCGATGATCTTCCCTGCCGGACTGATCAGCAGAGCAAGTTCCGGCTCAGGAACGGACCACTTGGCGTCGCTGCGAATCGCAACTTTTGCTCCTGGCCCAACTACCCGATGGGGTGTGGCCTTAAAAAAAAGCTCAGGACGATCCGCGGCGTAAACCCGGTCATAAAAGTCGCCCCCACCGGCGGACTTGGACTCCTCCATCCGCGCATCGCGACTGCGGATGTAAGTCACGCCCGCGGCCCACACTTCCTGCGAACCGATAGGCGCAAGCACCAAGCCCGGATCAGGCACGGACGTGGTACTTCGTTGGCAGGTCTTCAAGAACGATTCGAGATCGTCACGCCGGACAAGATCGTCCCACGAAAGATCGAGGACGAACCAATTGCCACCATCCTCAAGCGCGCTGCCCGATTTGGTTTTGTAGAGCCTCAATCTTTGAGAGATTGAGTATAGAACGGACAGCAGAAGCGTGTCCCGCCCACCCGGCGCTAATCCTGCTCGCGGTGCGCTTCGGCAATCTGGTGCAGCGAACTCCGCACCGCGCGCAGCGGAACGGAAACGTGCACCGTATCCTCGTGGTCGTTCACGTCGATCACGATTGAGCCCCCGGATTTCGCAATCAGCACGTGCTCGCCGGGATCCCTCACCTCAACCAGCACTCCATCCGGACATTTCTCAAGCTCGGGAACGGCCGCATCCACGATCGGTAAAGCTTCCTGAAGGTCCTGCGGCGCCTGTTCGAAATGCTCTTTGGGGATAAAGTGCAGCGCCACAGGAACCACCGCTGCCGGAACGATCAGGGCAAAGTTTGCTCCGTCCGGGCGCTTCTCATGCACCCTGACATGAATAAATCCCTCGCTGGAGATGGCAGCACCCGCGACGACTGCGGTTCCCAACAGTCCAATGCCGAGTTTGGCGAGAAGGATCATTGCTGCGCTCCTTATTTTTCAGAGTTGTTTGAATCAACCCAGATGCGAACGTTCTCTTCCTGGCTGGTCACGGTCACGAGCGTTACATCACCGGCACTGGCCAGCGCCCTGATCGCCGCTTCGATATCGAGTTCGTCGCCCTTGGTGTTTGCAACCAGGGCTTGCGCCACTTCCCAGGGAACGGTGACGTCGACGTTTTCCTTGCTCCTCTTGTCCACCACATGAACGACCAATTGGCCGTGCTCTTTGGCCACGCGCACATTATTATCCGGCTCCTGCACGGTTACGAACTCGCCTTCGGGCGCGGTCTTGAGTGCGTCGAGAATGGCACGAACGTCCACTTTGTCGGCGGTAAAGTGGCCGCACTGAATCTTGCCGTCATGCAGCTGCCCGTGATTGATGGCGGGGATAACTTTCTCGGCCAAAGCGAGCGGGACATTGACTCGGACCAGTTCGTTGTTTGCCGGGTTGCTGACCCGCACGTGAATGTAGCGATCCGCAGAGGCTGCCCAGAGTGTGCTGGCCGCGAGTACCAGGGCCAATACTGGAAGAACCTGTTTTGTAATTTTCATCACCGGACTCCTGACTAGCTTGGTTTCCACTACGACGGAAGCGTCCGGATGTAGGTACGAGAGCGGCATCCGGAAAGTTCCTTTGTCGGGCCGGAATGTCCGACCCACATCCGCATCTCCGTGCTACTATCCGGCAGTGGCCACGGTCAGAAACACTCCGAAACTCCCTGATGAGCGCGAAAGACTGGTCTCGGCGGCGCGGGTCGAGGACGACTCGTCATTCGAGCTAAAACTCAGACCGCAAAGGCTTAACGAGTTCATCGGGCAGCCCAAGGTCAAGGAAAATCTGGCAGTTGCGATCGAGGCGGCACGCTCACGGGGCGAGGCTCTCGACCACGTTCTTCTTTATGGTCCGCCAGGACTGGGTAAGACCACGCTGGCAACGATTATCGCCAACGAACTCGGAGTTGCGTTCCAGCAGACCTCGGGGCCAACGCTGCAGATCAAAGGTGACCTGACGGCGATCCTGACCAACCTGCGCGAGAAGCAGGTCCTGTTCATCGACGAAGTTCATCGTCTGCAGCCCGCGCTCGAAGAAATTCTCTACTCGGCTCTTGAGGACTACAAACTCGACATTCTGATAGGCCAGGGACCCTCGGCGCGAACGCACACCATGGACGTGAAGCCGTTCACGTTCGTGGGAGCAACTACGCGAGCCGGCTTGCTATCTGCGCCGCTTCGCTCGCGGTTCGGAATAGTTCTGCGGTTGGAGTTCTACACCCACGAAGATTTGCGCATCATCGTAGAGCGGTCGGCGGAAATTCTGGGCGTAGAGATTGACCGCGAGGGCGCGCTGGAGATTGCCAGTCGCTCGCGGGGAACGCCGCGAATCGCGAATCGGCTCCTGCGGCGGGTGCGTGATTACGCGCAGGTGCGCAGTGCCGGAAAGATTGACTTGCCCACCGCGCAGGCCGCGCTGCAGATGCTCGAAGTGGACCGCTATGGTTTCGACGAAGTCGATCGCAAGCTGCTGCTCGCGATCATTGAGAAGTATCAAGGTGGCCCGGTAGGCGTGAACACGCTTGCCGCGGCGCTTGCCGAAGAACCGGACGCTATTGAAGAAATTTACGAGCCTTTCCTAATCCAAATCGGGTTCCTCAACCGCACCCCGCGCGGCCGCGTGGCCACGCAGCTTGCGTACGAGCATTTTGGCATCACGCCAAATCGCAGACAAAGCTCGCTGTTCTAGTTCCCACAATCTTCCAGCCGCTTACATTAACATTCAAGCGATGCTGCCCGCGCCGAATCTGTTGCTGTTTGCCGCAATCAGCGCTGTTTTTGCAGCGGCCGGAAGACTGGTGCGTGGAGTCACTATCAGTGGCGGGATCGCAGGGGCAGTTGTCTGCTTTGCCCTGTTGTGGGCGGCTGGGATCGGCGGCTTCGCGGCTTTGTTCACAGTATTCATCCTGACCTGGGCTTGCACAAAGTTCGGCTATGCAAAGAAGCAACGGCTTGGAACCGCTGAGGGGCGGAGCGGAAGAGATGCGTGGCAGGTGGTGGCGAACTTGGGTATAGCCAGCGCGTGTGCGCTCGCATTTCTCGCATTGCGCGAGCCGCGATGGCTGGTCGCAATGGGTGCCGCGCTGGCTGAAGCCGCGGCCGATACGGTTTCGAGCGAGATCGGCCAGGCCGCTGGAGGAGAACCTCGAGTAGTCACAAGTTGGACCAGCGTTCCTGTGGGGACAAATGGTGCAGTGACAGTCACCGGTAGTGCTGCAGGAATCCTTGCGGCAGCGATGGTAGCGCTCGTCTGCTACGTAACCAGTATTTTCGGCCTGCGTGGGGGCCTGGTGAGTGCCTGCGCCGGAGTTGCAGGCATGATCGGCGATAGCGTCCTCGGGGCCACCGTGGAACGACGACAGATGATGGGCAATAATGGCGTGAATTTCGTCTCTACGGCTATTGCCGCTACCGTCGCGCTTCTTCTTTGACGCTTGCACCCGGGGAGCCTTCGAGATTGTTTTCTAACCACAGAGGTCACAGAGAGCACAGAGGAAAACACAGAGGCAGAAATCCTGAAGCTAACCACATGATGACTGAATCTGATCTGGCAATTCCTGGAGGAGTCACGAGCGATCCACGTTATCCGATTGGGAAATTCCACTTTGAAGGGCCGCTTTCGGAGGATCAGAAGAAAGCCTACATCCGCGATATCGCACAGGCACCGGAGGCGCTTCGGGCCGCAGTTGCGGGTCTTTCGCCGGAACAACTGGATACTCCTTACCGTGACGGCGGATGGACGGTGCGGCAGGTTGTCCACCACGTTCCTGACAGTCACATGAACGCGTATGTCCGCTGGAAACTCGCCCTCACCGAAGACGAACCCACAATTAACCCGTATGCCGAGGACCGCTGGGCAGAACTGGCAGACTCGAAATCGACTCCAATCGAAGTTTCGCTGACTCTGCTCGACTCATTGCACACTCGTTGGGTTCTGTTGCTGCGATCGCTCGGGCCCGAGGACTGGAAGAGAAATTTTCGCCATCCCGAGCTCGGTGTTGTTTCGCTGGAGAAGAACCTGGCGATTTACGCGTGGCATGGTAAGCACCATGTTGCGCATGTGACAGAGTTGAGGAAGAGGATGGGGTGGTGATTGAGCACTCAGCATTCAGCACTCAGCCCCGTCGTGCTGTGCTGCTTTTAACGGTGTTCCCAGCACGCTGCTGGCTGAATGCTGAATGCTGAGCGCTATTTCAAATACTTATCAAACCACTCCACGCTGCGCCGGATCGCGTCAATCCGATTCTCGCGCTTTTCGAACCCGTGACCTTCGTTCGGATAATAATGCGCATCCACTGTCTTGCCGTCCCTCTTCAGCAATTTAACAACCTGCTCGGCTTCTTCTTTCGGAACGCGTGGATCGTTGTCGCCCTGCAACACGAGCAGTGGCGCCTTGGCGGCATGCAGATACGTAATTGGCGAGGCTGCCTCGTAAGCCTTGCGGTCTTTTTCCGGATCGCCCAGCAGGCTCTTCTCATATTCCTGCAGAAGCGGATCTTCGTGCTGCAGCATGGTGTACCAGTCGATGATGCCGTATTCCTCAACGCCTGCCGCCCACACGTCCGGTGTGCGGCCAATCGCCATGAGGGTCATGAAGCCGCCGTACGATCCGCCGGTAATGCCGATCTTTTTGGGGTTTACATATCCGGTCGCCTCAAGAAATTTGGCCGCGAAGACCTCATCCTGCAGATCGCCTCCTCCGAGGTCCTGATAGTTGGCTTTCTGGAAATCGAGCCCGTAGCCGGTTGAGCCGCGCACATTCGGCGCGATGCAAACATAGCCGCGAGAAACGTACGCGGCCACACTCGTGTTCCAATAGTCCACCATCTGGCCGGTGGGACCACCGTGCGGAAGGACCAGGGCCGGACTGCTGCCATCCCGTTTCAGGTTGAACGGAACCCACATCAGCGCGCTGATGGTCTTTCCATCGAAGGACTTGTAGTGCACGACTTGCGATGGCGGCAGCGGCGTGGTTGTCAAACTAGCAATGGCTGAGTAGGTCAGCCTGGTTGAGTTGTGCTTCGCAATGTCATAGACCCAAAGATCGCCCGGCTGGGTCGAGCTCTGATGTTTCACCAAGATGTGATTTCCGTCGGGCGCGTACGGGCTGGGGTTTCCGGAAAAAGTGTTCAAGCCTTCGGCGAGGGCAATCTTCTCTGGGTGTTTGTTCGCGTTCGAAGCGATGTAAGCATCGATGTGGCCGTCGGCGTTAATCGTGTAAGTGAAGGACTTGCCATCGGGCGAAAAGTTTCCGGAACTCGCTTCCCATTTTGTGTTGGTGGCCCAGGTGCGCTGCTTCGTCGACAGGTCGATGAATGCGACATTCTGGTAGCCGCCCTTTTCGTCGGAGGTGATCAGCAGAGTTTTGCCATTGGGCGAGAGCGACGTCGCTGCGTAAAGACGCTTACCCTCATGCGCGGTGAGATTTTCAGTCTTACCGGATGCAACTTCAATCCGGTAAACATCACCTTCGGGCACCCCGCTCACCTCGCTGCGATCGGCGAAAAGATAGCGGCCATCCGCCGACCACGCTACTGGACTCCAGGAATACGTCTTGGTGCTTTCGTTCGTAAGCTTGCGGACTTTCCGGGTTTGCCAATCGAGCAACTCGATGTCGTAGATGGTGGAGTCCTTCGGCTTGAAGGAGAGCGCGACCGTCTTGCCGTCGCTCGACCACAGCGGTCCCTCCTCGCGAGCATCGGGCGTATTTGTCAGGTTCACGACATCGCCGCCATCGCTTGGCACAGCGAACAGGTCCCACAACTCGTTTCCGCCTGAGTCCTGTTGATAGACGATCCACTTTCCATCCGGCGACCAAACCGGCGAAAACTGGCGCTCATCGGATTGCGTGAGTTGAATGGGCCAACCGCCCGACGAGTTCACCTTCCATATGTTCAGCCGTCCGGCCATATCAGAGACGAACACTATTTCCTTACCCGAGGGCGACCAGGCAGGATCAAACACCGAGCGTGTGTAGTAAAGATCATCAATCGGTACCGGCCGCGCAGCAGCATTCGTCGTTGAACTCACCGCCCTCGGATCTGTGATTGCCCTGTCCTCGGGTGAAGAGGATTGACTGAATACGGAAGCGCAGAAGGAAAGAACAAGAAACACGCACGGCCAGACTCTCATGTCGACTCCAATTATGAAGTTCCCCGAGTGCGCTGCACAGTATAGCGAAGTCGAGCTTCCGAATACGGGCGTTTAAGTTCGAATGCCCAGCCGCCACAGAACGTAACTGAAACTTTCACGCATGATGGCCAGGGTCCTTTGCCACGCCGATTTTGGTTTGGAGTCAGCTCGCGGCGCCAACAGCACCCGCATGCCTTCATGCTCGAGCAATTTGCGGATGCGGAACATGTGATAGGCGTCGCTCACCGCAATGCATTGGTCCATGTGGTTCGCGCGCATGATGACCGCCACGCGCGCGGCCGATTCCGCGGTGTTTGAAGCCTGGGTCTCGGCGATGAGCGCCGATTCCGCAACGCCCTTGCGCATCAGGTAGTCGTGTCCCACTCCGCCTTCGCTGTACTTGGGATCGGCGGCGGCGCCACCGGTAGTGATCACCACCGGAGCGAGCCCCTGCCGAAACAGTTCGTTAGCATGATCCAGGCGAGCGCGAAACACGGGTGACGGACGGCCGTCATATTCAGCCGCGCCAAAAACGACGATCGCCTGGGCGGGAACCAACTCCTGCTTTCGCGAATCGTGGACGATGGAGGGAATAATTGCGGCGAGTGCGCCGAGCAGCAACACAAGTGCACCTACCGGAATCCAGAACAGCCAGCTAAAGCTGCGGCGCGCCGTCGCGATCACCCCTTCGCGAAAAATTCAGAAATTTCCTGCGCTGGGATGGCTCCCTCACGAAGGACTTTCCAGCGCGCCTCTTCATCGGTGAGATCGATAATGGTTGACGCGGTCTCTCGCGGAGAAGTGCCGCCATCCACGATGATTGGAATGCGCATGCCCAATTGATCGCGCACCGCGACCGCTGTGGTGCACTCGTTTTCCCCGCTCAGATTGGCAGAAGTTGCGGTGATGGGAATCTGGGCAGCTTCGAGCACCGCCAGCGGAATCTGCGCATTGGGAACGCGTAGAGCGACGTTACCGGTGTTCGCCGTCACCTTCAACGGCAACCGCGAAGCAGCTTTCACGATGATGGTCAACGGTCCGGGCCAGAATTTCTTTGCGAGAGCGTAAAACTCCTGCGGCAGCGGCTTGGCCAGCGACTCCGCCTGTTCCACATCGCAAATCAGCAGAGAGAGAGGCTTATGGCGAGATCGAGATTTGATCTCATACACACGCTCGACCGCGCGAAGATTGAAGGGATCGGCGGCGAGGCCATAAAACGTGTCGGTCGGCATGCCCAACACTTCACCGGCACGAATCTGGTCTGCGGCATAGCGAATGAGCGAAGGCTCCGGCCTCTCACTATTGATCTTGACCATCTCCACGCGCACAAGCTTCTCCGATGTGTGATTTGACAGTTAAGATAACACGAGCGCTCCGGCCAAGCCGAGAGTTGCACATCGTTGCGAATGGAAAACTGATTGGCCAAAACAGATGTAACTGCGAGGCTGCGGCGCATTGAAGGCAAGCACAATGCCCTGGTCAAGGAACTGCGCCAGGCGTTTGCCCGAGCAGAACTGACTTCTGGCGGCGAATGTGCGGTTGAGGGCTTCCGGATCATCGAAGAGGCCATCCGCAGCGCACTTCACTTGCGCGCGGTTTTCGTCAGTGAATCTGGCCAGGACCGGGCGGCCCGGCTGCTGCCGCAGATTGGGTCCCATTCCGAAACCCTGCTTCTGCCCGACCGCCTCTTCGCCAGCGCCGTCCCCAGCGAGTCGCCGCAAGGTGTCGCGGCACTGGTCCGGATAAAGAGATATCAGGTGCATGAGCTCCTCCAAAATGAAGGCCCGATTCTGGTGCTCGCGGGCATCCAGGACCCGGGAAATCTAGGCACGATTGTTCGCTCAGCCGAAGCCTTCGGGGCCGGGGGCATTCTCCTGGCCGAAGGCACGGTTAGCGCGTACAACAGCAAGACTGTGCGGGCTTCCGCCGGATCTGTCTTCCGAGTGTTGATGGCGAAGATTCAGAGTGCGGACGCGATTGCGCAGCTCCGGGAGAACGGCTTCCGTCTGCTCGCGACCTCTTCACATAAGGGAACGCCCCTGCCGGACTCGGATCTGACGGGAAGAATTGCGGTGTTTATCGGGAACGAGGGTTCCGGGCTGGACAAGAAGCTGCTTGCGCACATGGATGAATTGATTATGATTCCGCATTCGGCGCAGGTGGAGTCGCTGAATGCAGGAATTGCCGCCAGCATCATTTTGTATGAAGCCGCGCGCAAGCGGTTTGCTAATGGGCTGCTCGAGCATCCTCAAACGCGTGCTTCTTCTGAAGATCGCTGAGTGCGGCTTTCATGTCGGCTTCGAACTTTTCGGCATGCGCCAGCAGAGATGCGTTCGGCGAAGCCCACTCGCCTTCGAGGGTCATCAGTCCTGATTCTGCCAGGCCACGGCCGATTTCGAGCAGATGCGGGACTGTGCTCTCAACATAGAGCGCTTCCGCCGGATCGCCAATCCAGACATTTCCGCCCAGCAGTCGCGAGTGCCAGAACACCTTGCGCAAAATCAGTGTCTTGATGTCGTCGTCGTCGGCGCGACCAAACACCCACTTATTGCGCTTGAAATCGTAGTATCGGCTGGAAAACTGCACGGGCACGAGTTTTCCAGACTTCAAGAATTCAAGCTGCCGGCGGTCCACTTCTTTCCGCAGGGCGTTCACAACCGGGCCTTCGACATCTTCGGGTTGCATGGACGGTAAAACATCCCGCACGGTAGCTGAAAGGTTGACCGCGACGGGCGCGTGCAAGCCTTCGGAGTTTCCCAGTTTTGCGTCGGCGTGCAGAACCCAGAAGTCCGCGCCCGCGGTCGAACTGTGAAACGGCCATTTGAATTCGATCAGGAGCGGAAGGCCGGAAAGGGTTACATAGATACTTTGCGTTTGGCTCATTTTCCAAGTTGGTCAGATAAAACTGGAAAATGAAATTCTACATTGATCTGGCAGACGTTGCGCAGTTTGGTACTATTTCGCGCCCGCCGCAGCTGCTGCTGCATTGCCCGTCACCGCGGCGATCTTCGCCAACAGATGCGCCATGTCCTCGCCGGTGTCGATATTGCCGTCCACGTAAGGATGGCGGGAACCATCCGTGTGCATGACCAGCACCTTCATCTGCTGGCCCGCCTTTTTCGCCATGTATGGCAAATGATGCCGGTCATCGCGGGTCAGGGTGGGCCCAAGAAGCACCAGGTCAAACCCGCCAGTTTTGAGCGCTTCCTGCACGCCTGTGCGTCCAACCGCGGTTTGCACCTGATATCCGGCCTTCTGAAGAGATTCGGCCTGAGCAGCCAGTGTTTCCTCGTTCAGTTCGCCGTAAAGCACCTTCAATTTCGCCATATTCGGGCCTCTTTTCCCTGCTCAAACGGTAGCAACCGGGCGCGTTCTTGAGAACGTAACCGAAGATCAGGCACGACCGGAGAAGCGCCTGGCCGCACCTCATGCGTTGAAAACACCGGAGTTGCAGGCAGCTAGCAACTATGCAGGCCCAGGTTGGTTGATATACGTGAAGGGGATCAGTTACCGTTTCAGGCCCGGAAACTCCATCGCAAGATTTTCTGGTGGAAACGGTTTCTGATGGTACATTATTGCGGGAAAGGAACTTGGGGATGCGTACGCTTGCTTCGCTGTGGGGATTACTTTGCCTTTCTTGCGCGATCAGCTTCGCGCAAGACTCGCAGACCGCTTACTGTGAGTTCGCCGACAGCGGCGAAATCAACATGCAGTACAGCCCGAAAGTCAAAGAGGAGCCTAGGAACGGCCGCGTCTGGTCGCCTGGGATCACGCTGTTTGTGCAGACTCCGCTCACTCTGGGGGGCAGAGAAATTCCACTCGGCGCCTATGCCGTTTACCTGATTCCCGACAAGAAAGCCTGGACCTTGATCGTCAGCAAGAACGTCACCGCAGGCGCGCAATACAACTCGGCCGATGATGTCGCACGGGCACCCATGGAAGTCGGCGAAATTCCGGAAGCTACCAAGCAGTTGCAACTCGCCTTCGCGCACATGGCACCGAAGCAGTGCAGCCTGCGCGTTTACTACCAGAAGACCGGCGCGTTCGCAGACTTCATGGAAAAGTGAAGTGGCGAAAATATCCGCATCAGGGTTTACTGCGATAGAGAAAATCCATACTCGCGGAAGATCCCGGCAACTCCGCTATTCTTGACGAAGTTAAGAAAGGCTTTCGCCGCGTCCTTGTGCTGTGACGATTTCAAGATGACGCAAGCCTGCTCAATCGGGGGATAGTCTTTTGCCGGTATCTCGGTAAACCTTCCCTTGCCTCTGAGATTCGGTGAAAGTGCCAGCGACAGCGCAATGACTCCAGCGTCGACCGACCCCGATTGCGCGAACGACGCAGTTTGCGAGATGTTTTCTCCCATCACAAACTTGCCGTGCAATTTTTCATAAACGTTTTCACTTTTCATCGCCGCAACCGCAGCTTGGCCGTAAGGGGCGTGCGCTGGATTGGCAATCGCAATCTTGTGGACAGCCGGATTCGTCAGCGAGGACAGGCCGGAACTGATGTCGAGCTTGGAATCATTCGGCACCCAAACGACAATTTTCCCGGTCGCGTACTGATAAAAACTGTCGCCTTCCGTGAGCCCGTCCGCCTCCAGCTTTTTCGGGTAATCCTGGTTCGCGGAGAAAAACATATCGAAAGGAGCACCATTTTGAATCTGCTGAAGAAAATTGCCGGATGAGCCGTAGATCACTTTCACGGTCTTCCCAGTCTCTTTCTCAAAGCGAACGCTGATTTTTTGCATAGCCGATTGCAGATCAGATGCAGCCGCAACGGTCAGGTCCTGCGCCTCGACCGAAGCCGTGAACGCGACGACTAATATTGCAAGCGAAACCACGCTTCGAGCATTCATAGTCCGGGAGAATTGCACACCGCGCTTTAGAGCGTTCAGAAATGACCGTCGGTTCACGTCGAATCGTATCAAACTCGAGCACTGGCGATTTGACCTGCCCTGCCCGACTCCTTAGTATTTCTTTCCTGCGGGTTCCTCTTGATCGATTCCACTATTTCGCACTACAAAATTGTTCGCGAACTTGGCCACGGCGGCATGGGCATTGTCTATGAGGCCGAAGACCTCACTCTTGGGCGGCGCGTCGCGCTGAAGTTTCTCCCTCGCGAAATGGCCCCAAACCCCCAGTCACTCGACCGTTTCCGAATGGAGGCGCGAACCGCGTCGGCGATTAACCACGAAAACATCTGCACCATTTACGAGATCGGCGAGCACGAGGGACGCCCGTTCATCGCCATGGAGTTACTCGACGGCGAGCCACTTTCGGCGCGCCTCCTGGCGAAACCCTTCACGAACGATCAACTTCTCGACATTGCAATTCAGGTGGCGGAAGCACTCGACGCGGCCCACCGGAAGGGCATCATCCATCGCGACATCAAACCTGCAAACATATTCATTACAAGTCGCGGACGCGCCAAGGTCCTTGATTTTGGTCTTGCCAAGCTCGCTAAGGAGCACGAGCAAACGGCAGTCGCTGCGGGGGCTACGCTCGACAGTCCGCTGCTTACGAGTCCTGGTGCCACCGTCGGCACGGTTGCCTACATGTCTCCAGAGCAGGCGCGTGGGGAGGAAGTAGATGCCCGCACCGATCTGTTCAGCTTCGGATGCGTGCTATATCAGATGACAACGGGGCGTCTTCCATTTGAGGGACCGACGTCGGCCGTGATTTTCAACGCCATCCTCGAAAAGAACCCTCCGTCACCCACCGACTTGAATCCGCTCTTGCCGCCGCAGTTCGGCGACGTCATTCTGAAGTGTCTCGAAAAAGATCGTGACTTACGTGCGCAGTCGGCGGCCGAAGTTCGCGCCGACCTGAAGCGAATCAAGCGTGGTTCTAGCTCCTCTGGCCGTGTGGCGCGGGCGCCCTCGCCCGCCGGTTCTGTGGAAGTAGCTCCTTCGGCGGTTCGATCGGCTTCGGGCACAACTGCTCCAGCACCCAGTTCAAGTAACGGTGCGGCAGCGCCGCGCAAACTCCATTTCCGGCTGATTCTGGGCCTCGTCCTCTCCGCACTCTTGACCGGAGCCTTTGCCCTTTACGAGCGCCTCAACCGCTCGGCGTCCATCAATCCGCAGAACATGCAGATCGTAAAGCTCACGGAGAATGGTGGTGCGATCTCAGGCGCGATCTCTCCCGATGGGCGCTATGCTGCCTATATCAAGCGGGGCGAAGAGCAGAGCCTTTGGGTAAAGCAAATTGCCACCGGGAGCGAGGCGCAGGTAGTCCCGCCCGGTGCAGGGTCGTTCGGCGGCCGCCAGCCCACTTTTAGTCCCGACGGCAACTACATTTATTACGAACATAATGATCCCAGCAGCGGGGACACCGAACTGGCTCTCTACTCCATTCCCAGCCTGGGCGGAACGCCACAGCGCATCCTGGATGACATAGATACGGCTGTCGCTTTCTCCGGTGATGGCAAGCAAATTGTCTTTGGCCATTTCGATCCAGGCCAGGGCGGCAAACCTCAGTTGGTGATCGCTAACAGCGACGGCAGCGGCCGTCATGTAGTCGCCGAGCGTGAGGCGCTGGCT
>JBKPSP010000223.1:0-13641 GCA_046735175.1 Acidobacteriota bacterium
GTTTTATCTTCTGCGTGGCAGATAGTTTCTAACAAACACTCCGCACACTTCGGCGATCGCGCAAAGCACAGCTTCCGTCCATGCCAGATGATCTGATGGGAGAACAACGTCCATCGCTCGCGGGGAACCACTTTCATCAGATCCTGCTCGATGTTCTTGGGATCATCGTTCTTCGTCAGTTCCAGGCGGCGCGAAATGCGGTGGACGTGCGTGTCGACCACAACACCGTCGTTCTTCTTGAACCAGGTGCCCAGTACGACATTCGCAGTCTTGCGCGCAACGCCGGGCACTTTCAACAGGTCGTCCATGTTTTCGGGGACATTGCCAGCAAAGTCGTTGACGATCATTTTCGCCGCACCGACGACTGACTTTGATTTATTCCGAAAGAACCCGGTTGAGCGAATGTCGGGCTCGAGCAGCTGCGGCTCGAGCTTCGCGAAATCCTGCACGGTGGGATATTTCTTAAACAGCTCCGGAGTGACCATGTTCACGCGAACATCGGTTGACTGAGCGGAAAGGATCGTCGCCAGGAGCAGTTCCCACGCGGTCCGATGGGTTAGCGCGCAGGTGACATCAGGATAGAGCTGATCGAGCCGCTTCAAAATTTCCGAAACTCGTTCCGTGGAAATCGGATTGTAGCTTTTGACCTTGGTTGCCGAACGTGGAACAATTAGAGCACCTGAATTCCGCGGTGTCGGATTCTTTCGCGAGTTCTTGCCCGATGACAACTTTGCGGCAATTAGTTTCCTGGGAACTGCATCCTGCCGACCAGTCCTTGCCGGCCGTCTCGGTGTGACTCCTCGTGCCATTTCCTCTCCTGGGACTGCATCTTAGCATCGGCACCAGCTGTGCAGCAGAGATCGGGACAGAGGCGAACCGCCCGTTCGACTTCTTCGCTTCGGTCAGTCGCTCAGGGCCTCTGTGCCATACGCGCTAATACCTTAGCTACAGCTCCGGTGTCCCCATTCGGCTACAATCATTCCAGCCAGGTGACCCTCGCGTGTCGCCCCGCATCCAAATCAGTATCCCTGAGGTTTTTATGAGTTATCTGTTGCGCACCAGCTTGAGTGTTGCTCTGCTCTCCGCGATTGCGCTGGCCGCGCCGCTGCCCTCGTCCGTGCGGCCAGCTATTCCTTCCGAGGTGCAGCAGCTCATCTGCGTGGACTACCGCTCGGTCAAGAACTCCGACACAGCGCAACAGCTGAAGAACCAGCTCTTCCCGGATCAGCTCAAGCAATTCGAGGTTGCTCTGAAAGGCGCCGGAATCGATCCGGACCGCGACGTTGATGAACTTGCCTTCATTTCCTACCGCAGCCCAAAGGGAGCTCTTGAAATCGTGGGTGCAGCGCAGGGCGTCTTCGGTACCAAAACCGTGCTGCGCAAACTGAAACTCAAGAAGATCAAACCGGCGAAGTATCACGACTCCGATCTCTATCCTATGAACACTGGAATGGAGATGACGTTCATTGATGAAACCACGCTGTTGTTCGGCGACGGCCCCGCCTTGCGCGGAGCGCTCGATGCCCGCGATGGATACTCACAGACCCTGGATTCGAACCCGGACATGGCCAACATGATCAGCGACGTGGAGTCTGGTTCGGTCTGGAGCGTGCTCGATCAAAAAGGCACGCAGAACATGATGCTCTCGGCCCTGGGCGATGCCTCCAAAGTAGGCGAGTACGAGACCGTGAAGAAGCACATCCTGGGATCGCGCTACACCATGAATTTCACGAACGGCGTGAACTTCGACCTCGACGTGCTGACATCGGATTCAGTCACCGCGGCGACGCTTTCTTCGCTGGTCAAAATGGGCGTGCTCTACAAGAAAATGACGGCCAGTTCAGTGGAGAAGGCCGCTCTCGAGGACGTTTCCGTCAACTCCGACAGCTCCAAGCTGCAAATGCACTTCAAGGCTGATGACAAGCAGTTCCAGTCACTGATTCACACCAGCCTGTTCGCAGCCGTCTCACGATGAATTCCTCCGTGAAACTCAGCGCCCTCTGTGGTTAAGCCTTTTCTCGCTTCCAAGCAAACACTTAACCACAGAGGACACTGAGGTTCACAGAGGAACGCAACAACGCCTATTCTCCGCGCTTTTTTCTAACCCAGCCTTCCTTCACAACCTGCTTGGATCGCCCGATCGCCAGCGACTCTGCCGGCACATCCTCCGTAATGCACGAGGCCGCCCCCACATAGGCACCTTTGCCCAGCTTGACCGGCGCAATCAGCGTCGAATCGCTACCCACGAACACGCCGTCTTCGATCGTCGTCTTGTGCTTGTGTACGCCATCGTAGTTGCAGGTGATCGTTCCGGCGCCGATGTTGACTCCGGCTCCAATATCAGCGTCGCCCAGATAGGTAAGATGGTTCGCCTTCGAGCCCTTGCCCAGCTTGACTTTCTTGGTCTCCACAAAATTCCCCACGTGCGCGCCTTCTCCGATTTCGCTCCCCGGACGAAGATGCGAGTAAGGCCCCAGCAGCGCGCCATCTCCCACATGCGCTTCATCGAGCACACACCCCGGGCGTACCATCACGCCATCGCCAATGGTTGAGTTTTGCACGATCGAATACGAGCGAATCCGGCAATCCGCACCGATGTGCGTTTTGCCCAGCAATTGCACGAACGGCTCGATCGTGGTGTCCGAGCCGACTTCCACGTCTGCGTCAATCACGCAACTCGCCGGATTGAAAATCGTGACACCTTCTGCCATCAGTTGCCGGCATTTTTCAGCCCGCATCTTCTGGTCCAATTCGACCAGTTCTGCCCGCGTATTGCTCCCGAGAACCTCGGAGGGATTCTCTGTCGCGACCGCAACGACCTTTTTCTTCGCGCGTCGAAGAACCGCCGCCATGTCAGTCAAGTAATACTCGCCGTGCGGGTTGTCAGTCTTCAGTTCGTCGATGTGATCGAGAAGCGCCTTCACCGAAAATGCATAGAATCCCGAGTTGATTTCCCGAATCTTCCGCTGCGCAGGCGTGCACGACTTCTCTTCAACGATTGCCTTCACCTCGTTACTCTTCGGCCCCGCCCGAATGATCCGGCCATAGCCCGTCGGATCTTCCAGCTTCGCGCTCAGCAGGGTCATCGCCGCGCGGTTGCGCTGATGAAAATCCAGCAACTTCTGAATGGTTGCAGTCGCAATCAGCGGAGCGTCGCCTGAGAGCACCAGAACGGTTTCGTACGTTCGGAGCGCATCGCGTGCGCACATCAAGGCGTGACCGGTGCCGCGTTGCGGTTCCTGGCGGACAAATGCGACTCCGGTTCCGGCAACTGTCGTTTGCACCAGATCAGCCTCGTGCCCGACGATCGCATAAATATTCTGCGGCGCGACGACGTTGCCGGCGGCGGAAATTACGTGCGCCAGCAACGGCTTTCCTCCAACTTCATGCAGGACTTTGGGGCGTTTGGACTTGAGCCGGGTACCTTTGCCAGCGGCCATGATTGCTATGGCAACCGAGTGTGTCTGTTTGGAGTCAGTCATTGACCTCTCAATATACCTTGCAGCGCCGCTTCATCGGCGAGCAGTGAACCAGGGACTTTGAGCGGGCGAACAAAATCAGCTTCCCGGATCGCTTACTGCTCATCGCTTAATGCTCGACCGTCCAGTTATCCACAATGCGAAACCTGCGTAAGCTACTGAATTTTATGTGAGTTCTCGGCCTTTGATTGCGCGGGGCATCCGGGTTATCAACACAAAATTTTGTGCAATATTTTTCCTACTCTGCTAGCATCGGGCGCAATAGCAGTGCCAAATCCTTTAGAAATTTCAAGTATTTAGGGCAGTAAGCGTCCCTGTACTCTGGTACGGCACATGCAACGAAAGTTGTAGCCTCTCCCCTGCAGTCAATGGGGCTAACTGTACAGGAGAGCACTTTGAAGTATTCGCGTCATCGGGCGAGAAGCCGGAGAAGGAGCAGTGTAAGGCTTGCCGGCATCGCCATCCGCAGTGTGGGGTTTCTTACCCTTTTAGCTTGCAGCATTGCTGTGATTCGCTGGATTGCTTCCTACCAGGATGGCTCCGGCCGGGCAAGCACTTATTCCGTCTCGCGAGCAGACCTTGCTACCAGAGCGGGATTTCAGCCTCAGGCCATTCAGGCACGTAATCGGCGGGTTGTTTATCCGTACTCGATTGTGCCGGGCGGGGTGACCTCGGCCGCCGAACTGCGCGAAGCCGCCGATCACGATCCCACGGTTGGCGAGCACTACCGCGGGTTCGATTACAGCCATGCCCGCGTCGTCGAAGTGAGTGCGCCTCGGCTGGTTTACCTCTCCTACCGGCGGCATAACAAAGTCTATTGGACCCGCAAGCAGGCGAGCCTGCACAAAGGCGAGAAACTCCTGACCGACGGCAAGATCACCGCCCGCACCCGCTGTGGCAATCAGGTTTCTGTGTTGCCGCAGGCGCAAAACGCGCCGGACGAGCCGACCATCGCTGAACTTGATCGCCCGGATGCAGTCGCCAGTGGCATGGAATCGTTCCCGTCGAACTTCGACTCCAGCTTGTTGCAGCTTGACCCGGGGCTTCCGCTTGGTCCGTCGTCTCAAGGAGCGGGTCGGTTTCCGGTTGCGGGCACGCCTCCGGGAGGGTTCATCCCCCTTCCGATTGGAGGTTTTCCGGGCACCCCAATCAGCAGCGGCTGTGTCCCCAAGCCGGATAAACCCTGCACGAATCCACCGCCTCCACCACCACCTCCGCCGCCCCCACCACCGCCGCCCGTGCCGGAACCAGGGACGATTCTCCTGGTCGGTTCAGGTGCTGCTGCGATCGTCGCGCGCCTGCGTAAGAGTCGTTAAAACTGAGCGTTCGCCCGTTATTGTTTTCCGGCGGGGAAGGTTACGCGACAGGGAACTATGAAACCGCCGCAGCCTTGGACAAGCCGCGAAGTGGCGCAAGAATGCAGCCCAGGCCGTAAGGCCTGGGGAAGCAGCAAAGAGAAAGCCCCGAAGGGGCGCAAGAACCCCATCACAACCCCAGTAGCACCATTGGTTCTAGTACCAAAGTGCGGACTCACACCTCCGGCGCGCTGCTAGAATCCGCTCAGAATCATGCAGTCCTCCCCTTATCTGCGTGGCCTTTGCGTTCTCGCGCTGGTATCGCCTTTCGCGCACGCGCGTCAGGGCACGGTTGCCAAAGTCGCGATCGTCAGCAAAGAGCCATTCCAGCTTCAAATCCAAACCAACGCCACGACGGCACCGCATGCGCAGATCGTCACCTCGCCTGAGCGCCTGGTTGTGGACATACCCAATGCTCTGCCTGGGCCTGAGCTTCACGGCATCGCGATCAGGTCGGGCGAAGTTCGCGGTGTGCGTGTCAGTCTGTTCTCAACTGAACCGCCGGTCACGCGCATCGTGGTCGATCTCAATCAGCCGCAATGGTATCGCCTCACGCCTAACAGTTCAGGATTGCTAGTGAGCCTGGGTTCTTCTGAAACTCCGGTCGACACGCAATCCACGATCGGATGGGTCACCACGCGTGGACCGGTTGAAGTGCGCCCCGCAAACGCCCGTATTGGGTCCACGGCAGCGCTACGGCCTGCGGCTGTCGCGAAGCCAGCTCGCAAGGGATTGAGTATCGAGTTTTCGAACGGGCAGATGACGATCCACTCCGGCGGCGCGACGCTTTCCGAAATTCTTTACCAGATTCAAAAAGTGACCGGCGCGGAGATCGCGATTCCATCTGGCACGGAGTTGGACAAAGTCGCGGCCGACTTCGGACCCGGCACGCCGAGCGAAGTTCTCGGCGAATTGCTGAATGGCTCGGGCTTGAATTTCGTGGTGGTTGGACAAGAACAAAATCCAAACCTTTTGCGCAGCGTGATTCTGACCAGAAAATTAGACGTGGCTGAAGCGCGGCCAATGGGCGCAAACGCCGCTCCAGCCGCAGCCGATAATGGCGACAACGAATTTCAGGAGGTTCCGCCCGAGGCCATTGCACAACAAAATGGCCAACCGATCGAGCAGTCGTTGCCGCCGGACCAGAACGCGCAGCCCGATCAGAACGCCCAACCCGATCCCAACGCTCAGCCCGGCCAGCAGAATCCTCAGGGCGGCCCACCACCTGATCCGCCGCCGACCTACTAAGCAGTCAGCACTCAGCAGTCAGCATTCAGCCAAGCGAAGCTGCGCTGGTTCCAAAAACCTGGAAGCCACGGATTTTCACGGATCTACACGGATAAAGCTATCGCAGGTCCGTGAAGAGCCGCGCAAACCCGTGGCATTGAAATGCTGAATGCGGAGTGCTGAATGCTTAGTTATGAATCAACCTGACCGGTATGGCCGACACGCCTCCGCCTGAAACTGGCGAACCTGATGCCGCGCTGTCTCCGCAGCCGATGATGTTCACGATGTAGCCATTAAGATCTTCCTTCGGTTTTCCAATCCCTAGGGTTGGGCCAACGTACGACACGAATACTTGGAGAAAACCCACAATAGTGACCTGGTCTGGCATCGGCTGGTTGGGGCCGGGACGGTGAAACAGCGGCACGGTGATAATCGAATCACTTGTGTCCATCAGGGAGTTTGCGGGAATGTTGTACCGGGATTGACTAAACGTGCCGGGAGAAATCCGCGGCGCTCCGCTGCTTGCAACGAAACTGCTTGGGTCCAAAGAATCCTGTTGTGAGATATTGGCCGATCCGATGTTCGTGGTATGAATCAGGCATTGCAATCCATTTCGAGCAGGCTGGTTTGGTCCACCAGGATCGATGGTCTGGTCCCATGTCGCCAGATTGGCGGACCCCCCACATTGCTTGAAATTAAACGCTGCTCCGTCGCAGCACTCCACACTCTTTTCGAAATCTGTGTTTGCTCCACCGCAGCCAGGAGCGGCATCGCTAGGGCAATACGTATGGGTGCTTGAGGCCACCATCGGCAGATATTCTCCGGCATTCGGGGGTTTTGGGTTACCCGGAGGAGGAAGAAAGCATCCTTTCTGGCCATTTCCGTTTTTGCATCCCGATGACAAGACAATTGGTTTCCCCAGAAACTGCTGGCTCTGGTTGACCTGCCAGGTGTTTTCATCCACAAACGGCGGGGGGGACGGATTGTTGGGGTTACTTGGGTCGGCGTACGCATTCGGTACAAGAAACGGCTTCACACACTTCGGCGCCGAGGGAATATAACTACCCGAGTTGCTTTGCGAAAAGGCCGGGTTGTAAGCCTCAGCCGTGGCTGTCGCAGACACCGAGGCTGCCGTCGTTCCGAATATTCTCGCAAAGAAAACCGGAAGGCTCGTCTTCTGTAGGTTCACAGTAATTCGCGGATTCCCTTGCAGGCTGAAATCCAGAGTGGGGGGAGACACCAATTGCGGCGAACTGCCGGAGACGTTGTTCTGCAAAACCGCACCTGCCACATACGAATTCGCAAGCTGCTGCGCGACCGCCTGCAATCCCGCATTGCCGGGATTCGATGTCACGCCCGAGTCTACGAATGCTTTCGCCCCGGCCAGCGCAGCCGAATCCGCGGCCCGCTGAATCTCTCCTCGCGCCACGTACAACGTCGTCAAATCAATTGCCAGCGCAGCCATTGCCAGGAAGCTGACCATGGACACGGCTACGATCGCAATCGTCTGCCCGCATTCATTGTGTCGCCTGTACATTTCAGTCCTGATTCGCGGCAATCGCATCGGTTTCAATCTGCGTAATTCCGGGTGTCGTAGAACCGGGTGCTATCAACTTTATTACGCCGCCGAAACGCCACTGATAGGGATAGCTGATGTCCACACGCGTTCCAATGATTTTCAACGGCTCATTCGCGCCTTGCGGCCCCGAATTGAACACGAAACCGCGATCGATAGTCACAGTAAAATTGGCGGTTTCCGCGCAACTCCCCGTGGCCGTCCAAGTTAATGATGCGGTCAGTTGAATCGGCCCGAGCCCGCAGTCATTAATGCCGGCATTGATCAAATCAGCGTCAACCAGGTCGCGAATGGCCGTGACCGAAACTGGTACGGTCTGCGTCAGATCGTTGGTCGGTTGGGCCGCCCCGAAACGGGCGGCGTCTTTTGCGGCGAAGTTCAGTTTCTCCTTCACGTTGAATGCCTGGCCGAAGTCATAGATCGCTACAACGAAAACCACCAGAAGCGGCAAGACCAGCGCGAACTCGAGGATCTGCACTCCCTCTTCGCGCGAGAATGTTGCCGCGCGCATCAGTCCTCTCCCCGCATTTCCACTTGAGCCTTCAAGAGAATTCTCTGGTTATTGAGCGAAGTGAAGGGCAGAACAAACTGGTGAGGATATTGAAAACTGATGATCACCCCGCAAACCGGCGGCGAAGACGCGCCCTGGTTCAGCACCACGTTGCGGCAGATTGTGAACTGGCCTCCTGAGGCCTGCGAGCAAACTCCTTCAGGAACTACGTTTGGACATGGTTCCGGCGTAGGGTTTGGAGTCGAGGGAATCGCTTGCTCCGGATTAAGGTTGGCCGCCAGCATCGCATTGTTGACGGCCTGCACAACCACCGAGTCGCAGGGCAGAGAACTGCTCTGCCAGGTGCAACCGCCATTGCAGTTGGCGCATGCCGGAACTGCCGCAGTTTGTGCTCCTGCGCGGGCCGCCTGGTTGATCGCGCCGTAAACCGTGTAGGCCCGGCCAAACCAATAGATGGACAGCAGAAGCATGAACAGCGCCGGGAGGATTACGGCTGCTTCAGCAATCTCCGCCGCGCGATCTTGTGCCAGGGATTTCCAGGCACCGGCCGGCCATTTGGATGACTTCATCGCCCTAAAACATCTCTCCCAGATGCTTGGAAGTATAAAGCAGCACGGCCACGGCGGCGGCGACTCCAAACGGCACTTTAATGGCTTCAGGGTTATCGATAGTGAGGTCCGCGGGAGGGAGATGCACGCGGAAAAAAGCCGCCAGCATGCGTCCTATGTTCCTTATAGTCTGACGCGTACGGCCCTTCCAGACCACCATGCAAAGCGCCGTCAGGCCATTGATGACCAGGGTCCAAAGCAGAACGACAATGAGGCGCTGCCGGCCAAAAGAAAACCCCGTGTTGTAGCCGAAGAAGGCGCCCAGGGCTCCAATCAACTTCCAGTCGCCCCCGCCCAGGCTGCGGATCAAAACAAACGGCAGCAACAAACCCAGGCCGAGAGCAGCACCCAACAGCGACAGGCGTGCGCCGGCCCAGCCGGTATCAATGGCATGAAGAATGACCGCCAGTGGGATTGCCGGATAGGTGAGCCAGTTCGGAATGCGGCGCGATCGAGCGTCAGTAACGCCGGCGGTCAGGGCAAAGATGGCAGCAAGAATCCACAGCGCTTTATTCGCCACGGTTCTCGAATTCTAGCACTCAGGATTTAGCAATCAGCACTCAGCATTCAGCACTCAGCACTCAGCCAGGAGAGAGCGGGCTGGGGATCAGAGAAAGCGAAGAGACACGGATTTACACGGATCTTCACGGATACGCTTGAATAGATTTATCCGTGCTAATCCGTGAAAATCTGTGGCCGCTTGTTGGTTGACTGCTAAGTGCTGACTGCTATTTCGTCTGCGCCACGTGCTGACCGGGCAGATTCCCGCTGTTGCGCTCAGCAATGACCTTCCTTGCGTTCTCGGCCAGGGCACGCGCCTGCGGCATGAGGTCGAGAGCCTTGGTGACCTCGGGATCAGTTTCCGCTCTTACTTTCAGCCCTTCTTCCTGCCCGAAAGCATCCACAAACAATTCGCTCTTGATGCTGGAGCGAATCCAGTCATTGTTCTGGACGAAATCGGCTTCTGTGTAGGGTGTTTTGTCGGCATCGAGGGACTTGCGGAAGTCCTGCAGCACGTTCTCGTCAACTTCAAAGCTCTTGGTGATGTGGTGCGAGTTAACATAGTGCTTCGCGAAGTTGAAGAACGCATAGTGCTGCAAGAGCGAATCCTGAAAATGATTGCTCTTGATGGGATCAATTTTTACGTCGGGCGTGATGCCGCCGCCGCCATAAACCGTGCGGCCGCTGTCGGTGAGCTTCACTTCCTTGTTCGTAGTGTCGTTGATCCCGTCGCGATCAAAATAGTAGTCGTACAGCGAGACGTTGCTGTAATCGCGCTGAATCAGCCGTCCACTCGGCGTGTAGTACTTGGCGGTAGTCAAAGCGAGACCAGTGTCGTTCGAAAGCGGGTAGACCGTCTGCACCAGACCTTTGCCGAACGTGGTCTCACCGACGACCAGCCCGCGATCATGGTCTTGAATTGCGCCAGCGACGATCTCGGCAGCCGAAGCAGTTCCGCGATTGACTAACACGACAATGGGATAATCCTTCCCGCCATTGCCATGCGTAGCCACGTAACGCCGCTCGGGCGAGGAACGCCCGTGGTGTGAAACGATGAGTTGGTTCTTGTGCAGGAATTTGTCCGCAACACCGACGCCTTCATTGAGCAACCCGCCGGGATTCTGGCGCAGATCGAGAATCAGTCCCTTGAGTTCGCCCGATTGATAGAAGTTGTCGAGAGCCTCCTGGACCTCATGCTCGGTTGTCTCGTTGAAGCCGGAGACGTGCATGTATCCGACTCCGGGCTTGATCATGAAATGCAAATCCACGCTGTAGCGGGGAATCTCATCGCGCACAACCGCGAATTCGAGCGGCTTCTCGGTGCCTTCACGAAGAATGGTGATATGAACCGTCGTGCCCTTTGGCCCCTTTAAAAGATCGGCGACGTCGCCCGTTGTCATGTTGTCGGTAGGCTTCCCATCCACCGCAACGATCACGTCACCGGGATGAATTCCAGCGCGATACGCCGGCGTCCCGACAAACGGCGCGATCACGATGACTTTGTTATTGCGCGGGCCGACCGTCATTCCCACGCCGTAGTACTTGCCGCGCTGGTCCTCGCGCAGCAGCGAATACGACTTGGGATCAAAGAAATTCGAGTGCGGATCGAGCACGTGCAGCATGCCGGGAATGGCGCCGTTGTAAATCGCTTTATCAGCGTTTACCGGTTCGGCATAATTTTGCTCGACGATGTCATAAACCTGAGTGAACTGCTGCAGGCTCTGGCTGACATCGGAGTCGCTGTCGTGCGCCACGGCGGGATTCTTCTGGGCAAACACCATGCCTAGAAATCCGCACGCCGCCAAAAACGCAACAATGAAAAGGGAAGCTCGCTGCGAACTACGGACCATCGTGGTTTTTTCCTTCAGCCCTGGCTGAGAAAGCCGGGGCAAGCAGATTGGGTCGAGTATAACACGCGCAGAAACACAAACTTAGCGCTAAAGGTAACCCTTAAGATCACCTGAGAGCACCTCGTCTTTAGGATGCTAGAAATCACAGAAATGATGCGTTTTATAGACGATTGGGGAGGGCATTAGCTAGCCAGTTTTTTGAGGAATTCCTGCTCGTCGAGACGGTATTTAAAAGCCTTGCGCCCGTCGATAAAAACCACCGGGACTTCATCGGTGAACTGCCGCCGCAGACTCTCATCGGTCTCGACGTCGACTTCGCGCCAGCGGAAGCCGCCCCGCCGCTCCAGTTTCATGAGCTTTTCCTTCACGATCTCGCAGAGGTGACACCCTTTACGCGAATACACGATCACCTCGCGGAGGAGCGACATGGCGGGGAGTGTAGCAAAGTTGTCCATGATCTGCCAGAAAAATGATCTGCCAGAAAATGATCTTCCGGAAATGGTCCTCCAGAATCCGTTCCGGAAAGCTTAGATGTTTTCTCGCGGATAAGCGGCCATAGAAGTACAATCCCTAATTCATGGCGGATCAATCAGGCCGTGCTCTGTCCGGAAAAGCAGCCTTTGTGACCGGAGGAGCAAAGCGTTTGGGAAAGGCCGCCGCTCTGGCCCTGGCCGAGGCGGGTGCAGACGTCACAATAACGTTCTTGCGGTCAGAGAAAGAAGCTCAGCAGACGGCAAGACAGATCGAGAAGGCGGGCGTGCGCGCGCTCACTGTGCCGTGCGACGTTACTAATCCAGCGAGTGTTCGTTCTGCCGTATCGGCTTCCGTCCGCCACTTCAAACGGCTCGACATCCTGGTGAACAATGCCGGACGTTACGAGACTGTAGACTTCCACAAACTCTCAATTCAGCAGTGGGACACCATTTTCAATACCAACGTCCGCGGCCCATTTCTTCTATCGCAAGCGGCCTTGCCGCATTTACGTAAGCAAAATGGCAAGATCATTAATTTGGGATCTCTCGGCGGATTGCGGGCCTGGCCGACTCACGCCCACTACTGTTCCTCCAAAGCCGCCCTGCATATGCTGACGAAAGCGATGGCTAAAGCCCTGGCTCCAGAAATTGCGGTAAACTGCGTCGCTCCGGGAATGATTGACCTCGGCGAAAAGGCTGCGGCAAGCTTCATGCGGCGAATGTCAAAGCAAACACCGATGCTGCGTAATGGCGACGCCGACGATGTGGCTGCCGCGATCATGTTCTTCGCCGCTGCTCCCCATTTCATCACCGGCCAAATTCTCTCCGTGGATGGAGGACTGGGCCTGTGAGAAAGATTGTGTTGGCTCTCCTCGTGATGGGTACTCTGGCCTCTGCGCAAGTTCGCCCTGAGGACAACGCAACCGAAGTCCAGATTTGGACCTCCGGCGGCCACTCAGTGCCTGGCGGCCGTGGCGACACGGGAATCTGGAATGCAGGTTTGCGCTACGGTTGGATCTTGACTGAACCGCACGGGCCCGGTTTCCTGAGCGGCAGGTTCGAATATGCGATTGATGCAGTCCCCGCCTACCTGATTTTTCAGCCAAAGAACACAGCTTATGGCGCGGGCATTAATCCGCTGAACCTCAAATGGAACTTCGCCACGCGCAGCTCGCTGGTGCCTTATCTGGAGTTGAGCGGCGGAACTCTGTTCACAACTCACGATGTCCCGAGTGGAACTTCTAGCGTCAACTTCACCTCCGCGGCGGCTTTCGGCATGCACATCCTCAAACCGAAATATGCCTGGACAATTGAGGCGCGCTATCTCCACATTTCAAACGCCGGCCTGGAACGGTTGAACCCAGGAGTGAATACGGTAGAGGTGAGGATCGGGGTCGGGAAGTTCAGGAGAAGTCAGAAGTAAGAATTCAGAATGCAGAAGTAAAACCAAATTTACTTCTGCATTCTGAATTCTGCCTTCTTACTTCTTTAAGATCGGGTTATACCCATCGCTCACCAGCTTCGACCGCGTGCTCTCCGCTTCTTTGATGTCACTAAACGGTCCGATCTGGACGTGGAAGAACTTGTCTGGTGAGGGCGTTGCGATGAACGCGGTATACTGCCGGCCTTTGAGAGACTCTACCAAAGCTTCGGCGTCCTCCTGTTTACTTACGGCCGCAACTTGAACGAAGTAGCCTGAACCGTTCGCCGGAGGAGGCGAAACCTGGTCCGATGTTGCGGGCTGTCCGGAAGAGTTTGTTGCACCCGCATCGGGTGAAGCCTGCGAAGATTGGGGTTTGGAATCGTTCGCCGATGCGGGCGGCTGCTCAGCAGGCTTGCTCGCCTCTGCCGAACGTTTGTTCGTGGCCGGCGCAGTTGGAGAAGGGAGCAACTCCGGACCCGACTTCACGGAATTTCGCCCCATCGAAAAACCCATTCCAAAAAAGATCGCGCACAGAATCACCAGCCCAAAAAACAGCGCAAGCATCTTGCCGGTGCCAAGAGTTATCTCGGTGTCGGTGGTTTCGTCCACGTGCGTAGGAGTGATAGGGCTCATCTGTA
>JBKPSP010000224.1:0-9078 GCA_046735175.1 Acidobacteriota bacterium
GGCTCTTCCGGTTCATGTCAGCCCCACAACAGAAACGGGGAATTCTGGCAGTGGTTGAACTTTGCGCTCGCGAATAGAATCAACCGATGTTTCGCTACCACATAGCATCAAGTGCCTTACTAAGGTCGTTGCTGTTGACGCGGACTCTTTCCGCCAAAAACCCGCAGCCGACCTCATCTTAGTTCACGGCCACATCCTCACCGTGGATGCCAACGATTCAGTTGCCCAGGCCGTCGCAATACGCCATGGTGTCATCGGAAGTATTGACCTCACGACGCGTTTCCTAAAACGTAAGCCGTCCCGCGAATAGTGTGTTCTGCAGCGCGGAATACAATCTGGTCAATAGTGCTCAGCCTTTTGTACGTGCCTCGACGATAGTTGGGGTATGAGCGCACTTACCTCGTGATCGCTTAAGAGCTAAAGGATATCGCGGTGTTATGCCCACGGAAACTAGTACTGCCGCGCCGTTCTCACCGAGGATTGGCCAGCCGCGCGTGTGCGTCTACGTGCGATTCTCAGAAGCTCTGCTAGCTAGTTTCCATGGCCCTCGCGCTTGTGCAACTAAATAGGAGCGAAAGGAGTCTGCAAGTTATGGCCACAAAGTTTACCCCACTGCATGATCGCATTCTGGTGCAGCGCGTAGAAGAAGCTGGCACCACTCGGGGCGGCATCATTATCCCGGATTCCGCCAAAGATAAACCACAGGAGGGCGAAGTCATTTCGGTTGGCAAAGGCAAGACCAATGATGAAGGCAAGATATTTCCTCTCGCCGTAAAAGAAGGTGACCGCATCCTCTTCGGTAAGTATTCCGGCACCGAGATCAAGATTGATGGAGAAGACTTCCTGATCATGAAAGAGGAAGAAGTCCTTGGCGTTGTCTCCGGCGCGGCGGCCAAGAAAGAGACGGTAGGAGCAAGGAAATAGGGTCGGATGTTCGTTTCGCGTTTTCATTGCGATCGCGTTCCAAATTGCAGGCAATGACGAACTCAGACTCCACGACGGCGAAGAGTGTCCGCTCGGGATGACAATGGATTTTAGAGTCTAGGAGGAAAGAATTATGGCGAAGCAAATCATACATGGAGAAGAGTCGCGGCGGGCAATTCTGCGGGGCGTCAACCTTCTGGCGGATGCCGTGAAAGTGACCCTCGGCCCCAAGGGCCGCAACGTTGTTATCGAAAAGAGGTTCGGAGCCCCTACGATTACCAAGGATGGCGTTACGGTTGCAAAAGAGATTGAATTGCCGGACGCGCTCGAGAACATGGGCGCACAGATGGTACGTGAAGTCGCCTCCAAGACCAGTGACGTCGCTGGCGACGGGACTACCACCGCCACTGTCCTGGCCCAGGCCATCTATCGTGAAGGCGTTAAGACCGTTGCTGCCGGAGCGAATCCTATGGCGATGAAACGCGGCATCGAAAAAGCCATCAACGTGGTTTGCGGCGCAATCGACCCCAAGACCGGCGAGCGCGCCAAGGGCGAACTCGATAAGCTCTCCAAGCCTGTCCAAGGTGACATGATCGCCCAGGTTGGCAGCATCTCCGCCAACAATGACGACACCATCGGCCACATCATCGCGGAAGCAATGAAGAAGGTCGGCAAGGACGGCGTCATTACTGTCGAAGAGTCGAAGACGCTTGAGACCCAGCTCGAAGTCGTGGAAGGAATGCAGTTCGACCGTGGTTATCTCTCGCCATACTTCGTCACGGATCCTGAACGCATGGAAGTTAGCTTCGAGAACGCCTACATCCTCATCAACGAAAAGAAGATCAGCTCCATGAAGGACATCCTCCCTCTGCTGGAGCAGATCTCCAAGAGTGGCAAGCCGTTGCTTATCATCGCTGAGGACATCGAGGGAGAGGCCCTGGCGACCCTTGTCGTTAACAAGCTGCGTGGGACCCTGCAGGTTGCTGCCGTAAAGGCGCCGGGATTTGGCGATCGCCGCAAAGCCATGTTGCAGGACATCGCAACACTCACGGGCGGGAAGGCGATCACTGAAGATCTAGGCATCAAACTCGAGAACGTGAAGGTGGAGGATCTCGGACAGGCCAAGAAGGTCACGATTGATAAGGACAATACCACCATAATCGAAGGTAAAGGCAAACATGCCGACGTCGAAGGCCGGGTGAAGGAGCTTCGTGGCCAGATCGATAAGACGACCAGCGACTACGACCGCGAGAAGCTGCAGGAGCGGTTGGCGAAATTGGTTGGTGGGGTGGCGGTGATCAAGGTAGGGGCTGCGACCGAGACCGAAATGAAAGAGAAGAAGGCACGCGTTGAGGACGCCATGCACGCAACCCGGGCGGCCGTCGAAGAAGGCATCGTCCCCGGTGGCGGCGTGGCTCTGGCTCGCTGTGTCATCGCTCTCGACAAGCTGAAGGTTGAGGGCGATGAGCAGATCGGCGTCAACATCGTGAAGCGCGCCTTGCAGGAACCGTTACGCCAGATCGCCGAGAATGCAGGCGAAGAAGGTGCCATCGTTTTGGGCAAAGTCAACGACTCAAAGGACCCTAACTTCGGCTACAACGCCGTGACCGGAGAGTACGAAGATCTGGTCAGAGCCGGCGTGCTCGATCCAACCAAGGTCGTGCGTACTGCTTTGACCAATGCCGGATCCATCGCGGCGTTGATGCTGACCACCGAAGCCCTGGTCGCCGACATTCAGGAAGCGAAGGTCGGTGCCGCGGCCGGCCATGCCGGCATGGGAGATGCGTACTGAAAAAACTGGTACGGGACTCTTCACTGGGAAACTTGATGCATGAAAAAGCCACATCTTGAGATCACGCAAAACAACAAATCGGGGCTGCACTGCAAGTGCTCAAGTTGCGAGGCATACTTTTCGTTTGGCGGGCCTGGATTGGCGAGAGATCCGGAAGCAGCAATGAGAACCATGCATCGGCAGTTTGACAAGCACGTCAAGCAGGTACATCAGCTGGATGCCAACGGAAGCTGCGAGCGAAGGCGAGATCAGAACCGATGAACCCGCTGCATTGGATGGTTCAGTTCGCCTTTGGCTGTGAGTCACCCCCACTTGAGCCGTGTGTTCACAATTAAGAAGCGAACGTACAAGGTCTGCTTGGATTGCGGACACGAATTCAGATTGCCAGATGATTGCCCTATGGCACGGTACAGCATTGCCGAGAGCGTCGGGGCCCGGCTGAAAAAGGTTAGACAAGCAAACACTCCGACGTTTTGAACCATGACGTCCGTGCTTCCTACCCTGATGACGGTTTTCGAGACTTTTGACCGGGCAGAAGATGCCGTCCGATCGTTCAATCCTGGGGCAGGCGAAGCGAAAGCCGGTTAGTCGAGGAGTTTCGGGAAAAGAGGGTTTCTGGCCGTGACAGTGGCCGGAAGCCCGGTTCGTTGCTGTGAACGACAAGAACGCCCGAGCACCCGCGGAGGCCGATCTGAATCGGTGCGTTAGCTGGGATGCTCCATTTGTGCACACCCGCGTTTGTGCCGTATTTAAAGTGCCGATTCGAGCGGAGTAAACGACCTTGCACGACCGGCAGGGCAGTCACCGTTGGACCTTACCGCTGTATGAGACTAGGATAGTAGTTGGGCATCTTCTTCTTGCTCTTTCAGGTCTCTTGAACTAAGTCAGCCATCTGAAGTTCTCCCTCTTAGATTTTTTCATGAACATTCGCGAAGGGAGTTCTCGCCATGAAAACCTTTTTACTCCTCTTTTTTCTGCCTCTGTGCTTTGCCATGGGCATCGTTGCTGTTGCGCAGGAGCCTGCAAATCAGACACTACAGAAGCATCAAGCCGCAGGCCAGTCTACATCCATTATGGGCACTGTCAGTGAACAGGGCGAGAAATTAAGGTTTGTGACTGACCAAAGGGCCTGGAATGTTTACAACCCGGAGACCCTTAAGGGTCACGAAGGACATTACGTCCGAGTGAACGCTCACGTCTACCCGGACAAGGGTTGGATTCAGATCACGGAAGTGAAGATGCCAACTGCAAGCGAGAGCAGGGAAAATGACGAAAGGTGAGCGCGGTCAACCGCGCGGCTATCGTAGCAACTTGTTAGATCGGTTGCGGGTGATGGCAACGCTACAGCAATGGCTGTGGGACGAGGCCACCACAATTGCAGACGAGATACTCGACTGTGAACTCGATGCTGTTTTGGACCAACTCCCCGATCTTGTTGCCAATGGAGGCGACGACACACTCTGGCTCTACTTCGGGAAGGGCGACGGCACCTTTAATCTGCCGATCATCTTGCCAATCACCAAGGGACAGACCCCAATGTGGCTGGCGACGGCGGACATCGAGGAATCGGCAAGTCGGACATCATTGTCGCGGAGCCTGACAGCAACAGCGTCGGAGTGTTTCTCGGGAACGGTGACGGAACTTTTGTCGAAAGTAGCGTAGGGAATCGGTGTCAGAGCTTGTCGACCTGCAGTTGCGGCATTGGCGGGGCTGACGAAGAGATACTGACAGGCCTTGAAAGCCGGGAAGGCGGAGGTTACCGCCTTCTCGTGGGGACAGCTTACAGCTCTAGGCTACTGAGTGAACGGCGATCTTATGGAAGGTCGAGGTGACAACGTCGGAGGTCTGAACCTTGGGCGTTCCCTCGATAAATCTTCCCATCGTCTTCAACACTTCGGGATAGGTATTGGTGTTGTAGGCTTCGGCATCGCTCTTGTTTTCCCACAGACTGATTGCAGTCACATCAACTCCGCCGGGACCAGCGAATGTGATTTCATCCTTAAAACCATTCTGCTTACGAAGCAAAGGAAGGACGTCCTTCTCAAAAGTTCGCGCGTAATCAGAAAGTGTATTGGATTTGAGATGAATCGAAACATTGCGTGCAAACATGGGCAACCTCCTTAAGGTTGGGGTGGCTAAGAAAGGAAACTTCAGATGGGCTGACTTAGTTCAGGAAACCTGAAAGAGGAGAAGGTAGTGACAACCTCAATTTCAACTCTAGTCTCATAGGGCAGGACTGTCAAGCAACGCACCGCGTATCAGTCCCAGGTTTGAGACCTCAGTTCGCGATTAAACTCACAATATTGCAGATGCAATTGCCGGGATGTTCAATATCGTACATTTTCGAAATCTAACTTCAGAGTAGCTTAGGGGACTTCTGGAATAGGTCACCTACTTAGTCTTCCGCCTGTCGCTGCTCAATGCATAGCCCGCGAGTGTCAGCGAGCAACGACACGTCTGTGTGAGCACTCTTGCTCAGACGAATGCCAAATGGAGGGCTAGCGTTGAAGTGTACTTCCGGTCGAATTGCCAAGCAGCCCGAAGTCGTTGGCCACTTTGCAGGATTGAGCCACGGTGAAGCGAATTGGAGCAATACGGGTCATCTCTTTCTTTCTGTTGGCTACTTGCGGCGCGTTGGGCCAGAGCGAACGGCCTTTCGCTGGCTTGCTTCAGGGGTTAGAGTTTGACGGCTCGGACTTACACGAACTGCAGCGCCAGGAACTGCGTACGTGGAAATCACTTCCCGATGCTCCGTCAGCACGGCCTCCAACTCAAGCAGAGAAATTCCGCACGTTCATCGATGAAGCGCGCTCGCCCTTGACATTTGGAGCGGCTGGTATCAACGCGAGCATAATGCACGAAACCGAACTGGGACGCCTCAGTTCTGGAGGTCAAGCCAGCCTGACCGCTCTATATAAAGGGGTACTCATTCAAAAAGAGTCCAGCGCCTTTTTTGGTAAGTACCTGTTTCCGTCACTGCTCAAGCAGGACCCACGTTATTACCCTTCGAGCAGCGGCAGCTTTCTGGGCCGGGCCACATATGCAGCTTCGCGCATTTTAATCACGCGTAACGACGCTGGAAAGAAGACGCTGAACACGTCGTATTTCCTCGGGTTGCTGACTTCGGTCGCGATCGCCACTGCTTACCGTCCATATTGGAGGCGCTCCACTTCGGCGACGTTCAAAACATTTGGCTCGACGATTGGCAGCGACGCGGGCATCAACCTCCTGCACGAGTTTGGGCCCGGCATCCGGCAAATGGCTAAGGGCCACGCGCCGAAGTTCGTCTCCAGGATCGAAGAGCACATCAGCAACGACCAAACCTCGAGGGAAGTCGTCTCCACTCCGGCAAGATAAAGTCATGTCGGTCAGCCCATTTCACGACTGACGGGACATCAGGCACCGGCGCAATACTCGCCTGACACAGAATTTCCCAAGGCCTGTTTTCGTCAATGCTTCGCAGTCTGCTCGAGCTTGGATAAGACTGGCTGTATTTCTGAAGGTACGGCGGCATCTCCCTTCGCTAGATCGCCTGTGATCTGATCGCGGGTCGCCAAGGTGTCGCGAAGTAAGTTGCGGAGTGCGAGGTCCTCTGTGCCACTGACAATTCGCTGGGCTTGATCGAAGAACTCTTTCGCGTGCTCGCCGGCCAGTCCGTAGTTCTTTTGCACGGCTTCCAGATACATCATCGTGGCTGTGACGCGAAGTTGCGACAATTGTTCGCTGGACTGACAGGATACTAATTGTTTTGACGATGCAGATAGTTCCTCCTGTAGACGCTGCAGTCTGACATACTGCAGGATGAACCCGGCAAGGAATCCACCAATCAATAACAGAGACCAGAGGACGAGTTTACTTCGCATTGACCTTTGCCTCCCTGTCGGGCTGCATGACTCTCAAGCAGCACCCTTCCTTCTCCAGCAAACCACTCTTCAGTAAACCACTCGCTTTTCAGGCGAGTTCACGGAACGAGAACAATCGATGATGTAAGTAACTTCGGGGCGACAGTAGATGCATGGTGTTCCCAGCGAACTCCTCGGTTTTCTATACCACATGATGCAACGGTCGCAAGCCGGAAAATGCTCAATATTGATCATCTCTAAACCAAATGCCGAAACGGACTTGTCAGCGGGAATTGTGGTGTGCCATTCCTTCAAGAGGGTGCTGAACGTGGGAACTTGTTCGACACCGTTCAGGATAAGTTCAAAAGCCAGCGGTACACTGCTGTTCTCCCAGTGGGGCTTATGTTTAGTTATGCAATCAAGAAAAATTCGATTGATCCAAATTGACCTGTGAACGCCTCGGACGCGTGAAATCATGGGCGTATGAGTAAAACAAAACTAAAGAAGCGATCCGGCAAAACGACCTTGGCCGCCGTCATCAAGGAAATGGCGAAGCCGCGAACAGTTCGATCAGCACGAGAGCACCGTCACATTTCTGGGAATGGGTTTCCCCTTTCGTACCAAAAGTCAATCGTTGAGGGCGTTGCCAAAACTTCCAGGCCGTGACCCGTGCCAACACGGAAGCGCAACTCGATCACGTGGGGCGCAGGCTTCCATAATCTTAGTCTCCACATGTGAGCTATCTTGCTCAGACCCAAAAGCCCATACCTGTCATTATTTATTCTCCTGAGTGTGTAGAGGGAGCCGCGACTGCTGATTCGTAGCTCTCATTCTCAGGTCGCCGTGGATCGGCTGTAATCAACGACCACGAACCAACCACATCCAGCTAATCGGCATTCTTCATCCGTGTACATGCCGCGAGTCTCCGGCGAACACGATTCGACCCTGGAAGCTCTCGAACACAGACTTTGGGCGACCCTCGAGACGGATGCGAGGCGGTAGCCTGCGAACAGAGAGGTCAAAAGGTCATGCCTTTAATTCAACTAGTAGAAGTTCTCGTCGTGGTGGGTGTCCTGCTGTGGCTGGTCAATCGCTTCATCCCCATGCAGGGAACCATTAAGTCGATCCTAAACGGCGTCGTAGTTATCGCCCTGGTTTTGTGGATTCTGAACGCTTTTGGACTCTTTCATTCGCTTTCGCGGATACACATTGGAAAAGTTGCTGGCTCAACTGTCAGAGCGGAAGTTCGAGCGGACGTCGCCGGAGCTGCGCGAGAATATTCTGCAGTTTTATTCCGACCTCTCGCTACCGATCGAGACGAAGAAAGACCAGCTTCGCTGGCAAGGCGTGCTGACTGAACTGGATCAGTTGAAGTTGGTCACTCCGGTTCCGGTGGTCGCGAGCAACCCTGCGCAGTGATCGTATTCTACCCTGCCGCCGGTAGCGACTTCATTTAGACGATGGCAGGTTTCACCTGAGCATTTGCGAGGGGAGAAGCAATGGCAGACAAAGAGTGGACCGTCAAAGAGTTGATGGAAGCCTTGAAGCGGTTTCCGTCAGAAGCAAAGGTCTATTACGAGATGGGGCCCAACGGTCCCGCAACGCTTGGGAAGGCGGCATACGTTAACGTCTGGGGGGACGAGGAGATGGGAGTGTTGCTCGAGCGGTAGCGGGGGATTGTTCTCCAAGCCGCAAAATCCCCGCACGTGCAAATAGCCGCAGGATAGGCTCGAAAAATAGCTCGAACATCAGCGTTCTCAGTGGATGATCCCATTAGGTCTTCGCCGCCGTGCGCGGAGATTGCTTGAATGCTCCCGATGCCCAGAGCTGGAGTTTCTGACCGCGCGCGCCGGGATGCTGTTTCTGAAGCCACATGAGCCGCCGGTCGGTCACGGTCAGTGTCCAGGTTGCGGTGACTGGATCCATCTTCGACTGCTGAGTGCTCTCTAAACCGGCGATCATGAGGCCTCTTCACAACCCATTGAGTCTGCTTCCTCCTCTTCTCTTGAGTAGCCGGTGGCATCATCTACGCTTTGGCTTTCGTTGGAACAGCCTTCATCGCCCATTCGTGAGGAACCTTCGTCGGTTGGTACGGGAACTGTGGGCTGGTCGGAAAATTGCGCGACATGGTCCGAGGCAAGGACAGGGAGTAGCAATAATGAAGATGGGAGTCTTCTGGTTGGGATCATACGGCGATCCTTTCAAATCAGTGACGCTGATTGAAGCTTATCAAGCCTAGCCTGCCCAATCTGGTCAATTACGCTCACATGGACTGGACATTCCATTCGCGGCCTTGCAGGTTCCCGAGTTTTGAACGGCTCTTAGTGGGATGAGCTGGGGTCCGCCTGGATGGAACGGATCTCCTCCGCGGTGAGTCGGGAAAGATCGCAATAACCGTGGTCTTTAAGACAAGCCGTGTAATTGCACTTGTGTTCAGCAGCGGTAAACATCTTGGTTTCCTGAGGAGTAAGACTTGAATAATCGCAGGTGTCCTCTCCGGCTTTGCATGCTGCGATGTTG
>JBKPSP010000225.1:0-12907 GCA_046735175.1 Acidobacteriota bacterium
CGAGTACCGCTATTACGTGCTCGACGACCCTGAGATCGGCGATGCCGAATTCGACCGGCTGATGGACCAGCTTAAGAAGCTTGAGGTCGAACATCCCGAGCTGATCACGCCGGACTCGCCGACGCAGCGCGTGGGCGGCAAGCCGCGCGAGGGCTTCGTCAAAGTCGCGCATTCGGTTCCGATGCTCTCGCTCGACAATGCTTACAACGAAGAAGAGCTGCGTAACTGGGAGCGCCGCGTCCACGAACTCGCCGGCCGCAAGGACATCGAATACGTCTGCGAATTGAAACTGGATGGCATGTCGCTCGCGCTGCGCTACGAAGACGGCAAGCTGGTCCGCGGAATCACGCGCGGCGATGGATCAACTGGTGAAGAGGTGACCGCGAACGTGCGCACCGTTCGCTCCATCCCACTCTCAATTCCGGCCGACAAGCTTAAGAAGGCCGGTATTCCGCCAGATTTCGAAGTTCGCGGCGAGATGTTGATGCCGATTGCTTCGTTCAAGCGGATGAATGAAGAGCGCGAAAGGCAAGGGCTCTCGTTGTTTGCGAACCCGCGTAATGCGACCGCCGGGACCGTGCGGCAATTGGAACCCAGCATCACGGCGCAGCGGCGGTTGGACTACTTTGCTTACATGCTCATCTCGAACGGACGCACCGTCTTCGATCAGCACTGGGACACGCTCAACGCCCTTGAAACAGCCGGACTCAAAGTGAACCCGCGCCGCGCACTCGCGACCAACTTCGACGAGATATGGAAGTTCATCGGCCAGTGGGAAGAGAAGCGCGAATCGCTGCCCTACGAAATTGACGGTGTCGTGATCAAGGTCAACAGCACAGCCTTGCAGCGCGAACTAGGTTTCACGGGCAAAGCCCCGCGCTGGGCCATTGCCTACAAGTATGCCGCGCGCGCCGGCATCACGCAGATCGAAGACATCCTGGTGCAAGTTGGCCGCACAGGAAAACTTACGCCGGTGGCCGCCCTGAAGCCCGTTCCCATCGGCGGCACCACCGTGAGCCGCGCCACGCTGCACAACATGGATGAGATCGAGCGCCTCGGCGTGAAAATCGGCGACTGGGTAGAAGTAGAGCGCGGCGGCGACGTCATCCCCAAAGTCACGCGCGTGATCGATGACGATAAACACCCGCGCGGCCGCAAGACATTTCAGATGCCGGAGCATTGTCCCATTTGTGGCGGTCACGTCGTCCGCGCGGAGGGCGAGGCTGACCATCGTTGCGTGAACCAGAAATGCCCCGCAAAACTCCGCGAGACTATCCTGCACTTCGCCTCGCGCGGCGTAATGAACATTGACGGCATGGGCGACGCCCTGGTCACCCAGCTCACCGAACGCCGCATGGTGAAAGACATCGCCGACATCTACAAGCTCACGAAAGACAAGCTGCTCACCCTCGAGCGCATGGGCGAAAAGTCGGCGGAGAACGTCCTGCGCGAGATTCAGAATTCAAAGAAGCTCCCGCTCGAGCGCGTCATCTACGGACTCGGCATTCGCTTCGTTGGCGAGCGCACCGCGCAGTTTCTAGCCGAACATTTCGGCTCCATGGATGGTTTGGTCAAGGCCAGTGAAGAAGAATTGCAGCAGGTCGAAGAGGTCGGTCCTCGGATTGCAAAAAGCATAGTCGAGTTCTTCGCCGAGCCGAAGAACCGCGAAGTGGTGGATGAGCTACGCGCCGCCGGTCTGACCTTCAAAGGCAAAAAGAAAGAACGCGGCACCAAGCTGGCCGGCAAGACCTTCGTCCTGACCGGCACGCTTGCCAATTACACACGCGACGAAGCCAAGAAGTTGATCGAGGATGCAGGCGGCAAAGTTGCCGGGTCGGTCAGCAAGAAGACCGATTACGTTGTTGCGGGTGCCGAGGCGGGTTCGAAGCTCGACAAGGCGAAAGAGTTGGGAGTGGCGGTAATCGACGAGAACGGCCTGCAAGAGCTGCTCAGATAGAAGCAGGCGTCAGGAGATTCCTGTAAGGGTTTTAAGGACAACTCACTGAGCGGGTACTCTGCATCGAATGTTGGTTGTGAGTAGCATCGGTCAACGTTCTTTCTTTCTTTGCGCGGTGTTGCTGGGAGCTGTGTCGCTCAGCGCTGCTGCGGTTCCACAAGCCGACGAACTCTCGCAACTTGACAGCAACTCGACACAGGCTTCCCAAGCGGCAGATCAATCCGCGCCAACCAGTGCGCCGGCGCACGCTCTTGATCGCCGCGACCGCATCTTCTATCCCGGCGATACCGAGCGTCCCAAGCCGCTCTTCCGCAAACTGTTTCTGAATATTGCGCTCGACCAGAAGGACATTTTCACCAGCCCATTTCACATCAGCCGCGACAATGCGCTCCAGTGGATCATCCCAACCGCCGCAGTCGGAGCGCTGATTCCGCTTGACACCCACCTCGCCAATGCCTTCGAAAACAGCCGCGGACAAGTCCGCTGGGGCGGGCGAATTTCTGATGTCGGAGCCTCCTACACTCTGATTCCCATTGTCGCGGGATCGTATATCTACGGCGCCTGGCGCGACAATCCGAAGGGACGCGAAATCGGAGTTCTGGGAACGGAATCTCTCTTGGATAGCCTGATCGTCGCGGGCGTCTTGAAAGAGGTCTTCCGCCGCAGCCGTCCCGATGAAAAGCATGCCGGCGATTTTTGGGCTGGCGGCACTTCTTTCCCCTCCGGCCATGCGATTCAGATCTGGTCTATTGCTTCGCTGCTCGACCACGAATACCAGCACAAACGAATCGTGGGCATTACCGCTTATACGCTTGCAGGAATCGTGAGCGCATCGCGCATCGCGGCCCAAAAGCATTTCGCGTCGGATGTCGTCGCCGGTGGCGCAATGGGCTGGTTCATTGGCCGTTACGTCTACAACACACACATGAGCCATCTCGCGCACACGCACACATCGTTCATGCCGCTGATCGAACTGCAATTCCAGCCCGCGCAGCGAAGCTACGGTGTGTCACTGATTTTTGGATTGGATCGAAGATGACGCTCAGCGCTCTTTGGATCGTCTGATGGTCAGCAGACGATGCGACTGCCTTTTTTCATCGTCACAATCTTGGCAGAAATTTTTCAGATAGCGGTAGAAACGAGGTTTCCCGCGATGCTTCCAATATGGCGCTTCGTAGTCATCGGTCCCCGGCCCTGAACTCATAAAGCTAAAGAAGATGTGAGTCGAAGGTTTGACCACGATGCCAACGTGCCCGCGCCACACGATCAGATCGCCGGCTTCCGGCTGTTTGACGCGCTCGAAACCATCGATGCCAGCGTAAATATCATCCGAGGGCGCATATGCGTAGGGGAATCCCGCGTGCTCGTAGATCGCGTGAACCAGGTGCGAGCAGTCCCTTTCCGATGTCCGCCGCACGTGGCGGTCGAGTGCAGCCGCCAGCACCGAGAGCCGGTCGTCGTCGTCGAAGAACTGGGCGTTTTCCGGCGCGGCCTTCGGCTCGGAAGCTTTTTCACTCGCATGTGCCTTCTGGGCAGATGCGATATAGAGAGTCAAGCAGGCCGAAAGCGCGATTTTCAGCAGCTGCCGCATTGCGTCTATTGTGATGCCGAAATCGATGCCTGGGCAGGTTACGGGTGTGCTAAATCGGCGGGAACGGGTTGACTCGACTCAAGCGCAGACGAGTTCCTGGAACTTGCTCAAATCGATATTTCCACCGCTGATCACAGCCACCACCTTGCCGGAGCCGCACTTCCCGGTAAGTGTCGCAGCTACGGCGCACGCTCCCGCCCCCTCCGCAATCACGTGGTTGCGCTCGGCTACCAGCTTCATTGCGCGACGTGTCTCTTCCAGTGTGACCACCATCGAGCCCGCCAGCAGGTGATGCGCTAGCGCCCACATTCGCGGAAAAACACTCTTGCCGCCGCAGCCATCAACCCAACTCGCTTGCCAGTCAGGAAAAGCCTGGGCGGAGCCTACGGAAAATGAAGAGGTGAGCGGAGCGGCGGTTTCAGGCTCTGCTGCAAACACCTTGACCATCGGCCTTCGTGCTTGCATTGCGCAGGCGATGCCGCACGAAAGGCCTCCCCCGCCAAAGGATGCCACGACCGCCTCGACGTCCGGCAGATCCTCGAGAATTTCAAGGCCAATGGAAGCATTGCCGGCTATGAATTCATCGTCTTCGAAGGGATGAACGATCGTACCGCTCATCGCCGGATGCCGGCGCTCGCTCAGTGCCTTCCAGCATTCATCAAAGGGCGCTTTCACGACTTCTGCGCCGAGTCTGCGGATGGCCTCGAGCTTGGTGGTGGGCGCAGTGTCCATGACAAGCACTTTGCACGGAACGCCGACTTTTTGAGCAGCCAGCGCCACGCCTTGGGCCGCATTGCCCGCACTGACCGTCCAGACGCCGCGACCCCCCGCGCTTTCCGGCAGCAAACGAACGGCGTTATACGCCCCGCGGATCTTGAACGACCCGATCGGTTGCAGATTTTCAAGCTTCAAATAGATTTCGCATGGTGCATCAGAGGAGTTCAACCGTACCAGCGGCGTGCGAATCGCCGCGTTGTAGATGTGACGCCGGGCGTCTTCGATCAGAGAAAATGGGATCGTCCGTCGGGCACTCACTTCCGCCTCCCCACGAATCACACCGGTAGAGTGTACGCCCGGTTTTGGATTTCGCGTTTTGCGGTGCCGCTCTTACTCGGAAGGTCCGGTCACTGCTCCCGCCGCAAACAGTTCTGACAACTCTGGCCCACGAATCCCGAGCAGATCCGTAAGCGCCTCTTTCGTATGCTGGCCCAGGGCCGGGGCGCCCGTGACTGGCTTCGAAGGCGTTTTCGACATCTTGATCGGCGCTCCCGTAACCCGGCAGCCCTGCTGCTTGAGCAAGGGAAACATCTCACGAAACATCGCTTGAGGATGCGCGACCACTTCAGAAAACGCTCGCACCGGCGAGCAGGGAATACCTGCCGAACCCAGAGTTTGAAGCCACTCGTCGCGAGTCCGCGTTTCGAAAACTTGGCCCAATAGTGATTCCAACGCCACACGGTTCTGAATGCGTAGCGCGTTCGTGGCATACTCCGGATTCAGGGTCAGCTGCGGTTCTCCGATCGCCGAACAAAAAGCTGCCCACAATTTTTCGCTTCCTACTGAGATCGAGAAGTCCCCGTCTTGCGCGTGAAAAACTCTGTATGGAACGACGGTGGGAAATGCCGTGCCCAGAGGCTTGGGCACGAGCCCCGAGCCGAGGTAGGTCATGTAGTTGGAACTCATGGCAGAGATCATGCTGTCGAACATGGAAATATCCACAAACTGTCCGACACCGGTGCGTTCGCGATGTCGCAGCGCCATCAGAATGCCGATGGCGGCGAACAAGCCGGCGTTGATGTCGCATACAGCGTACCCGCTCCGCACTACTTCACCGTCTTCGGTTCCGGTGATGCTCATATAGCCGCTCGAGCACTCGACGGTAAGGTCCATGGCGGACTCATCTCGCGACGGGCCATTTTGTCCATAACCAGATATCGAGCAATAAACCAGGCGAGGATTTAACGCGTGAACGCTTTCGTATCCGAAGCCCAGGCGGTCCATCGTGCCGGGACGAAAATTCTCAATCAGGACATCCATTTTTGAGATCAATTGCAGGCAGAGGGCTTTCCCGGCGGGCTTCTTCACATCAATCGCAATGCCGCGCTTGCCGCGATTCAAGCCCAAAAAGAACGCCGCCTGCTTGCCAACGAAGGGCGGTCCCCATCCGCGAGAGAGTTCCCCACCATGCGGCGATCCAGTTTGTAAACCTCGGCGCCGTAATCTGAGAGCAAGAGCGTGCAGTACGGGCCGGCCAGCGCGTGAGAGAAGTCAAGAACGCGTATGCCCTCGAGCGCGCGAGGTGGTGAAGCCTGGGAAGTTTGAGGATCGAGCATGTCAGGAGATTACATGGTCGCGGCCGTGCGAGGGCTGTGCGAACGATGCTATCGTTTCAACAGATCCACCGGCTCACGCACATCGTGCACGCGAAAATACTGCGCCAACGCCGGATACTTCTTCTTCACTTCCTCATACATTGCATAGGCAGCGTTGCGATAGGAAAAATGTCCGGCCGGGCCGGTCCTCAACTCGGAAATGTAAACTGCCTCGGCGAAATCCATCTTGAAGAGCGTGCGCTTTCGGAAGCCCAGAGGAATTGCGTACTGCGAATTCTCCTCCGCCTCCGCCGAACTGCCATTCGCGATGGCGCGCACTGCAGCGGAAGCTCCATCCATCGCGCTCGTGTATCTCTCCTGTGCGCCCGCTGCTTGCAGTTCTGCAGGCACGTCGTAGCCGTGAGCGGTCGTAAATCCCTGCTCAATCTGAATGCACCGGCGGTGACGGTGCATGTCACGAAAGCCGCCGATGTCCATCAGGATGTCGAAGCGAAACCTCTGCCCCGCGCAGAAACCGCGCAGCATTTCGTCATGGCGCCCGCGATGGCGAAGTCCGGCGTCGATGATTTCCTTCCTGCGTGCTTCATCCAATGATTCAACTGTGTGGCGAATTTGCCGGTAAGAATACGAGCAGTGCCCGTAGAGCAACGTTGTCGCGATCTCAACTTCCAGCGGCTCGTCGTCGAGCAGGTCCACCACGGGCGCAGCTTCGACCGGCGCGTTCCCCATCAATTCCAATGCAATCTGCCGCAATTCCCGACGTGTCTCGATCTCGTACGCGTTCGGGTCTGCGTATTTCACCAGCGTGGGAGAAACCCGCACTTCGCGCAGCAGTTCCGACTCAGCGCGCGCGCCAAGCTCGGGTGAAATCTCGCGAATTCTTCCGACCAGGTCCCGCCACGATTCATGATTCACGTTATAAGCAGCGGTGGTCGCCGCGCGCTTCAGTAACTCTCCCAACTGGCGCACTTCATTGTGACTGTGCGAGAGCAGGTGCGAGACCTGCGACTCGAGGGTACGCGCATTCACGATCTCCCCCAGAGACGTGTTCGTCGCCAGCGGCAAAAGATATCGCGAGATATCGAAAGCCCGCGCCCGCAATGTGCGCTCGTACGCCTCCTGCTTCATGTCCGAAGGCTTGGGCGTAATCTCGCACAGGTACAAGGACACTTTCTCGGAAACCCATTCATACGCGGCAAACAGCTCCGCAATCGTGCGCTGATAAAGGTCTTTAGCCTTCTCATCGCCGCCGAAATCCGGCGTGTAGTAACCGCTCTTGCGAAAATCCTGATACCGCGTTGAGCGCTCTTGCCCGTCCCAGCGCTGCTCATCGGCGATCACAATCGCGGCCAGAATCGAAAGCCTCTCAATCGCCAGAGCAATGTGGGCCAGGTCCGCAATGGAACGATGCCCGTATTGAAAGTAAAAAGTATTGAGAAATTTCTCCGCCTTCTGCGTGCTGATTTCTTTCAGCGACTCCTTCATCGAAAGCGCCGACCGCGAGTACTTGGCCATGGCATACGCCTGCACTTCGGGCTCGGCCCCGAAGATGGCATAGACCTCGGTGGACGGCGGATCATTCGCAGGTGCATTCCCGTTTGCAGGCGCAGTGACAGACAGAGATTCAGGCATGGGCCCTCATGAAGTTGAGAGTCAATCTTAGAGCAATAAACGTCTACCAGTAGATCAAAAGTTTGGAGGTTGGGGGCGCGGGCGTCTCGCCCGCAAGGCAGAATTACAGCGTATGCAAATACGCCATCAAATCATCGATCTGCTGCTGATTCAGTTCCTGGCTGTAGGCCGGCATTTTGTCCCTACCATACAGAATCAAATCGCGCGCGCGCTGATCGTTGGCCGGCATTCCACTGACGCTGAAGTATTCCCGATGGAAAACGCCTTGCAGGCTTGGCCCTTTCCTTTTACTGGAAGAATACGGCTCGTGGCAGCGATCGCAATATTGGTCGTAGATCGCCCGTCCCGAAGCCTGTTGCGGGTTCAACCCAAGCTCGGCATCGCTTTTCCGCCGCTCGGCTTTACAACCCACGAGTGCCAGCAACAGAGCGCCAAGTGCCAATTGTCTGGACAGGAGAACGAACATTCAGTGAGGATTACGATAACAGAATGCTCATCGCGGCTAGCTATTTGCCGTTGACCGCTGCCTCAACAATGCTGTCGATCACTTCGTTGACGCGTTTTCCGGTCACACTGAGATTGTTAGTGAGGATCGAAAAGGCGAGTTTTTCTCCCTTGGCCGAAACCGCATATCCGGAGAGCGTCTTCACTCCGCCCAGCGATCCGGTCTTCCCATAGACTTGCGCCTTGGGATCAAGGTCTTTGAACCGATCGGCCAGCGAACCATCCACACCGGCCTTGGGAAGGGAATCATGAAACTGCTGCGCCCATGATTGCGTGGCCGCATACCGAAGCAGATCCACGACTGCGTGCGGCGTGACCAGATTTTCCCGGGAAAGGCCGGATCCGTCGAAGAACGAATACTCCTCCACCGCGACGCCGGCATTGTTTAGAAACCCGCGCAGCACTTCGAGTCCGGCCTGTACGGTTCCGGCCGTTCCTTTTTCGCGTCCGAGCAATCGCAGCAGAATTTCCGCGTGCAGGTTCTGGCTTACTTTGTTGATAACGCGAATATCATCCGAAAGCGGCCCCGACTGGTATTCCGCCAGCACCAGCGGTCCCGCCGGGGACGTGAGCGAATGTTCATCGCCGCCTCGGCTCGCGATCACAGTGCTTGTAAACGTTCCCAGGCTGGCCAGCTCGGTGTGGCGTGCGCGCTGCTTCCCGTAAACCGCAACACCACGGACCGCGAGCAAATGCCGCAAAAGACTCGCGGCAAATTCCGCAGGGTCTTCAATCGCTAATCCTTCGTTCGCGCCCGGATCGTCAATCGCGATCGTGCCCCACAGCGTCAAAGACGTTGCTCCCGGCTCGCGATTGATAAACAGCTTCCGCGCCGTTCCCGCAGGCGCCGTAACCAGGCGATTGTCGATGGTGTAATAGTCGGAAAATGGCGTCAGACTTACGAATGCCCTGTCTCCAGGATGCGCACCGGGCAGAATATTGACGAACACCACGTTGTCATTGATGGTCAGCGCCGATACCGGCGCGCCGTCGGCCCACACCAGGTCATCCTGACTCCAGCCTTCGCCGTAGCGCTCGAATGCGAAGTACGAATCGTCGGCCACAACGTCGCCGTCGACGTACTTCACGCCCTTCTGCACCACCTCATCGGCCAATTGCTCAAGCACTTTCACCGGATCGGAATCGCGCTGCGTGCGCATGTTGTAGGGAAGCTGGCGTCCGGAAAGCGTAGGATCGCCGCGCCCGATCAGGACCAGGTCACCCGAGAGGCGGCCGTACTTATCCAGCGATCCGCTGCTTTCGATCGTGGTTCGAAACTTGTATTCCGGCCCGATCAGCGCCAGCGCTGCCGCAGTGGTGAATAGCTTTGTGTTCGAGGCCGGCGTGAAGAGCTTTTCAGAATTAAGGGAATAGAGCGTCTTGCCGCTCTCAACCGAGGCAATTTCAATCCCCCAAAATCCGCGCGAGAGGTCAGGCTGAGCGAGGATGGTCTCGATCTGCTTTTTCAGCGATCCGTGAGACTTGTTTGCGGCACCGGCGGGAAGCGCCACGATCAAGCAAATAAGCGCAAGCCGGAGGATCATTTTTGGCGGGTTCTGCAGCACCATCTACAAAGATGATTTTAGCACCCGGCGTTCATCGGCATCTCGAGAAGGGCACGACTTTCGCCGTGCCCCAACAAATGCCCCACGGATTAAGCTGCCATTTTCATGCGTGCCGCCAGCGCCGGAACCGCCTGGCGCAGTTCGGTGCCCAGCTCTGGCGAGAGCCGGTGCGACAACGCCGAAATCGCGGTCAGAACGACTACCTCATTAGCTTGCCGCAGCGCTTCCGGCGGAGGATCGGGCAATGTCAGCAGGACCTTTACCCATTCTGCCAGGACTGCCCAAAGCGGTGAATGTTGATCGATAGGCATATTTCATAACTCCTTTTCAACGGTTGGCTGGCGTCGAAGCGCCCGCACTTGTAATAGCGGGAAACCGGAAAGGAGTCCGCCACGTCGCGGCTCTTTGATCGCTCACGCGCTTCATTCGGGTTGATTGGTGTGACGGGCGATCTCTACAATGTATGGCGCTCGCAAGAGGAAAGCCGGATGCGCCGTTGCCTGGTTAATTTCTGTGGGCCCGTCCCGTGGCTCCGCGTCAGCCTGGTTCTGCTTCTGACGTTTGCGCTCTCTGGCTGGACTTGCACAGCAGTCAGCTGCTTCGGCGTTGCGACCACGCCCCAGATCGCTTCGTTGTCCCCAAACTCCCTTTCTGCCACCGCGACTCCCGTTCCTCTCGTCGTGATCGGAGACAACTTCATTCCTGAGTCGCAGATACTGTGGAACGGACACGCACTCGCGACCACCTTCATGGACTCACAACATTTGCAGGCGAGCATCACGCAGCAAACGTTCCAGCAGTTCGGCGGCGCGCAAGGAGAAAACGTGCGGATTGCGGTGAACTCTCCCGCCACCAGATGCCCGGTCAGCGGAAGTTCTGCCACGCTGGTTCTGGTGATCAACTAGACACATGTGAGGTTCGATTTACGCGAGGCCGTCGGGCCGAGCCGTTCCGTGGTTCGGCGAGCCCAGCGCGTCCGCCGCGCGATCTGTCCGGGGTCGCCAGCACGCCCAGTTTTTCCGGGTTGCGGTCGCGGGTGGCTTCAGCCGTCCGCAATCTCAACCTGTGCCGTTCCCAGGAACCAGTTCCAGCCCCGCGATCGCTTTGCAAGCCGCCAGAAGTTTCTCCTGCACGTTCGCGTCATGGGCTTTTGGATGCATCGCACGCGGCTTCATGTGATAGAAGTATTGTCCCGTAACTTTCGCGGCAGGATCGTCGCTTGCCGCGAGCCACACCTGCGTGCGATGCCCCTGGTCGAGATCGTCTGGCGCGTGCGGCCCTCCCATCTTCGTTGCTACCCAGCCGGGCTCAATCGCGTTCGAAAGAACGTCCGGCCATAGCCGTGCAACTGCAAGCGCCAGCAGAACGTCATGCAGCTTGGTATCCGAGTAAGCCTGGGTCCCATCCCATCGGCGGTTTTGCCACAATAAATCGTTCAAGCTGGCGTCGCCCTGCCGGTGCAGACCAGAGCTGAGATACACCAGCCGCTTGGGTTTGCGAATCAACGCCGTCAGGATGTACGGCGCCAAAGTATTGACCGCGAAAACGTGCGGCAGCCCGTCCTCGGTCTCCAGCCGCTTTCGTTCCTGATATCCGACTGCGGCGTTGTGAATAACGGCATCCATGGCGCCCAGTTCGTTCACCTGCTCGGCGACGGACTTGGCTTGCGCGATGCTCGAAAGATCGCCAATCACGATCGCCTCAGCCCCGGCGACCTTCGTCCGCAGCTCGCTCGCACGCTTCTCGTTGCGCGCATGCAGGACAACGCTGTGTCCCTGCTCAAGCAGTAAGTGCCCCGCCATCAGGCCAAGCCCATCAGACGATCCGGTGATGAAGATGCGTGCCATGTTCCCAAGTTAACAGAATGGATGAATGGGCTCCGAAAAGCGCGGCGCATGGATAACCCAGCACGTAAGTGCTGGGAAGGCTGTTATATCGCCGCCAAGCACGAGCGGAAGCGAGCGGCCGCGAGAGGACCGGGTATCGCCCCTGCCCCGGACCGCGCTTGAGGTTTCCGATTTACGCGAGGCCGTCAGGCCGAGCAGTCATGATAGTTGGGGCCGATTTCGTGTCGGCGCGGTCTCCGGGGTCCCCAGCACGCCCTCCAATTCCATCGAGGATTATTCGGATTTATAGTGATGACTTGCAGCAAGGACTCACAAAAATTTAAGCGGCGGGCGTTCGCATGAAACGAGTGGGCTTTGGCGACATTATCGAAATCAAGACGTCAAAGGGCTTGGCGTACGCCATCTATACCCACAAGCATGCGAGGTCTCAGTATTACGGCTGGGTAATTCAGGTATTCGATAAGCTGTACGACGCCCGTCCGGCCAACGTCACAGAAATGTCGAATAAGCCCATCCGTTTCGCAGTATTTTTTCCGCTCCCGGCTGCCGTGAACCGAGGATACGTGGAAGTTGTGGCGAGAGTGCCAATACCAGACAATCTCAAACCCTTTCCAATTTTCAGAAATGGCAACGTGGACCCAACCACGAAGAAAGTTCCGGAGTGGTGGCTGAAGAATCTCGAGACCGGTGAGTCCCGGTGCGTTGGCGTCTTAACGGCCGAGCAACGCAAGCTACCGATCCTGGAAATTTGGAACCCCGCTCTGCTTACGGAACGCATTGAAGAGGGCTGGCGGCCCGAGACAGATTTCGAGTCGCTGCCCTGAGCCGGTGCGCGATCGGGAGGGGGCACGGCTTTCAGCCGTGCCGTAAAGCGTTACATTCTGACAAAGCGCGAGCGAAGGGAGCGCCGCACCAGATAAGCGGTTCTGGAGCGATAGCACACTTCGGCTCTTGCCGGCGTTTGGGATTCGGATTTACGCGAGGCCGTCAGGCCGAGCATTCACGATATTTGGGGAGCCGATTTCGTCGGCGGCGCGGTCCACCATTTCTCGCGTGATGCGCGGATTCTCGATTGCAACGTTGCCGTACGCGAAGCGGGGGCAGAAACCGGGGTCCCCAGCACGCGCGGTTTTCGCGTGATGGGGTGGGAGAGCCTGCCCTGTCTTGCCGAAGCCCCGAGCGCAGTCGAGGGGGACTGACCGAAGCGAAGGACTCGAATGGGCCGCTGCTGTTCCTTCTCTTCTGGAGTGAGGACAACGTTCTTTGCGGCCTCAAGCAGGTCTTCGAGATCTTCGCTTTCGGACATCATCTAAAAAACGTGTCGGCGCCCGCCATCACCGTCTCCCATTGCTTCTGAGGATTCGTCTCGTCTGCGATTGATACTACTAAGTGCCACAAAGTCAGGATCTGAGGCTGATTATTTGCGTCAAACACTCCATGACCTGCCCATGTGGTAATCGCGGTGCCCCAGTTCACCG
>JBKPSP010000226.1:0-16952 GCA_046735175.1 Acidobacteriota bacterium
TGCTAGTGGTTGACGACTCGGCGCTCATGCGCAAGCTCATTCCGCAGATTCTTGAGACCGACAACTCCATCCAGGTGGTCGGTACCGCAATGGACGGCAACTTCGGGCTTAAGAAGATTGAGGAACTGAAGCCGCAGGTGATCACGCTCGACCTGGAAATGCCCGGCATGAGCGGGATCGACATGCTGAAAGAGATCATGCGACGACACCGGCTGCCTGTAATCGTCGTCAGCTCCCACAGCACGCAGGGAGCGGCGATCACTTTGCGGGCATTGTCACTGGGCGCGTTCGACTTCGTCGCCAAGCCCACAGATGTTTCGTCGCGCATGCAGGAGAGCGCGAGTGAACTGATCGCGAAGATCAAAGCAGCAGCGCAAAGCCGGGGAATTCAGATTGCCGCGCCGGGTGAGATTCCGGTTCCGGCAGCGCGGCCGAAAATCAAGGCCAGTGATAAGCGGCAGCCTACCAAGATTGTCGCAATAGGAATTTCGACAGGAGGCCCGCAGTCGTTGCAATATCTGCTGGCCCAATTGCCGCATGATTTTCCAGGAAGTCTCGTTGTGGTGCAGCACATGCCGGAAGGTTTTACCGAGATGTTCGCGCGCCGACTGGATGAATGCTGCTCGCTCAACGTTAAAGAAGCCCAATCTGGCGACCTGCTTCTGGCCGGACGCGTTCTCATCTGCCCAGGAAGCCGGCACCTGAAAGTGAAACGTTTGCCACTGGGCGATATTGCCATTCTGAGCGATGATCCTCGTGTAAACGGACACCGCCCATCTGCCGATGTTCTTTTCAGAAGTGTGGCCGAAGAGTTCGGCGAGCGTAGCGTGGGCGTAATCATGACCGGAATGGGAGATGACGGCGCGAACGGATTAGGCCTGATTAAGGCAGCAGGCGGCACCACCATTGCGCAAAGCGAGCAGTCGTGTGTGGTGTTCGGCATGCCCAAAGCTGCGATCGAACGTGGGCACGCGATGCGGGTTGTGGACCTTGAGGCCATGGCGAACACGCTGCAGGCACAGTGTTCGCATGCGCGGAATGAAAAGGGAGTGGGCGCGGGACAGAGTTGGTAGATTTCGGAAAAACAGAGATTCAGGGGGAGGAAGTCATGGAGCAGTTTGCACCAATCAAGCGAAGCAAGGACGGCCAGCCAGTCCGCTATCTCATAGTGGACGACTCCGTCTTCGCCCGCAAAAACCTGGGCCGCATCATCGAGAGTTTCGGCGGACAGGTTGCGGGTGAGGCCGGCGACGGGCTGACCGCCATCAGTGAATACGAGCGCATCAAGCCCGATATCGTGCTCATGGATATCACCATGCCGCAGATGGAAGGCATTGAGGCGGCGGAAAAAATTGTCCAGCAGAATCCGGACGCGCGTGTGGTCATGGTGTCTTCGGTCGGTTATCAGGAGAACATCGTGGCCGCTTTACAACGCGGGGCGCGGCATTTTGTGCAGAAGCCGGTCAAGCCGGAAGTGCTGTACGAAGTCATCAAGTACGTGCTGGGGGAAGATGGAGCAATGGTGAGCGCAGCCGGCGCAGGGGCCTAGTTATGAAGATGGAGTTGATCCAGCCGTTCATCAACGCGGCCGATGCCGTGTTGTCGCAGGGCTTGCAGTCGCCGATGGTGATGAGCAATCTCACTATGGACCAGGAGGCTTATCGCCGCAAAGGCGTAGCTGCGCTCATCGAACTCTCGGGCGACATTCAAGGCCGCGTGATCTTTGACCTTGCCCCGAAAACTGCCGCACAGGTGGCCAGCCACTTTGCCGGAACCGAACTGCCGGAATCTGACGATCTAGTGCGCGAGGCGGTCTGCGAACTTGCGAACCAGGTTATAGGCAACGCGGTAGCGACGTTAAACGATCAGGGATTCCATTTCCGCGTACATCCTCCCGAGCTTCACACCTCTGAACAGGGCCCCACAAGCACGGAAGATACCGAAGCGCTGGTGCTGTGCTTCGAAACCGCAAGTGGGAATGTGTTTATGAATATCGCCCTGCGATATGCCGAGAAGGCCGCAGCAGCGGCACGAGCGTAGACACAGTTACAGTTTTAACCCTCGCACCGTCGAATCACCCGATTCGCTGACTTCCGAATACTGATTGCTCAGTGCTGAATAGTTACGGCCCGGCAACTAAAAACACTGGGTTCTGTCGCAGCAGCACAGCGCCGGTGCCGCTCTGTGTGCCGTTAGTCACGCCAGAAGGATTCGTTACCGTGAACGTTCCGCTGCCGGGGCCGGCCACCAGGTTTCCGCCGGAAATTGTGAAGGTGCCGTTGTTCCCAGCATCGCTCATACCAGTGATGAAGATGCTCTGCCCGACTTGCAGGTTGGGATTGGCGGAGGACTGGGTGTAACTGTATGTGGTAGTGGTTGAGCTTTGCGCCGCGGCCGAGATGCCCACCTGGACACCCGGGAAAGCGCTGAGTGGGGATGGAATCGCGACTCCGGCAAATGTGTCAGCGGGATTGGAGTTTGCTGGGAATGTGTCGATCACGGCGACATTCTGAGCGTCGCATTGCGCTACATAGATCTTGAAGTTCGAGGTGCTTCCGCCGCCAGACGCGGTCGCGAAAAGCCGGAAGCGGGCGCCGTCGGCGGGAGTCCACGCCGCCGGAGTGGGAGCCAGGGCGCCACAGCCGTTCTGGTTGGCTAGATCAATGGGCACGCCCGAAGCGACCGGAATGATTTTGCTGACAGTGCTATTGCCCACACTGATCACCGCGACTTGCGTGTTCACGCAATCGTAATTGCCAGGCTGGCACTTTGCGATCTGATAGCTCGCCACGTAGGCCCGCGAGCCGTCTCCGATCCCCGTGACGGAAACCGGCAAGTAGAACGGAGCAGCGCCTTGACCAAGATCAATACTGGCGACGCGATTCACGGGCATTGCGGGGTTGGCTTCGGAAATGTCAAAAATGGAAAGCGAGTGAACTGCTGGGCTGGGATTCGTCACATACAAGCGCTGGGCTTTGGCGTCCAGGAACATGAAATTTGCTCCAGCGCCTGCCGAAGCCACGCCTGTGTTGTTCAGCACCAGGTCGGTCAGCGTATTGATAGCAGAAACCGTTCCATTCTTATCGAGCACATAAATTCGCTGTCCATCGGCGCGAGCCGTCGCCCATACTTGACCTGTGCCGATCGGTACTTGCGTTCCCAGGCTGTCGTCGAGGACATTGATGACGCTCACGTTGGGACTGTTCTCATTCGCCACATACAGCTTTTGATTCGTCGCGCCGGCTACCGGCATTTCAGCCAGCGCAACCGGGTTCGCTCCAACCGCAACGTCGGGACCTGCGAGGGCGTTGGAGTTGGCATTGATCACCGAGACGGTGCTGGTTCCGAAATTCGCCACATACACATTGTTGTTCTCGGCGGTATGGACGAAAACCGGCTGCGCGCCTTGGGCCAGGCTAATCACAGAAGCCGCGGTGGGGCTGGAGGTAACGTTGGCCGTGATCGTATCGTCATCAAGGTTGGCAACGTAAAGCCGGGAAGCGTTGGCTGTCAGCGCAGCGTGTACCGGCATCAGGCCGGTCAGGAATGCGCCCAGGCTGGTATCTCCGGAGACGTCGACGTGGTTGGCGGTTCCCGAGTCGGTGTTTCCGTTCGTGCTCAAACTGACAACGAAGTGCACAGCGGCAGGATTGGGAGGGGTTCCGGGTATCACCTGTGCGACTGGGCGATAAACGTCACCACAACTCGACTCGATCAGCGCAAGCGCCAACACGAAAACAACACACCGGGCCTTCTTGGAGTAAACAGAAGATGTCATGCGGAAAGTCAGTATTCTAACGGCTCGGGCCGATATGCGCCAACAGTGTGCCCGTCTGCGGCCTTCCTCTGTGCACCTCTGTGTCCTCTGTGGTTGACTTTTTCGGTCGAGCAAAAATAACCACAGAGAGCACCGAGGTACACAGAGGAGTACTGACTAGGAAGCGCGCAGAATCTCTTTTGGTTGTAGCGGGAAACTACTTTCTCTTGCGCGATTGCCCTGCCGCGGCCGGGGCAGTCGCCGCAGGCTTCTTCTTGCCTTCCATCTCCGCAAGACTCTGCTTGAGTGCGGCCATGAGGTCCACCACAGGAGCCAGTTTTTTCGGCTTTTCGACTTCGGCAACCGTGCCGCCTTCGAGTTTGGTCTGAATCAGCTGCTTGAGATTTTCCTGAAACTCATCGTGATATTTCTCCGGCTCCCATTCAGCCGCCAGCGCCTCTATGAGTTGGTGCGCGACCTTAACTTCGGCATCTTTCAATTCGACATCGGGTGCTCCGAAGCCTTCCACCTTGCGCACTTCTTCCTCGTAGTACATCGTGTGCAGCATCAGCCCGCCTTCGTGCGGACGCAGGAACACCGTGTACTCGCGGTTGTGCATAGTGAGCTTGGCGATCGCTACGTATTCGCTCTCCTCAAGAGCCTTGGTCAGTAGGGCATAAGGGCGCCGGCCGGCTTCCTCGGGGGCCATATAATACGAGGCATCAAAATAGACCGGATCCACCTCGCTCGCCTTCACGAACTCGAGGATCTCCATAGTCTTCGCGGTCTTAGGTTCGATCTTCTTGATCTCTTCCGGATCGACGATCACATACTCATTCTTGCGGTACTCGTATCCCTTGACGATGTCGCTGCGATCGAGGACCTCGTTGTCGAGCGGGCAAATAAGCTGCTGCTTCACGCGGTGATGGTCCTTGCGATGAAGCTGGTTAAACGAAATGCCCGAACTTCGTGCGCCGGAGTGCAAACGCACCGGCATGGAAATGAGACCGAAGGTTAAGTATCCAGACCAGACGGAGGCCGCCATAAGGTTAGTTCCTCAATGAGTGCCAGAGCCAACTGCCACTCCGCGTAGCAGTTTAGACCACATTCGGTATTTTGATGCGGCTGAAATGAACGGGTATCCCAAAGCCAAAGCGGGATGGCTGGTAGCGTGCGCCGATCTCCGCGATATGTAGTGTTTACCTGAGTGGTTCAGCAGCCGGGGAATCAACGGTGCGGGCCCCGGGCATGCGTATCTTGCTGATAGTGCTAGACTTGACCTCGTTCGAACTGGCTGTGCCAAGTCGGGAATGGACATTTCGGGCCGATTTTTTGCCCCAAAAGCCCCCCTGAACCTCGAATCGGCAGTCCTACGCCCGTGCCCCTCGTGCCGCCTCGATCCCGTCGAGCGCATGCCACAGCGCCTGCGCAGCCTTTTCACCCGCGTTTAATGCTCGATCAGCCGCTGGAGAATTAGCCTCAACGACCTTGGCAAGCTGATGCTTCCAAATCCGTGAATGGTAGATGTCAGCCACGGTATGCACGGTAAAGTACTTGCAGGTCCTCTCATCTGCCCCGTACATTTCGCGCAGCCCCTGCGCTTTCTCCGCCGAAACCCGGGGCACCTGAGACTCGTAGGCGTAAAGCGCGGCCAAAGTTTCCTCCGGCGCACCCTCCCGCGCAACTGAATGGAACGACTCCATCAACTGTGTGAGTTCGGGAACCGGCGTTTCGGAACCGCAGCGCTTCCCGCCCATACCTTCGACGAAATCCAGCCAAAGGTCGGCGTGCGAAGACGCACCGTCGGCACCCAGTTCGTCCTCGCGATTGATCTCAACCGCGCGGCGAAGCTGATCGTCTTCCACGCGCGCGGCAAACTCCCCGAGGTATAAAGGGAATGCTTGTACGTGATGGAAGTAGTCGCGGCCGTATGCCTGCAGGTCTTCGCGCGTGAGTTTTCCGGCCGACCAGGCTTTATAGAAAGGATGGCAAAGCAGATCGTACTTGGCGATGCGCGCGTCCAGTTGCGCAAGAAAATCCTGAGTGTTCATCTTTTCTCCCCGGAAGTCACTATACGACGAATTTTGAAATTGAAAATAGTGGAAAACTGGGATGAGTGGTCTGCCTGGGAGATTTTAATATCCACCATTGCGACTCAGCTGGCGCTTCTAACGAGTTCCGCTTTGGGAAACTTGCAAGCTCATTTCGCAATAAGCTGCTCGCTTGGGCGAGCCGTGTGCCATCATGCGAACGTGCGCTGGGCGACATACACAACGGTTGCGACGTTTTTCTTTACGCTTTTGCGGCCATTGGCCTACGGCCAGAATCGAGTGCCGGATGAAGTCCGCTATAAGTCCGGATATCTGAACTCCTCGCCAAGGCCGGCTGACTTCAGTTCCGCGATGCTGTGGGGAATTGCCATTGCGGATACCCGCATCGCCGGATACGAGAAGGCAACGGTCGAGGTTGCGAGAGTTCGGCTCAGTTGCCGGGTCGACGGCAGAGATGTGGTACTGAACGACGATCGCGGCGAGGTTCGAGGCGGGCTTTACCGCCGATTTCCCTGGTTTGGGGCGGATGAGCACGAAGCGCTGCCGGATCTTGAGAGTTACACTTCCTCCAAAACCGGGAAGGACGCTGATGAAAGGCAGGCTCTCACCTTGAGAGTCGGGACTCGCCCTGATCGCGTATGGCACTTCTGGGCGGCTTCTTCGCGGGCAAGAATCCCCTCAGGCAAACTCGACGGCTGCACCGTCCTGGTCCGCGCGAAGATTTCCCGCGGGGCGCTGCTGCAAGTCGGTTTCGACTACTGGCGTAATCCGACGATCGATTACGGTTCTGGCGGAAACAATCATGAAGCCGGCGTCAGCGATTGGTACTTCCCCTCAACCCGTTGGCAAGAGGCCACCTTCACCGACCTCAAAAACTGAAGTTCTCTGTGTCCCTGTGTCTCTGTGGTGAAAAGGTTTTCTCGCTCCCCTGTAAAATAGATTCCAGTGCAGTTCACGGAACAATTCGACATCGTTGTGGTCGGCGCTGGACATGCTGGGTGCGAGGCTGCTGTCGCCTGCGCACGAATGGGGCTGAAGACTGTCCTTTACACGCTCAATGTCGATCTGATCGCGCAGATGTCGTGCAATCCGGCGGTCGGAGGAATCGCCAAAGGGCACCTGGTTCGCGAGGTGGACGCGCTCGGCGGAATCATGGGCGAGGTCACGGATGCTGTCGGCATCCAGTTTCGCTTGCTAAACACCTCTCGCGGCCCAGCAGTCTGGTCTCCCCGCGCCCAGTGCGACAAGCAGGCCTACCGCCTGAAGATGCGCGAGGTGCTGGAGTCCCAGCCGAATTTGAAGATCAAGCAGGCGGAAGTGGCAGAGCTGATTGTGGAAAGCACTCAGCATTCAGCACTCAGCACTCAGCCAGAGAATGGGATTGGCCACGTGGCGACGGGTGCCCTCACCCGTCCGGCGGAAAGCTCCACACAGGTTCGTGCGAACGACGTACGACGAACGACGTACGACAATTTCGCCGACGACCTACAACCAACGACCAACGACGATTTTGCCAACGGCCAACGCCGCGTCCTCGGAATCAAACTCCGCGATGGCCGCACCGTCGGCGCAAAAGCAGTCATCATCACTACCGGAACATTCCTCAACGGACTCATTCATTGCGGGGAGCAGCAGTATGCGGCAGGTCGTTCGGGCGAGCCAGCAGCTGTTCTGCTGGGAGAAGCATTAAAAAAACTGGGCCTGCGCGGATGCCGTCTGAAGACCGGAACTCCTCCCCGCCTTGACGGCCGCACGATCGACTGGTCGAAATTCCAAGTGCAGCCCGGCGACGAGGAACCCACGCCGTTCAGCTTCCGCACCAAGCGTGTGGCGCATCACGACAAGCAGGTTCCCTGCTACATCGCATGGACCACACCCGAAACCCATCGCATCATCCGCGAGAACGTTCACCGCTCGCCCATGTACAGTGGTCAGATTCAGTCCATTGGGCCGCGCTATTGCCCTTCGATCGAAGACAAGATCGTCAAGTTCCCCGACAAGACGACTCACCAGCTTTTCCTCGAGCCAGAGGGGCTGAACACGCACGAGATTTACGTGAACGGCATGAGCACTTCGCTGCCGGTTGAAGTGCAACTGGCAATCTTGAAATCAGTTCCCGGACTCGAGACTGCAGAGATGCTGCGCCCGGGTTATGCGATCGAGTATGACGCGATTGATCCGACCGAGCTCGAACGCACGCTCGAGACGAAAAAAATCAGCAGCTTGTTTCTCGCCGGCCAGATCAACGGCACCTCCGGATACGAAGAAGCTGCCTGCCAGGGCCTGATGGCGGGAATCAACGCCGGCCTAAAGGTAAAGGGCGAGGCTCCGCTGATTCTGGATCGCACCGAAGCTTACACCGCGATTCTGATCGACGACCTGATTTCGAAGGGCACGAACGAACCGTACCGGATGTTCACCTCGCGTGCCGAGTTCCGCCTGCATCTGCGAATTGATAACGCCGATCGCAGATTGACTCCGCACGGGCGCCGCGTGGGCCTGATTTCAGACGAAGCCTGGTCGGATTTTCTCGCCAAGCAAGAGCGGCAGAAGAATCTGAACAAGTTGCTGGGGAACACGCGAGTGACGTCGGCGATGCTTGACAGCATTCAGCACTCAGCATTCAGCGCTCAGCCAGAAAACGGCAACAGCCACGTAGGGGCGGGTGCCCTCACCCGCCCACCCGAGCAAAGCTCGGGAGAATCGCGGTCCGATTTCTCCTCAGCCGTCGGCCAGCCTCTTGCACAACTGCTCAAGCGCCCAGAGGTCACGATCGAACATCTGTTGCCCATCCTTCATGACCTTGCACCGGATTTCTTTGCTGCAGAGATCACAGCGAACGACGTACGACGAACGACGAACGACGGATTTTTTAAGTCCGTCGAGACCGAAATCAAATACGAAGGCTACCTCCAGCAACAGCAGCGTGCCATCGATCGGCTGAAAAAATCCGAGCAGCGAACTATCCCCGAGTGGTTCGACTACAAATCGGTGAGCGGTCTTTCGCGCGAAATGCAGGAGAAATTGGTGAAGGTTCGCCCACGTACTCTGGGCCACGCGTCACGAATTCCCGGCGTAACCCCGGCGGCAGTTTCTCTGGTGAACGTCTACATCGAGATTCAGGGCAAGCGGCGAGAGCAGGCTTTGGCAATTTGATCTCGTATTTTGGTTGATCAGCATGAATCATCGGTCGTTTATTCACATGGAATCGCCTGTCGGTCCCTTGTTGTTGGCAGGAGACGAATCTGGCCTGCGCCAAATCAACTTCCCGCGAAATGGAAAACCTGCGGATCCCGACCCGGAGTGGAAAGAGGATGCTTCACAGTTTTCAGAAATCAAGCGCCAACTTCAGGCGTATTTCGCTGGCGAACTCGTAGATTTCAATATGCAGCTGGCGCCTGAAGGCACCCCTTTTCAGCAGAAATGCTGGGACCAGCTTTGCAAGATTCCTTACGGCGAGACCATCTCTTACGGTGAACTGGCGAGGCGCATAGGTAATCCCAATGCCAGCCGCGCGGTTGGGCTCGCGAATGGATCAAACCCCATCCCGATCATCATTCCGTGCCATCGCGTGATTGGATCAAATGGAAAGCTGACCGGATATGGCGGCGGGTTGCCGATCAAGCAGAAGTTGTTGGCGCTGGAGAAGCGGCAAATGCGATTACTCTAACGGTTCGGCGAAGCACTCCCAAAAGCTTTTAACCGCAAAGATCGCAAAAAACGGCCGCATAGGTTTGCGAAGTAACTTGTTTTCGGAAAACAGTGGATTTATCTATTTTGCCAACTCTGCCCGCCAGTTGTTGACCATCACAAGGGAGTTGGAGCTTTCGGACTTGATCGAAAGCGAAACCAGCATCTTCTTGAAGTCAGGCGAAAAGGCGCCACCGTTAGCGTCGCTGAAGTTGCGACCTCCGAACAGGACGCGAGGCTGACCGAACTCCAATGCGTTGTTCTTTTCGGTCACGGGGACGAGGTTTGCGCTCGCATTTGCTGGATCGCCGTAAACAATTCCCTCGTCTTTTATCCTATTGCTGCCGTACCACCACGCGTAGATTCCGCCCTGGGCGGAGACTTGTCGCTTCTCGCCCGGACCAGGAAATGGTGTCACGTAAACCTCGTCGCGGCCGCTTTCGTTAGAAACGTACAGCAGCCATCGGCCATTCCTGGAAAATGCCAACCCGCGAACATTTGCATCCGCTCTTTGGAAAAGGTACGGCTTGTGGTCTCCACTGAGGGGGAGCATCCAGATCTCGAACTTCTTGGTGGAAGTATTGACCGCATTGTATGCGAGAAGTTTTCCATCGGGAGACCAGGCCACGGGGTGCACCGCCGTTTGCGAGCTCAGTAACTCCTGCGGAGCCCCAGTTCCGTCCGAGGTCCTCGTTAGAATCTTCCAGCTGACCGCAGAGTTGAATGAATACGCTACCTGCTTTCCATCCGCGGACCAGGCGGGGTCATCAGCATCGCCATCGTCATAATTGAACCGGCTGGCAAGGCCGCGCGCGACATCGTACATCCACAAGCTGGTTTTACTTCCATTCTGTTCCGAGACGACCGTTAGCGCCCGCTTCCCGTCAGGCGACAACGTAACTGAATTCTGCTCGCGCGGATCCCCGACCTTACCAACCTGCTTGCCATCGAGATCAAGCCAGGTCAGTTGCCAGAGGCCGCCGCCTTCCTCGCTCTCAAACACTAGGGTATTGTCCGAGGCGGCATAGTTGCTCACCCAGCGTAATGATCCAAACTGCAGCTGTTGGGCAATCGGGACTGCGCGCCCGCTGACCTTCAGTGAACTGGCATGAAATGGCTGCGCCAGCAGGCTCCGCTCTTTTACAAAGAGGAGATAGCCGGGTTCCACATATTGCGCCCTGGCCTGGGAATCCACTACAAACTGGCTTTTTTTGTCGCTGAGGTCGAGGACATAAATGCCGGTCTTTGCGCTACCGGGAGCTCCGCTGAAATACAGTACGTGCCTGCCATCAGGCAGGAACTGAGGGTGCCGATGGCTGACACCCGGCCGGTCCGGAGATGTGACCTGCACCGGCGATCCGCCGGAATCGGGCACGGAAAAAAGACCGCTATCACCGGCGGGCGCAAAAACGATGGTCCCTTCCTTGCTCCACGCTGCGCCACGTCCGTCAATCGCGTCGCAAATCGTTTGGATCGCTCCGCTCGAGAGAGTAATCTTCTTCAACTTGCCCTGGGTGAAAAATCCGATGTAAGCGCCATCGGGCGACCAGAAGGGATAGGTAGCTTCGTCCGTCCCCTGAATCGGCTGAACGGTCAGCGCGTCCAGTGACCTCAAATAAAGTTGCTGCTTACCGCCGTCCCCGACCGCAGCCATTACCAATTTCTTTCCGTCCGGGGAGAGCGCAACCGCCGTATTGATGGGATCGAGCCGCAACTTCGTCGGAAGGACGAGGTTGGCGCGAAGAACAGGCGCTTCGGCCGGGCGATGCAGAAGCCAGCCCGCGGTCAGCATCACCAAGGCAAGCACACCGCCCAGTGCCCAACCCATCCACTCGCGGCGTTTTCTGCGCGCGGCAATTGGCTTGGCGACGCCCGCCTGCGATCCGCCCTGGCTGATCCACTTCAGCTGCAACTTGACGTCGTGCGCGGTCTGAAATCGCTCTTCCGGATCCTTCGCGAGGCAGGTTCGAATGGTGTGATCGAGTGCCGGAGGGACCAACGGCTGAATGTTCGAAATGGGCTCGGGGTCCCTCTCCAGAATTGCCGACGCCACCGACAGCATGCTCTTGCCTTCAAATGCACGCTTGCCGGTGGTCATTTCGTAGAGAACCGCCCCGAGGGAAAAGATATCGCTGCGCGCGTCGGCTTCGCGGCCTTCGATCTGCTCCGGTGCCATGTACTGGAAGGTTCCGACCAGCGATCCTTGCTGCGTGAGCGGAGTAACCGGACTGGTCAATGTAACTGCGCCCGTCATCGCCGACCCGGTGGTCAGCGGCGCAGGCGGTTTTGCCAAGCCGAAGTCGAGCAACTTCGCTCCCGATTTTGTCAGCATGATATTGCCCGGTTTCAGGTCGCGATGCACAACCCCGCTGCGATGTGCTTTCTCCAGGCCATCGCAAATCTCGCTACCATACTTCAGAACTTGGTCGGCCGGAATTGCGCCGCGCACCAGTCGATGAGACAGGGTTTCGCCCTCAAGCAGTTCCATCACGATGTAACTGATTCCATCCTGATGGCCGACATCGTAGAGCGTGCAGATGTTGGGATGCGTGAGCGCGGAAATCGCCCGCGCCTCACGATCGAAACGCAGTTTGGCTTCAGCATTGGCAAGGTGGGAGGGAAGTACTTTAACAGCCACAAGGCGATCCAGCCTCGTGTCGCGCGCACGGTACACCTCGCCCATTCCACCCGCGCCCAGCGGAGATTGAATTTCATAAGGGCCAAGCTTTGTGCCAGAGGTGAGAGGCATTGCTGGTCGCTCATTATACGTGCTGCCCGCAGGAAGTAGCGTTCCTGGATCGAGTCCGATTTCCGCCGGGCGCTCTGAACAACCCTGCTAAGATGTCGAGCTAATGTCCTCTCCTTCTTCGCCGCTTGGGCAAACCGTTTCACACTACCGAATCCTGAGCAAAATCGGTGGTGGTGGCATGGGCGTGGTGTACAAGGCCGAGGACACAATCCTCGGCCGCTTCGTTGCTTTGAAGTTTCTTCCTGACGATGTCGCTAACAACGCGCAAGCCTTCGAGCGCTTTCGGCGCGAAGCCCGTGCGGCTTCGGCGCTGAATCATCCGAACATCTGCACCATTCACGAAATCGGCGAAGATCAGGGCCGCCCATTCATCGTGATGGAGTTTCTCGAAGGCAGAACCCTTCGCGAAGTCATTCTAGGCCGACTGATGGAACTCGAAAGGCTGCTCGACTTCAGCATCGAAGTCGCCGATGCGCTCGACGCCGCGCACGCGAAGGGAATCGTTCATCGCGACATCAAGCCCGCGAATCTGTTCGTGACCGATCGTGGGCATGCGAAAATTCTCGACTTTGGCCTCGCCAAGATGAACGTAGTTGCGGAAAAGGCGGTTGCGAGCGTAGCCACCATCACCGAGCAACATCTCACTTCGGCGGGTAGCACGCTGGGCACAGTGGCGTATATGTCGCCAGAGCAGGCGCTAGGAAAGGAACTCGACGCGCGCACCGATCTGTTTTCGTTCGGCACTGTGTTATACGAGGCCGCGACTGGCACTCTTCCTTTTCGCGGCGACACTTCGGCCGCGCTCTTCGATTCGATCTTAAACAAGGCGCCAGTACCCCCTAGCCGCCTTAATCCAGATGTCCCTGCCGAGCTGGAGCGGATTATCAGCAAGGCTCTCGAAAAAGATCGCGACACGCGTTACCAGAGCGCCGCGGACATGCGCGCCGATTTGAAACGCCTGAAGCGAGAGTCGGGTTCGGGACGGTCCGCCACAGCAATCGGTATCAACTCAGCAGTTGTGCAAACAGGAACCGAAAAGGCAGCTCCAGCCTCGCGCTTTGGCTGGAAGAAGTGGGCGCTGATCGGCGGAGGCTGTGCCGTCATCGCCGTCGCGGCGTTCATATACGTGCAGTCTCGACCCTCGCCTCCGCCACTGGTTTCTGGTTACGAGCCGATCACTCACGATGGCATTCGAAAGACAATTGCCGGAACCGATGGCGCGAGGCTCTTTTTTGCTGAATTCGGCTCACGAACGCTGGTAGCACAGGTTTCCGTATCCGGTGGTGAAGTGGCGCCGCTCACCACCCCTTCACCGACGATGGAAATAGTTTCTGTTTCGCCGGACGGCGCGAATCTGCTGGTGATGGAGAGAGCAGGTCCGACTGCATCCGGCGGGCCCTTATCGTCGGTGCCGATCCTCGGCGGTTCGACCCGCCGCCTAGGTAATGCTTCCGCACAAGATGGATCATGGTCGCCCGATGGCCAGAGCCTTGCCTACGGCGATCACGGAGATCTGGTTGTTGCAAAGAGCGACGGCTCGGATCCTCACAAGATATTCTCGGCCCAGGGCTGGATTTTGAACCCAGTCTGGTCCCCTGACGGCTCTGTAATCCGGTTCACACTCTGGAACGGTTCCCCAAGTCAAGGGTCATCCCTATGGGCGGTTTCGGCCGATGGAAAGAATCCTCACGCAGTGCTTCCCGGTTGGCAAACGCCCCCCGCCCAGTGCTGCGGTCATTGGATGCCCGATGGAAAGTACTTCGTTTTTGAATCCCGCGGCAACATCTGGGCACAGCAAGAAACCACAGGCCTCTTCGGCAAAGCAAACGAGGCTCCCGTCCAACTGACCTCTGGGGCCATGATTTTCTCCAGCCCCATGCCGAGCAGGGATGGAAAGAAGTTGTTTGTGGTTGGGACACTTCGACGAGGCGAACTGACCCGCTATGACGCGAAGTCAGGGCAGTTTGTTCCATTCATGTCGGGAGTATCCGCCGACGCTGTCCGCTTCTCGCGGGATGGGAAATGGGTGGCGTACGTCACGTATCCAGATGAGATCCTGTGGAGGAGCAAAGTTGACGGCAGCGATCGCATTCAGCTCACGTACCCGCCCCTCATACCCACGATGCCCGACTGGTCGCCCGATAATAAGCAGATTGCGTTTTATGCGTTCTCTCCCGGCCGGGAGTCAAAAGTATATGTAGTTTCAGCAGATGGAGGGACGCCGGCAGTACTAATGCCCCAGAGGCCTGCAGGAGAGGGGGATCCGATCTGGTCACGCGACGGCAAGCAAATCATGTTCGGTGCAAATGGTGGGAATTCTGACATCAGCCTTTTCGACGTCAATACGCACCAGGTGTCAACGCTGCCCGGATCCAAGGGTCTTTTTTCAGGAAAATGGTCGCCGGATGGTCGCTATATCAGCGCCTTCAAGTACGACTCCAGCGCACTCATGCTTTTCGACTTCAAGAGTCAGAAATGGCAGCAACTAGTAAACGTGCCTTGCGGCTTCAACAATTGGTCCAGGGATGGCAACTACATCTATTTTGTGAATGTGGAGCAAAATCAACCAGCCATCGAGCGCGTCCGAATTCGCGACCGGAAGTTCGAAACGATCGTGGATATCAAGAATCTGCGCCAGACGGGCTTCTTTGGGATCTGGCTGGGCCTGGCGCCCGACGATTCGCCGCTCCTGCTGCGCGATACTGGCACACAAGACATTTACGCCCTCGATTGGAAGGCGCCGTGACAGACCTGCCTTTCCGCGACGCTCCGTTGATTTGCGTTGCCTTGCTTCATAGCATGGGTGCGTTTCGGTTACCATAAATTGAGGCTTGTCGCCGCATCTAACCAATATGAGAAGACTCGGAATCGCACTACTGCTTCTAAGTTCTTTCGCGCTCGCGCAGGATCCCTCGCTGCTTCGTCCGCCAAAGGGCTCCAATGTTGCCCTGGTGGTTTTTCAGGACCTGCAATGTCCCAAGTGCCGCACCGACGCTCCACTTGAAGAGGCGGCGGCAAAGGCGCACAAGATTCCTCTCGTGCGTCATGATTTCCCGCTGCCCATGCACAACTGGTCGTACCAGGCGGCGATTTGGGCACGCTACTTCGATTCGCAGGGGAAAGACCTCGGGAATCAATTCCGCGACTATTGTTTCCAGCACCAGCCGGAAATTACTCCTGACAACCTGCAAAGCTTCATCCAGAAGTTCGCCTCAGAACACAAAGTGGATGTTCCTTTCGTTGTAGATCCGCAGGGAAAATTTGCCGCTCAGGTAAATGCCGACAAAGAATTGGGAAACAAAATCGGCGTCCAGCACACGCCGACGATCTATATCGTCAGCACGAATCCAGCGCGGCCTTTCATCGAAGTCACAGACGACAAGCAGTTGTTTCAGATGATTGAGGCCATGCAGAACGAGTAGCAAAAATCAGAAGTCGGAAGTCAGAATGCAGAACTAAAACGGTGGTTTGCATTCTGACTTCTGCATTCTTACTTCTGCATTCTTACTTCTGAATTCTGACTTCCCAGGCTTACCAGAAGTTACTGAACATCACCAGGTCCGAGTCGTTTACACGCGCGCGGGTGATCGCGATCTGCTTCCCATCGGGAGACAACGAAAACTCTGAGATGGCAAGCGGCTCTCCCTCCAGATGTGTGATTTGGCTGGCCGGGCTCCCATCCAGCGGCTGATAAAAAAGATTCGATCCAGCCCCTGTTGTCTTGGCAAGGATCAGTGCACGGCCATCCGGCGCCCATCTCGGAGAATGGGTGATGCCAATGTCTGGCAACGTGATCTTGTTTCCGCCATCCAGGTCCTGGACGACGATCACATTTTTGTGTTCCGTGGTTTGCATGAATGCAATGCGCTTCTCGTCCTGCGAAAAGTACCCGCTGGTCTGTGCGGCCTTGGCGACAGTCTCTGATTTGCCTGTCTCGGTTGAGACGCGCCTCAGTTCCGGTCCAAAGAAATCGACGTAATAAATCCATTTGCCATCTTTCGTGCAGACCGGATTCTCGGCGTCGCGCTCAGAAGTTAGCTGTTTTGTTTCCCCACTGCCCATGACCTCGCGAAAAAGATTGAGCTGGTTGTCTCGAAAAAGTGCGAACACCACAGCGTCGGGGCCGCATGAAATCGGATACAGCGCAGTTGTGTCACGGTCTGGAATTGCCATACGGGCAGTCCCATCCGGGTTCATGCGAAAACTATGCAGGGTCTGGTCCGCGAGATAGAGCTTTCCGTCCGCACCCCAATCCAGAAAACCGCCATCGGCTTGTCCGTGCGTGACCGGCGCTGGATTGAATCTGATCTCACCCGGTAGTTTCGCGGGCACATTCCCGACATAAACCGCCGAAGACCCGAGTGACTGGACGCTGACAAGGGCCTTGCCATCGGCTGTGACTGAAACTACGTGGTACTCGTTGAGATCATTGGTCAGGTTCTGCACCGCGCCCGAAGGATACGGCTGAAATTTAATCTGCGGGCGAAGATTCATCTGCCCGGATCGGACCTGCAGAAACATGCCGGTCGAATCGGGGAGCCACGCCGTGCCGTCCACCAGAAAGGGGTAAGGAAAGGACTTTACGAGATCTCCCTTTGGCGTGAAGACCAGTACCGCGCTGAGATTGCCATTGGTTAACTGGTATTGTGCGGCCGCGATGTATTTGCCGTCCGGCGACCAGGAAAGCGCTGAATTGCCTACAGCC
>JBKPSP010000227.1:0-22245 GCA_046735175.1 Acidobacteriota bacterium
GTCTGAAATTCGCGCCGGCAAGTCACTGCCAAGATCCGACGCAATATTGTTAGCTTGGATCTCGATGCATGTCTGAGGAGTGGAGTCTGTGACAGGATCGCTGACATCGAGCACCTCGGCGAGGAGATTCGCCATTAAGCGGCAGGTGCGCACATCGCATTCGTGAATTGCGTTGGCGAGTCCCCAGCGGACTTCAATCAGTCCCCTGGTCTCATCCGACTTCTGAATGGGGACCGCAAGCAGCGAGCGCACTCCCAACTCAGTACACGCTGCGGCATCAAGACGGCTGTCGGATTGCGCATCCAGCGATTGAAATTGCCGCCCATTCTTCAAACGTTCCAGCGCTGCCGGGGTTGCTGCCGCAAGCGAGCGTCCCACGGTTTGCGCGCCGATTCCGGCCTCACTCACGCACTCGGCACGGCCATCAGGCAAGAGGCAGACGCTTGCACTCACCGCGCCTGTCATACTGCAAAGGCGCTCACCGACCAGTTTCGCTGCGTCCGCAAGGCTCGAATCAGCTTGGCGTACTCGAGTTTCAATTTCGGAGATTTGGGAAAAAATCCAGGCTGCGTCCAGCCGGGGGTCTTTCGCGTGAAGGCTGTCGTTGTGTTGCTGTAAAACGTAGGCTGCCGCCAGCAGCTGCTGAAACCCGCTCTCATCGAGGACCGGATTGGGTTTTGCCCCTGTGGAGGAAAGCGTCACTGGCTGGAAACCCCGCTGGGCGTATTGTAATCCACTTTCACAAAACCGCCGGACAGGCGATCCCCTCCACAGTAGCGGAATCGAAGTGGCACTCAGTGGTTCGTTGCCAGTGGGCGAATCCGCAAGAACACCAGCGCGCCCAGGGGATGACTCCCGTATTCTGACTTCAGGGAGTCGGGTGTTACGTACATGGTGATCTGTGCGCCAACGGCTGTCAAGAGACGGGGCAGTATCTCAATGTCTCGACCATAACCCCCGGTGTAGGCCTGGACCCTCCCAATTACGCTTTCCTGAAAGCCTGGCGGCTCCGGCTGGTTGCGCAGCAGCAAATCGTTGGTGCGATCCACATTTTCTATTCTTCCCCAGACGTAGTTGCGCTCCCCAAAAAGTAGAGTCGATTCTGCCAGATAACTGTTCCAGACCAGCCCTTCGGATGTCCGATTACGTCCCCAAAGCAGCGTGCTAGCCCAGTTCCCGCGGGTGAGAGGACGGTTGTACATGATGGAGGCAGTCATGCGATCAACGTCTTCCAATGGGTGAAGCGCCTCCGGGATCGTCAGACGCGCGAAGGAATACTGACCGCTCCAGTTTTGTGCCGGATTGATGGTTGCTCGAACGGACCAGGAATCAATCTTGCCGGAGTCAATATTCCAGCGGTACTCATCGGGCTCGCGACCGTGAAAACCGGAGGCCTCGAAGCGCGCAATCTTGTATGTCAGTCCCGTAGTGATGACATCGAATGCGATGTGGGTTGAATCCTGCAGGTGATGCCCGAGCGGCGCAATCGGATCTTCCGAAGCGGATGCGCGATGAGGATAGGCCGGGGGTCCCATTGCGGGATCCCCGACGGGTGCGAGATAGAAAGACACTAAGGCGCTGTTGCTGATTTTGACGTCATACAGCGCGGCGAGTTCCATGACGAAATCATGCGGGTGCTGGCCATCGACGATTGGCTTGCCAAAAGATATCTCGCCCTGCTGAAACAGTTCCGGGTAATAACGGTTTGTGATCGTGCTCGGCTCCAGGCTTAACATGACGCGCCCGGTGAAGGTTCCTGGCCCAAGTTGGCGTTGCCCCATCGGCATGAACCAATTGGTTGAGAAGACTTTGCCAGCGCCGCGCGCGCCGCTCTGCTGAACTGCACTCAAAAAGGCCTCCCCGTGGAACATCAACATCCACTTGCCACGCATGGTCATAAGCATGGGGATGGGAGTGGAGTTGGGCTCGGCGCTGCTGCCAGAGGTGGCGTGATGGGTGATGGAGTCAATGAAAGCAGGCTCAACGTTTTGGTGCGCCGCGCTGTCGATATCCGAGTGGCCGTGCTGATGACTTGATTCCGGCATTTGCATTCCGGGCATTTGAGCACCAGCCTGAGCTGCTACGGCAAGACAAAAGAGTAAGGCAGGCACGAAAAGCTTTCCTGGCATTTCTTCCTCATATATCGAGTGAATCGTTGGAATATGCGGGTTCCTGTACGGACGACCCGCAACCAAAGGAAGCAGTGCGTGAGAAATCAGATGCGAAGAATAGAGGGAGCAATCGGGGGCGAGTGGGTTTCGACTGGCACGATTGCCAGCACTGAGTGTTCTACTTGCGGCAGTCGTTCGAGTATGAGGACCATTTCGACTCTTAACGGCTGGGGAGAAACTGTGCGTACAGCGGTCGGCAGTGGATGCTGTGGAGAGCAGCAGGTGTGAGGTGCTTTTCGGGCCGGGCTGTGACTGTGGCAATCGCGCGGCATCGCGCGCGCGGGTGTGAATGCGACGCTGAACGAAGGCAGCAAGAGCGCCGCTGTGACAATCACATTCGCGAAGATGAAAACCAATTTGCCGCGCATCTGCGTGCCTTATTGCTCATTGTCGCTGAAAGGGCCAGAATGCGCCAGCTACGTTTCCCCAGTAGTTTTTTTATGGCTGATATAGAAGTGCACCGCGGGGGTGATGATCAGCGAGAGCACCATCGAAATCAGTATGCCGCCGATCACAGCAATGGCTAGTGGCTGCAGCATCTGCGAGCCTGCGCCAAGGGCGAAAGCCAGGGGCAGCATGCCGGCGATGGTTGCCAGCGCGGTCATCACAATCGGGCGCAGACGGCGGCGACTGGCCTGGAGCATCGCGTCTTGTGCTGAAGCTCCGGTAGCTCGAATTCGCTGGTCGGCGTCGAGCAGCAAGATTCCATTCTTGGCTACGATGCCCACGACCATGATCATTCCCATGAAGGACGAGACGTTGAACGTGGTGCGCGTGATCAGCAGCGCGATGAAGACGCCGGAAGTAGAAAGCAATGCAGAGGCAAGAATTGCCACCGGCGCGGCGAAGGTGCGGAACTCGAAGAGCAGAACAATGAAAACCAGCACGACGGCGAGCAACAAAACAAAAACAAGATCTCGAAAAGACTTCTGTTCTTCTTTGTAAGTACCCCCGTAGACAACGCGAATGCTGGGCGGGATGTGCAATCCGCTTACAACTTTTTGCACTGCACCCATGGCGCTGCCGAGATCGGTTCCTTCGGTGCGACCTGTGACCATGACAACACGCAGCAGATTCTCGCGGTGGATTTCAGTTTGTCCGGGAAGTTGCGTGACCGTGGCCAGCGATCCCAGTGTTGCGGTGTGGCCGCTGGCGCTCGCAAGAACCGTGTCACGAACCGTATCGACTGAGGCCCGGTTGTTCTTGGGAAATCGCACCCGGACGGGATAAACGCGATCGTTGGCGATGACGGGCGTGGCGGCAGGCTCGCCTTCGACAAGGGCCGCGGCATCGGTGGCAATTTCTTCCGGAGTAAATCCAGCCCGGGCGGCGATCGCGGGATCAACCTGGTATGACAGCGCCGGGCCACTGATGGTGTTCTCGATGCCATCAAGAACATCTACGACCCCATCGATCTTCTTGATGGCATCGGCAATCTTCGGAGCCCACTCTTCCATCTCCTGCGGGTTGTCCGAATAGAGCTTGATCTGGATGGGTTCGCGCTCGCCCTGCAGGTCGCCGATCATGTCTTGCAGCAACTGGACGAACTCAACGTCAACCGCCGGCTCGGCGTTGTGAACTTTACCGCGGACTTCCTCCATAATTTTGTTAATGCTCCGGCTGCGGCTTTTCTTCAGCTTCACCAGAATGTCGCCGCGATTGGCTTCGGTCACGGCTGCAGGGCCGAGTTCCGCGCCGGTGCGGCGAGAACTGCTTTCGACTTCGGGAACCGCATTGATGATCTGCTCCATGTGCAGCACCATGCGGTTGGTTTCAGAAAGCGAACTTCCCGCGGGGGTGAGATAGTCGAGGGTGAAATCGCCCTCGTCCATCTCCGGGAGAAGATCGTTTCCCGACAAGCGATAGCAAAAATAGGACGCAACAACCAGAACGGCGCTAAGACCTGCCAGCCACAGAGGTTTTCCGAGCGCGCGCCGCAGCCAGCGCTGGTGGAAGTCGATGACCTTGCGAAAGCGAGGTCCGAGCGAGGCTTCCTCAGCGGCCAACAATTTTTCGAATGACTCTTGCTGGTCCTGGCTCTCCGGCGCTGCAGCGTTCCTGCGAATGAAGTAACTGCTGAGCGTAGGGGTCCAGGTCAACGCCAGGATGAGAGACGTGAACAACGACGCACCGAGCGTGATGGCAAGGGCGCGAAAGAAGGTTCCGGTCACGCCGGTGATGGAAATCAGCGGGAGAAAAACAACGACAGGCGTGATGGTCGAACCTATGAGCGGGACCGTGATCTCGCGCAGCGCGCTGCGGATCGCTTCAAGCCTGTCCTGGCCGGCATCGCGATGCAGCACAATGTTCTCAACTACGACGATCGCGTCGTCAATGACCAGGCCGACAGCAGCGGCGAGACCGCCGAGCGTCATCAGATCGAAGCTCTCGCCAAGAAGTTTCAGAACTACAAACGTGACCAGAATCGTGACCGGAATGACCAGGCCCGCGACCACTGAGGTCCCCCAGTCTCGAAGAAAGACCACCAGGATCACCGATGCAAGAATGACGCCGATCAGAATCGCGTCCCGCACGCTTTTGATCGAGTCGGTGACGAGCTGGGACTGATCGTAGAAGTCTTCGATCTTTACGCCCCTGGGCAAGGTCTGGCGGATCTTGTCTACTTCGTCATGCGCCTCGTCAGCGACTTCCTTGGTGTTGCTGTCGGGCTGGCGAAAGACGTTGAGCAGAACTGCCGGTTTGCCGCCTGCGGTCACGATCCGATAGACCGGCTTAACATCCGTGACAACGCTTGCGACATCGCCGATGCGCACGGGAATGCCCGCATTCGTTGTCTTGATCACAATTCCCGCGAGTTGCTCGGGAGTGCGCACCTGCCCGCTGACCAGTCCTAGAACCAACTGGTGGTTCTGCTCGAACAGCCCGGGCGAGTCGATCAGGTTGGTGCGCTTGACGGAATCGAGGATATCGGTGACGGTTACGTTCGCGGTCAGGAGCTTCGCCGGATCGGGCTCGATGTGATACTCGGGTTCCTGTCCTCCCTGCACCATCACATTGGCGACACCATTCAAGCGGTTGAGCCTGGGCTTGATTTCGTAGGTGGCCATCTCCCAGAGTTGAGTTTGCGGCACTTTGTCCGAGGTTAGGCTATAACCGATGATGGGGAAGCTGGCGAAGGTCATGCGGCGGGTGTCGAGGGTGGCGGTCGAAGGCAGCTCCGGCTGCACGCGCGAGATCGCGGCACTGACGTATTGCAGTGTCTGGAACATATCCACATTCCAGTCGAAGAACAGATCGATTTCCGCCGAACCTCGGCTGGTGGTCGAACGCACCTCCTCGAGACCGGGCACGCTGTTCACGGCTTCTTCGACCGGGCGGGTGATGGTGACCATCATCTGGTCGATGGGCATTACGCCGTTGTCGACAGCAAGCACGATGCGAGGAAAATTCGTGGTGGGAAAGACCGCGACTGGAATATTGAATGCGAGATATCCGCCGAGCGTGGCGACGGTGAGTATGAGGAAGACAAGCGGCTTGGCATGACGCGCGAACCAGTAGGAGGACTCGGGAGGGCTCACCCGCTACTCCTTCTCGTCTTTGGCTTCAGGTTTGGATTCGGCAGGGGTGATTCGGCTCTTGTCGGGAAGGCCGTAGGCACCGGATGCAACCACCTTCTCGCCCTCCTTCAATCCTTCAATGATTTGCACACGGTCCTGATCGCGAATACCGGTCTTGACCTCCCGGTGAAGCGCGCACCGATCGCTCGCGTTCTTGTCCTCCGGACACGCTCCTTCCACCATGACCGATGTGGATCCATTTTCGGCAGTCAGCAGCGCGGCGGCAGGAATGGCAAGCGCACCTGCCAGCGAGCGCGCGACCATGGAAACCTGAACGCTGCTTCCCGGCTTCAGGCGCTCGTGTGAGTTCTTCACCTGCACCCACACCTCGACCGTGGTGCTGTTGGGATCGAGCGCTGGGCTGACCAGGGACACTTTTGCAGGGATCGCTTCGTCGATTCCCGGCACCACGACCTCGGCTACGTCTCCGGCTTTCAGCAACGCCGCGTTCTGCTGGGGAATGTGAGCACGCGCGACAACCGTCGAGATGTCCATTACCGTAAGCAAAGGAGTTCCAGCCGCGGCCATCTCTCCGGGATACAGGGGGCGTTCGGTGATGACTCCGCTGATCGGGCTGCGTATCTCTGAATACGAGAACTGGGCCGAGGCGCCGGCGTACTTTCCTTGCGCGGACTCAAGTTGTCCCTTGGCTGATTTCAGCGTCTGCTGCTTGCCGACCGCGTTTAGTGCGTCGAGATGTCGTTGTGCCAACTCGTATTGATTGCGGGCATTGGTCAGGTCTACACCCGCTTGGTCGAGTTCCTTGCGCGGCAGCGCACCTTGTTGGAACAACTGCTGCCGGCTTTCGTAAATCTTCTGCTGGGCGTCCAATTGTTGTTTCGCAGCCTGAGCATCGAGTTGCGCCTTCTGGACCTCTTGCGGCAGATCGGCGGCGGTGGTGGTCTCGTAGGCCGCTTGCGCCTGATCGTATGCGCCCTTGTTCTCCTGCGCGGCGGCGGCGAGGTCGCGGTTTTCGAGGATGGCGAGCAACTGTCCGGCACGAACATGGCTGCCCCGATTCACCAGGAATTTCTGCACCGGGGCGCTGATCTTGGGGACGATGGCCGATTGCGCTATCGGGAACAAGACGGCGTCGGCGGTCACCTTCTGCTCCAGTGTCGCTTTCTCCACCTGAACAAGTTGGACCGGAACAAGCGGAGTCTCTTCTTTTTCTCCGCTTGAACAAGCGACCCATGTGCTCAGAGAGGCGAGAAGAATGGAAATCAGACATCGACGTGAGCTCAACCAGCGCGTATTCGCCACTCAGAAGTTCCCTGTCAGAGTCTGGAGATTTGCCACCGCCACTCGAAACCGGAGCTCACCTTCGCCGAGAGCATTCTGCGCCGCGGTGTGAGTGTTTTGCGCGTCCACCACTTCGAGCACTGTAGCTTCGCCGGCCTGATAGCGCAAGGTGGTCAAGCGCTGGCTCTCGGCCGCGAGTTCGGCCGACTGCCGCAGCGATTCCAGCTCCGAACGAGCGATATTCGCTTCCGCATAAAAGGTCTTCAGGTCGGCCACCGTCTTTCGTTGAGCCAAGCTGAGCTCCAATTTTGCCTGATCGCGCTGCAGTTCCGCACTCTTGACCTTGCTTCTTCCTGCTCCCCAGGCCCAGATGGGAAGCTGCAGCGTGGCGGCGGCCGAGTAGCCGAGGTTGCGAACCCTGGATTGCGTGACTGGGTCGAATCCGTTGACAGCGAATTGATTGGCGTCGATTCCGTAAGCGTAGTCCATGGTTAATGATGGCAGGAAGCTGTTCCACGCCACCGCCACTTCCTGGTTCGCGGCGTGTAGTGCCGCGATCGCAACACGCAATTGAGGGTTCTGCTCACCCGCTGATTTCTCCGCCTCTTCATACGAAGGCAAGGGCGCGATGGTTTCCAGATCGTCTACGGTCGTGAAATTTTCATTGAAGTTGGGAAAGATGAGTACCGCCAGTTCCAGCCGGCTTCGGTCCATTTCGAGTTGAGCGTCCTGCAGCGTGCGCTGCTGCTGCTGCAGTTGCAGCTGGGCCTTGATGGTATCGGAGTGCGCCACTTCCCCGCCACGTTCGAGTTTCTGGGTGATGTCGAAGAAGCGCTCGGCTTCGCTGGTGGCGCGCTGCGCGGTTGCGTATTTTCTCTGCGCGACCAACGAGCCGTAGTATGCGGCGACTACGGTCGAGACCAAACCACGCGAGGCGATCTCGAGCCGGGCCTTGGCCAATGCCTCTTGGGCCCGGGCCTGCCGGAACTCGGCGATCCTTTGTAGTGACAGCGATTGCTGGACCGCGCCCTGGCTAATGTACTCGTGGACTCCGTTTGCGCCCACGAACCTCCCGGTGCTGGTGCCATTGCCGTGGGTGTAAAGAAAGGCGGCGTTGTAGTTGACGCCAGGGAGCATCGCCGCCCTGGACTGGACGGCGTTCTCGTGGGCAACTCCGCTCTCAGTCAAAGCGGCATGAAACTGCGGCTCGTTGGCGCGGGCGCGAGCGAGAGCATCCTGCAACGTCACCGTGATTGGCGCCGCATTGCCGGCGGTGATCTGACTCGCATTCTGAGCGAGCGCTGCAGGAGCGATCCATAAAACTGTGGCAAGGCACATCCGGCGAAATCGCGCATACCGGCTCATTTCCCACCCTCCCGCTTCCAGTGTGGAACTGCAGGTTTCATTGTGGCACAGGCCGAGTGATTGGCTACTGGCATCACGGTTTCGCCCGAATGCTTTCGCTTGTATGCGTACTAGAGTGCTTGCGCAACACCTTGGGGTAAGTACCAGTAGACGAAGATTTGGCGAAAGGAATGCATTAAGAGCCGTCGTTCGTCGTACGTCGTTCGCGAAAGGCTAGTATCGGCTATTCGCCATTGGCCATCGGCGACCGATTTGAAGAGGGATTCGCGAGTGACGAACGACGTAGGACGGAAAGGAGCATGCCTATGCTAAGCCTCGATCAGATCAAGATCACACGCCGTGATCATGAAGTGCTGAAACTGCTGGTACAGGGTTGCAGCAACAAAGAGATCGCCAGCGAGTTACGTATCAGCCCGCGCACGGTGAAACAGCACCTTCGCACGTTGTTCTTGCGCGCCGGCATCAAGCAGGGTCGCAAGCGCGTGATTCTGGCAACCGCCATGTTTGAAAAGGAGCAAATGAGCCATGTCGCCTCGTGATCAATTGAACGAACGTGAAATTCAAGTCGCTACCATGGTTTGGGAAGGAAAAACCAATCCCGAGATTGCTATCGTGCTCGGCAGCACCGAGCAGGTGGTGAAAAACCTCCTGCGGGGAATTTTTGACAAGCTGGGGGTCTGGAGCCGGCTGGAGCTGGCACTGTACGTGGCCTCCCATGGTGGGGCAGGCTGGGCGACGAAACAAGTGGCAACCGCTATTGGAAGGACCGCGTAAAAGGCATAGACACGGATTTAGACGGATTTACAACAAATTTTTATAGGGATCTGAACATCCGGGCTTTAGGCCGGAGTTCCGCAACAATTACAATCCGCGGAATCTGCGTAAATCCGCGGCCAGGAATTTCCATGGGCCGGTGTATCCCCGAACTCGGACCTTTGCGATCAAGCCATGGTTAACAGATGCTGTTCGAGAAACGCCGCAACTTCTGCCGAGACTGTGTTGAAGCGTATCCCGATGCCAAAGCCGGGAGAAGCGCTGGCGACGTGTGCCGGCAGGCGCAGTTTGGTCTCGCCGAGCCATATGGTGATTGTCAACGGGGTCTCAATTTTTAATGGGATTGGCATCTCGACGAAGCACCCGCCCAGACTGATGTCGGATGCTTTACCCCAGATCACCGGTTCTCCTTCTCGGTGCAACTCGACTGATAGGGAGCACTTGATGCGCGGCGAGCGGCGGCGATCGACGGCGGGGCGAAAATGATCGGTAATCGAATGCGGAAGGGGGACGTCCCAGAACAGCTTTTGCGGGCTCAGGTTCTGGAGGCCAACCTGGCCTTCGCTGGCCTGGTCAGGCGATCCAATCCACTTGACCCGAAAGTGCACCTTATTTTTCCCATAGCTCACCCCTATGATCTCGTCGACTTTCATCGAAGCGCGCACGCCGCCCAGCCGGGCCCCGGTCTGGCTGATGTCCAGGGTGGTCACGTTTTCCGAGAATATCCTGCCCGCAACATCTGTCCCAAAGATGCGGACTTGCAGGGCCACGGCTTTCCTGGGCTCCCGGCGCTTTCCCATGTCGAAAGTCCTTTTTTCGGAGGGCTTGGAGAGACAGGCCTCAGCAGGAGAAATCGGCGGCAAACGGCGAAACCTTTGGACGCGTTGGGCCGTGTACGAAAGGCGTGAGCAAACGGTTGCAAAGGCTTGCAGTGAGGGCTGAAACAGGCACCAGAACTCCTTGAAACCAACGCATTAGCGGGTGGCTTGCGGCACTCGAATTGCTCGATAACGGTGGCGGGAGTCGCGTTCCCGCTTAGAAGGCAGCAAAGAGTGAAATCCTCCCGGGGCAAAAGCTGAATGATCTACAAGGAAACGTTTTGGATGGCCTGCGACTCGACCGAGCAGCTGCGGGCTGAATATGGGCCGTTTCATACCCGCGCCGAAGCCGAGCGCGAAGCCGCCAAGCTGGGCTTTGGCTACATCCTGCGCTACGAGCATGTGATCGGCGAAAACGACGACATCAAGGAAGTGCGCTGCATCTTCATTGAACTCCAGGAGCGGCCTTCGATCATGGCCGCGCCAGCCAAGCTGCACACCCGCTGCGCCACGTGCGGGGAATCAGCGGTGCACGAGCGCACCTGGCAGGCCGAGGTGTGGGCGGACATTCACGAATTCGAGCACTCCCGCCATCGGGTGCGGTTGTTCGAACACCGCGGGGATGCGCTGAACGAAATCCCCGGCTGGCGTGATCTCTGCGCGTAGCAAAACCCGTTCACCACAGAGACACAGAGGCACAGAGAAAACAACTCATTGCGAAAGTCATGTTCTCGAGTGCCGACATCGCCCCAGAGCCCCGCGATCGCACACTGCTGATTTTCAAATTGGTTTTCTCTGTGCCTCTGTGTCTCTGTGGTGGACGGGTTACTGAGCGGATGCTTTCACCGATGCACTTGCGTGAGGTCTGAAATCGCGCAAGGACAATTCAATCCCGCCGAACTCGGCATGATCGTTGTGGTCGAGGGTGAAGGCCACATCCAGCAGATCACCGGCCAGGAGCTTCGCTTCGGCGACTCGCTCCGCAAAGCGCCAGCCCATTGCCTTGAAAACCAAAGCGCGACGCCAGCCGTTCCCACCGGTTGTCAACGCCGAACCCAGCTTCAGGCGGACATGTTTGTCTCCAACCGGTTTCGGCGGAGCGGCGACGCGTGCAGACGCACAAAACACCGGCTCTGGATTGCCCGCACCGAACGGCTCCAGGCTGCGCAGAATCTCATAAAACTGCGGAGTAATGGACTCGAGGGGAAGCTCCGCGTTGATGTTGAGTGTCGGTTCGAAATCGCCCGGCGTGAGGCAGGCGCGTGCGTGGGAGTCAAGCTGCGATCGCAGCTCAGCGATGCGGCTGGACGGTATCGAAAATCCCACGGCGTAGGCGTGGCCCCCAAATCTGCTGAAGAGGGGCGCGCAGCTTTCAAGGGCGTTGAGCAGATGAAATGCTGGAATGGACCGGCCCGAGCCGTGGGCGTCGACTCCATCTCGCGACACGATCAATGTTGGGCGGCCATAGCGTTCGACGATGCGGGTTGCGGTGATGCCAATCACTCCACGGTGCCAGCCTTCGCCATCGATCACCATGCAGTAGGAGTCGCGCAAGGCAGTTTCTTCGGCGAGGCGCTGTTCGATCGCGTCGAGAATCCGGCGTTCTTCTTCCTGGCGCTCGCTGTTCAGCTTGTCGAGGCGCATGGCGATGTCGCGAGCTTGCGCTGAATCTTTGGTGCTGAACAGGTCGATTATGTCCCGCGCCACATCCATGCGGCCGGCGGCGTTGATACGAGGAGCGATGCGGAAGGCGACTTCCCCTGAGCTCAGGCCTTTGCCACCGAGTTCGGCCACTTCGAGCAGGGCCTTCAATCCGGGATTAACAGCTTTGCGCAATGCACTCAGACCCAAGCTGGCAATCACTCGATTTTCTCCGACGAGTGGAACTGAGTCAGCGATAGTGGCGATGGCCGCGATCTTCATGAAAGACAACAGAAGCTGCGATTGGTCGCGATGCGCGAGGCGCCGCTCCATCAGGGCTTGCGCCAGCTTGAACGCAATACCGGCGCCGCAAAGCGACTTGCAGGGATACTCGCATCCCGGCTGGCTCGGATTCACAACGGCGAATGCGTGCGGCAGGCCATCGGCTCCGGGCAAATGGTGGTCGGTGATGATGAGGTCAACCCCGGCGCGACGCGCGCTGTCCGCGGCGGCAAAGGCGCGGGTGCCGGCATCGACGCTGATCACCAGGCGAATACCGGCGGCCGCGGCGCGTTCGATCACGTCGCCGCGCAGGTCGTAGCCTTCGCGGATTCGATGCGGCACATGGAAGTCGGCCGTGCCGCCGCAGAGCTCGATTGCGGTCTTGAGAATGACAACCGCGGTCGTGCCGTCCACGTCGTAGTCGCCGTAAACCAGAATGCCTTCTTTACGTTCAATCGCGGCATCGAGGCGATCAACGGCTGCCTTCATTCCGGTCATCAGGTAAGGCGAATGGAGCTGTGAGATGCCGGGAGAGAGAAAGCGCGCGGCAGCGTCACCAGTTTCAATTCCGCGCTGCAGCAACAGTTGCGCGAGTGTATCAACGCTCGCAAGGCCTTTGCATCCGGACAAGGAGGCAAGTTCGGCAGCCAAAGCCTGCACGCGTTCCGGTTGGGACTGACTGAGATTCCAGCGCACGATCAGGTTGGATTATCCACGAGTGGAGAGCCAGCGTTCAAGCGGCGACGATCTCATCGACACTGAACGTACTTCCTTTTTCACCACAGGGACACAGGGGCACAGGGAAAACAGTCTCTATTCTGTCTCTTCTCTTCAAATTGTGCGGTCTATGCGATTCGTGCAGTTGGAATTTACGGCTCGTCTTCGGTCCCGGAGTCGTCGATGGCGAGGCCGCCGAAGTCTTCTGAGACTTCGACCAATCGCTGGTAGTGGTCATACCATTCGGTCGAGGCTTCGTAGAGCATCATCACGCCTTGGAAAGCGAAGCCAAGTTGCACGAATCCGACCTTGCCGAGATAGGTGCGCAGCCAGCGCGCATCTTCGAGGTCCTCGTCGCTGCTGAACTCGGCATTCGACAGACGCTGGATCATGCCTTCGAGCTCTTCTTTTTCGAGCTGCCAGGAATCCATGATCACGAAGGGGGCGCCTGAGGCCTTGGCCAGTTCCACGAAGTCCTTCCAGCCCTCGGTGTCATCGGATTCTTTCCACATGACAGTCTGGACCTCTTCGTGGTCCACGTAGCCGGAAAAACGGCGCATGCCGTGCCCTTCGGTGAAGGCCACCATGTCGTCTTTCAGGGTGGAGAGATCGTCGGGAAACTTGGACATGCCTAGAGCATTGTATGCCTAGTAGCCGTCAGCCGTCAGCCGTCAGCCGTCAGGAAGTCCGATTGTTCACTAAGATATTGCGGGATTTCGAACCGGGCACAAATTCGGAAGGACAAAGCGTTTTTTGTCTGATGGCTGATGGCTGATGGCTGACGGCTCACAGCTTTTCCTGCTAAACTTACGTTTTCACTCCAACTCCCAAACGACATGCTCCTTTCGAAAGAATATGTGGGCTATCTGGCCCGCGAGACAGTGAAAAGACTGGTCGCTTCAGAATTCATCGAAACCAAGTCTTTGCCTGCAGTTACGGAAAAAGTGCACGCGGCAATGCTGGAGGAACTCGCGCTCGAAGACCGCATTAATGACGAGGTGCGGGTCATCCTTGAGGCCTACTCCGATGAGATGCGCAACTCGGGGGCAAACTATCAGGAGATGTTCCGCAAAGTAAAGAATGAGCTGGTGCGGAAGTACCGGGCAGTGCTATGAGACTGAGCCGAGACAAGGTAAACAAAGTCGCGCACACGGTGACCGACGCGCTTGCGTCGATCGACGAAGTGGATTTCGTCGAGGACCGCAATACCATCCGTTTAGAAGTCCGCAAGATTCTCGAAGATCTGCTGAACCAGGAAGCCAGGATCGACCAATCCGCCCGCCAGAAGATTGAAAGCCAGCGCCGCACTATCCTCGAGGGCAGCCAGGAGTGGGACATCCTGTACCGCAAGTATTACAACGAGGAAGTGAAGAAGCTGGGAGTGTGATTCGGGTTTCGGGTTTCGGGTTTCGGGTTTCAGGTTTCGGGTTTCAGGTTTCAGGTTTCAGGCCTCGAAAGTCAAAACCCCACCTTCGACCTTTGCGAAAGGTGGGGTATTTCTTTGTGCTGAAGATATTTTGTTACGCCGCTTTTGCGCGCCGTTTCTGAATTTCTCCTACACGCCGCAGGTACTGTTCACTCCTAGTCACGATCTGCCTGTGTGAAAGAGTTGGCAGCCACTGATAGCGTGGCAAGCCGCGCCGCTCTCTTCGGCTACCGACGTTCCCGCGCAGATGCATGCTGGCTGGCCGTCTCTCTGCGGTGAGCTGGTGCCATCCGCTGCCTGAGTTCACATCGAAAACGCCAATGTAGCCTCCTGCCAACAGCTGAAATGGCAAAGTGATCTTATTGGTCTGGTCGAACTGCGTGGATCCTTCCGTCCGAAAATCTTCGAACCATGCCGGGAAAACGAAGTCCGAGACCAGCACGTCTCCGATCTTGTAGCCGTTCTCGTCGGCCTCGCAGGCATCGGCGACCTCGTAGGCGTAGAGCTTGCCAGCAGTGTCGCTGCTTTGAACGAAAACAGTGAGGTTGATATTGGGATCGGCAAGCATTTCGAGCAGTTCATGGCTCGCGGTTACCGACCACGTGTAACCATACTTGAGGTCTGTCCCGGCGAAGACTTTGCCCAGCGGCAAGCCTTCGGTGGTGAGATCGTGATAGCCGAGAGCGCCGGCCTGGTCCGCGTCATCGAGAATGGTAAGCCACCATGTGTCGCCCGGCGGAGGATCGCCCTTCGGAACGAACGACAGTTTGGCATCGATACCCCAAGGCGGACGAAAGTCTCGCGTAACTTGTTGCTGCAAAGCATCAACTACCGGCTCGATTTCCGAGTCGGCGAGTACGGTGCTGGCGTTGATAACAGAGATTGGAATGGGATCCAGTGTGGGCATGTGCTTCTCCTTTGAGGAACGAATTTGGAGAACGCGCAGGGGGAGGTGCGTGACTCTATGCGAGCCAATGTATGCCGGGATGGAAAGAATTGCAACCGTTATGTTTGGAATTTTTGCCAGGTTTCCGATTTGGGAATGTGAGACGAATTCGCCGCTGATCACGCGATTTCGCGGATTGTTTGTCCGAGACATTGAATCGGAGACGTTTCGATAGAATTTCTTTATGCAATCAGGGCTCGAAGACGCGATCAAGAAGGCCGCCCTGGAAGCCGGGTTCGAGCTTTGCGGAATTGCAGGCATTGGCGAATTTCCTGAGCTGGCGCACTTTTCGGAGTGGATCACCGCGGGGCGCGCGGGAGAGATGAAGTATCTCCAATCGCGGGATGAAGCTGGGAACTTGCGACGGGCTTCGCTGCGTTCTGTGTTTCCCTGGGCGCGAAGCGTGATCGTGTGCGCGATCAACTACAACACGGCGCAGCCGTATTCGACAGTGGTGAACAACTCCGGCCGTGGGTGGATTTCGCGCTATGCATGGAGCCGGGAGGATTATCACGATGCGGTTCTGCGACGCGTGCGGGAACTTGAAGGAAGAATCAAAGAGTTATGGGCCGGTGAGGTCCCGATCGAGACCCGTTCTTATGTGGACACCGGACCACTTGTCGAACGAGTTTACGCGCGCTATGCGGGAGTCGGTTGGATTGGAAAGAACACGTGCGTCATCAATCAGCGAATAGGTTCGTGGCTGTTTCTTGCCGTGATCGTTACATCGATTAAGTTGACTCCCAACTTCCCTGCTGCCGATCGTTGTGGGACCTGCGCCAGATGCATTCAGGCCTGCCCGACGCAAGCCATCGTCGCGCCCTATGAACTTGACTCGAACAAGTGCATTTCGTATTTGACCATCGAAAAACGGGGGCCGATTGCCGAGGAACTGCGCACCGGTATGGGACATCAGGTGTTCGGCTGCGACATCTGCCAGGACGTGTGCCCCTGGAACCGGAAAGCTCCGGCTTCCGAGAAAGATGAATTTCAGGCGCGTGAAGGCCTGGTAAATCCGACGCTGGCTTGGCTCGCGGAAATTTCTGAAGAGGAGTTTCGCGAGAAGTTTCGTGGGTCGCCGATCAAGCGCACGAAGCGGAGGGGGTTGAGAAGGAATGCGCTGATCGCGATTGGAAACAGCAAAGATCGAGAACTCCTGCCGGTGGTTGAGCGCGCCTGCAAAGATGCCGACCCAATTGTTGCCGACGCGGCGAAGTGGGCCAAGGAACAACTCTCCGCTCAATCTGTATTGACTTAGTTCTTCTCTGCAATTAGCCTTTTGCCGCTTCACGTTCCCCTGTCGAAACTACAGCTCACTGGAGGAGTAATGGAACACGTCTCGCTTGCCGCGCTGTGGCTGCCTATTCTGCTGTCGGCTGTGATTGTGTTCGTTGTCAGCTCGATCATTCACATGGCGCTGCCATTCCACAAAAATGACTACCGCAAGTTGTCTGAGGAAGACAAAGTCGCCGATGCATTGCGGAGTGTAGGCGTAACGCCAGGACGGATGTACATCCTGCCGCACTGCGACCACAAGAACATGAAGTCGCCGGAGGTCGTCGAAAAATTCAAGCGCGGGCCAGTCGGCCTGATCACAATACGGCCAAACGGCGCACCATCTATGGGACCCTTTCTGGTGCAGTGGTTCTTGTATTGTCTCGTTGTGGGAATTTTCGTCGCCTATCTGACCAGCCGCACGCGCCCCGCCGGAACAGAGTATCTGGAAGTTTTTCGAGTCGCCGGAACGATAGCGTTTTGCGGATATTCGCTCGCGCTGATCCAAAATGCGATTTGGAAGGGCGAGACCTGGGGCGTGACATTCAAGCATGTGATTGATGGGCTGATTTATGCTCTGCTGACGGCTGGCACGTTTGGATGGCTTTGGCCGAAAGGGTGAATCGGCTCTTGGCTCTTGGCTCTTGGCTCTTGGCTCTTGGCTCTTGGCTCTTGGCTCTTTGAGACGATGTGTGATCGCGATTCACGTCACGATCTGCTTCGGCAATTTATACTTCCCGCATGTCCTATCACCCATTTGCGGTTACCTCTTTGTGTGTGGCACTGGTAGCAATGGCGCATGCCGGCCCAAGCGCATCTGCTGGCGACGCTTCGAGCAAATTCGCCAAATTAAGCGATCAGTTCATCAAAGAGTCGCTGGCGCTCTCGCCGACGAATGCGTCGGCTGCGGGATATCACAAGCATGTTGATTTAAAGACCGGCAAGACGGTCGAACTCGATGCATTGCTCGACGATCTCAGCCTGGATTCGATCAACAAGCAACGCGGTTTCTACGTGGAGTGGCGCGAGCGCTTCCATAAAGAAACGCCTGTCTCTTCCCTGAATGTTGAAGACGCGGCGGATTGGCAACTGGTTGACGATCAGATCGGACTCGGTCTTCTCGAACTCGACAAGATTCAGAACTATCGGCACAATCCCACCGGCGTTGTCGAGCTGATCGGAAACGCGCTGTTTCTGCCTTTGACGCAGGGCTACGCAGCGAAGGAAGTCCGGATTGGGCACGTGCTCTCAAGGATGAAGGCGATCCCGACTGCGCTCGACCAGGTGAAAGCTTATCTAAGTGACTGCGATCCGGTCTGGGTGAAAACGGCTGTCGAAGAAAACGAGGGCAATATTGACCTCGTCGAGAACGCTGTTAAGGACGAGATTGGCTCGGATTCACCTTTGAAGGCGCAATACGATCAGATCGCGCCCACGACGATTTCCGCGCTGAAGGATTTCTCCAAGTGGCTGCAGGATGACTTGGGCAAGCGTCCCTCGAAGCTCACGTGGCGTTTGGGCAAGGAGTTTTACGACGCGAAATTCAAGCTGGTGATGGAAACCGATGTGACCCCGGAGCAGTTGCTGGCCGATGCCGAGTCAGATTTGAAGTCCGTGCGAGCAGAGATGCTGCAGATCGCGCTGCCAATGCACAAGCAAATGTATCCCGATCACAGCGATCACTCAGATGTCAGCGGGCGCGACCGGGAGAACCTGATCATCGGCGAGGTGCTGGCAAAGATTTCGGACGATCACGCAAAGCGCGACCAGTTGCAGCAAGCGGTTGAAGCAGACCTTGAGAGCATCAAGCAATTCATTCGCGACAAGAAGATTGTTTCGCTCAGCCCCCGCGAGAATCTGAAAGTCATTCCCACTCCGCCGTTCATGCGTGGCATCTACTCGGTTGCGGGATTCCATAACGCGCCTCCGCTTGAGCCGCAAGCTGAAGCTGAGTACTGGGTGACGCCAATCGACCCGAAGACTCCGGACGAAAAGGCCGAGTCCAAACTTCGTGAATACAACAACTACGCCTTGAAGTGGCTCACCATTCATGAGGCCTTACCTGGACACTACATTCAGTTCGAGCACCTGAACAGCATTCAACCCGAGCGTCGCCGACTGCTGCGCTCGCTGTTTGCCAATGGGGCTTACGTCGAAGGATGGGCGGAATATATTGCGCAGGTCATGATGGACGAGGGCTTCCTCAACAACGACCTGCGGTTCCGGCTGGTCATGCGGAAGATCAGGTTGCGGCTGCTCTCGAACACGATTCTTGATATCAAGATGCAGACAATGAACATGACCGATGAGCAAGCGCTCGAGCTGATGACGAAGGACGCATTCCAAACTCAGGCGGAAGCCGACGGGAAGTTGCTTCGCGCCAAACTAAGTTCCACTCAGCTGCCAACCTACTATGTCGGATACCGGGAGTGGATGAAGGTCAGGCAGGCGTATCAGGCCAAAGCGGGAAAGAATTTCGATATGCTGAAGTTCCACGATATGGTGCTCGATCAGGGCCCGCTGCCCGTGCCCGTAGTAGGTAAGATCGTGATGCAGTGAGTTCTTCGCGCCCTTTGCGGCAGTTCTTAGCGTCCTTTGCGGTCAAGAGCTTTTGACCGCAAAGGACGCTAAGACAACCTACCACCGTAATCTGCGAATATCTCCCGCCAAGATATAATCGAGAGAGGCCGTTTCCCGTTTCTTATCGCGAAAATATAGGCCTGAATTTAGGAGTGTCCATGGCCCTCGAAAAGACCGACAAAATCTGGCACAACGGCAAGCTGATCCGCTGGGAAGACGCGACCATCCACGTGATGTCGCACGTCGTCCACTACGGATCCTCGGTGTTTGAGGGTATCCGCTGCTATGCCCCGGCATCCGGCCCGGCGATTTTTCGCGCGGATGAGCACATGCAGCGGTTGCTGGATTCGGCAAAGGTTTATCGCATGGACGTGGGCTACAGCCGTGAGGAACTGGTTTCCGCGATGCTGGAACTGATCAAGGCGAATGCCGTCTGGCCCTGCTACATCCGGCCTGTCGTGTTCCGCGGCTACGGAGATGCCGGCGTCGCGCCGAACAAGTGTCCGGTTGAGGTTTACATCTGCAACTATCCCTGGGGGAAGTATCTGACGCAGGATGATTCCGGCGTGGATGTTTGTGTTTCCTCATGGACGCGCATTGCGCCAAACACCCTGCCTGCTCTGGCCAAAGCTGGAGCGAATTACATGAACTCTCAGCTCATTCGTATGGAAGCAATGGCGAACGGATACGTTGAAGGCATCGCCCTAGATACGAATGGCTATGTGAGCGAAGGTTCGGGCGAGAACATTTTTGTGGTTCGGAACGGAGTGCTTCAGACCGCACCGCTAGGCAATTCCGTGCTTCCTGGAATCACTCGTGACTCGATCCTGAAACTGGCGCGCGATCTCGGCATTCCGGTCGCCGAGGCTGGGATTCCGAGAGAGATGCTCTATCTGGCTGATGAGGTTTTCTTCACGGGCACGGCCGCGGAGGTGACTCCGATCCGTTCGGTTGACCGCATTGTTGTAGGGAAGGGCGAAGTCGGACCGGTCACCCGCGCGTTGCAACGTGAGTTCTTCGCGATTGTGCGCGGGGAGAAACCTGATCGCTTTGATTGGCTGACTCCGGTGCCGGTGGCTAGCAAGCAGCCGGTTGGGGTGTAGCTGGGCTTTAGGCTTTAGGATTCAGGCCGAGGGGTTCCCGCCAATCCTTTGCGGATACGTGGCCTGCGTGCACCCAGGCAATGCGAGTCAGTAGCGATCCTGCAATCGCGGAGATTGCTGCCCACTTTCTGATTCGGTCGGAGTGCCTGCGCGCCACCAAGCTTGCGATTCGTAAGGCTAATGGAAGTGGTCCGGAAAGAACTCCACCTGCGCGAATAATTCCGCCACTGACGCCATGCTTCAGCGGATCCAATGCCGCGTGATGCCTCGATTCAAGGTGCCAGCCCTCCCAAACTTCGAACATGGCCGCGCCGAGTCCCAGCATTTGCAGAGCGCGGCTGCGGCGATGCCCCATCAGTTCGAGCAATCCCACGGAACTCGCCAGGCCTGACATGCCGAAGTGAATCGGTAGTTCTCCGACGTTTTCATTCCAGGCGGGGATCGCAGTCGCTCCGATCAGGACGCCGGTGTAGTTCGAGAACGGAAGTCCAAAAAGAAGAGACGCGGCCTCGCCGGCATTTTCTAAAACTCGCAGGGGGAGTATCTCTCCGTAGCGCTCGCGGAGCGAACCCGCAAATGCCGTCGCGATCGCACCACTGGAGAATCCGAGCAGCGTCCACACTCCTACTGACATCGGGCTTTGCGGCTTGAAGACTCGCAGCATGTTCAGGAATCGGGCCGGGCGTCCCAGGTCTGAAATCAGTAGTGCAGGTGAAAGAACGGAACCTGCAGCTGCGATCCATCGGGCATCGCGCACCAGCCCGCGATCTGCGCCCGTGTAATTTGCAATTGCGCCAACAACGGCTGACGCTCCGGCTGCGCCGCCCACGAAGAAGTAAAGAGGAATCTCCCAAGTCCACGTGGGCTGTTTCAATAAAGGAATTCCGTAATATCCGGTTTCGGCGGAGGCCTGGGGAAAGGGCGCTCCCGATGGCTGAATTCCGCGCGCGTCAACTCGCCCGCGAGCTTCGGCTTCGCGGCGGATTTGATGCAGCCTTTGTTCTTTCTCCACGGCTGGCAATTGTATCCGCGATGCGTTCATCGCCGCCTCCGTGGACGATCGGCAAGGAACGCTGCGAGCGTGCCGCCCAGAAGTAAGGCTGCGCCGATTGCCGATGAGGTCCATGCCTTTTTCAGATAAACCATGGGCACTTCCGGCTTCGGGGGCAGATTGTAAGCACGCGCGTCGCCGCGAACGATGAATATCGCATGCGTGCCACCGACGCTGGTTTCGGTTGGATCGTAAAGGTTCGCGTCATGCATGCCGCGGCGATGGAGTTCCTCGACTCGCGCGTTTGCTTCCGCGCGCAGGGTCTCCAACTCGCCGAACTTAATGGATTCGGTTGGACAGGTTTTCGCGCAGGCCGGGACCAAGTCGGCTTTCTGCCGGTCGTAACAGAAGGTGCACTTGAAGGCGCGGCCGTCGTCTGGATTTTTGTCCACCACCCCAAACGGACAAGCAACCACGCAATACCCGCAGCCATTACAGACGTCGGGCTGAACGAAGACGCCGCCGAATTCCGTGCGCACGATTGCGCCCGTCGGACAGGCTTCGAGGCAGCCCGCGTTCTCGCAGTGCTTGCAGACGTCAGAAGAGAATGACCACGAGTTCAGTTCCGCGTTGCCGCCGAGGCCCGGTTGAGGCGCATTCTCGACGAACTTGACGTGACGCCAGGTGGAATGCCCCACTGCGCCGGTGTTGTCGTAAGAATGCCCGCTCCAGTCGAGACCGTCGTCGCTCACCTGGTTCCATTCTTTGCAAGCGACTTCGCAGGCTTTGCAGCCAATGCAGAGAGTTGAGTCGGTTAGGAAAGCTGTTATCGGCATATGGTCGCGTCCTGAGAACCATTAACCACGAAGGACACTAAGGAACACGCAGGAATTACAGATCAACTTCGTGTACCTTCGTGACCTTTATGGTTCAATTTCTTCCTTCAACCAGTCCGTTTTTTCGTCCTGGCGTTACGCCACACATCAGCGCTTTCGTTTCCATGATTCTTACGTTCGGCTCCTCGCTGATCGCGAGCAGATCATTTACTACGTCGCCTTTGACGTTACCTTTGTATCCCCAGTGGTACGGAAGGCCAACCTGATGGATACGTTTTCCGTCGATCCACAGCGGGAGCATGCGATTGGTCACCATTACGCGCGCGTGAATGGTTCCGCGCGGGGTCGAAATTATCGCCCATCCGCCGTGCTCCAAGCCGATCTCATCCGCCAGTTCGGGTGAAACTTCTGTGAACAACTCAGGCTGCAACTCTGCCAAGTGGGACAGTGTGCGCGTCATGCCTCCGGCGGTGTGATGCTCGGTGAGACGATAGGTGGTC
>JBKPSP010000228.1:0-9323 GCA_046735175.1 Acidobacteriota bacterium
CAAGGAACAATTCCGCAGAGAAGTGGAGCGGGAACTGACCGGCAAAGACACGGAGCCGCACGAGATCATCTACTTCAAGCTCTACAAGAGCCAGATCCCGGTGGTGGAGCAAGCCATCGAGACCGCTGCCCTCATGCTCGGCAGCGACAAATCCCGCGGCTACTGCTTAGAGATGATCTGCGCCGACTTTGTGGCAGGAGCGAATCTGGACAACTGCCAGCCGGAAGCGCTGCTGTTTGCCGTGAGCAGGTTCTATCAGCTGATGCCCGATACCCAGCGGCAAGCCTTCGCTGATCTGGTGACAAACCAAACTCAATGAAAGAGAACTTCCCAAAAACAGCACCTATTCGACTGGCGCCGTCCGAGTACCAGGAACTTCGGGAAAGGGTGCTGATGCGAGATGGGTGGCGTTGTCAGTTCTGCGGTTCAATGAAAAACCTGGAAGTTCACCATCAAGTCTTCCGAAGTCACTCAGGCGAGGACATCGCTGACAATCTCATAACTGCGTGCCATGTTTGCCATTCATTGCTACACGGTTCCGAGCGCTGCACCTCGCCATCTAATTCCGATCCGATCGGCCCTTCATCCTAATAGTCAGCCTTGAGCGTCGAGACTACCATGATAGTAGTCCACATGAGCGGAATCGGGCCGCTCCCTTCTGGGCATTACGCGTGGAAAGAATTTTGAAGTAGTAAACCTCGGACCCGGTTTACGAGCCCGCCGAAATCGAAAACACCTTGTCAGGAACGGGCACGTTGGTGCGCGCCGTTCGAATCTGAACCGTGAAACGTCCGGTGGGAGTTGCTGACGTCCACTTGAACGGAACTTTGACCCCGGCCGCGGCGATTTTTCGATAGTCGGAGTAGTCGGTCTGAACAGGATTTAATCCCAGGGCAGATGGCAGGTAGTGAACGATGCGCAGCAATAATCCATTGGTTGAACTGAAGTACATTTCGACTGCGGGAAGGCCGGGCCGTTCGCCCGAGAGCAGAACCGCCTCTTCGGCACCTAGTTTTGAGAGCCCTCGAAATTTGATCTCGGGGAAAATTGTGTTCAGGTTCAAGGCAAATTGCAGGTCAGCATCCATGCGAGCCGCGTCGGCTTCGGCGGAGCTCATGGCGCGAGCGGGGCGCCCGGGTAATGTGATCGATCCGGCGGTGCCGTCGAACACTGCAAGGCGGTCAGCACCAGGAAAATGAATTCGCGCGGAGCTTCGACCCGGCTTGGACTGGTAAAGCTCTATAGGAAATTCACGCGCATCGGAATGGAAGGTTCCCACCTCTTCTAAAGTGTTGAGTCGCGCGATTGCTTCCGCTCCTCCGAGGGTGGCAACGTATTTGGCAATGACATCTGCTGGATGCGGCTGGTTCGGCGCGGCGGAAGCACTATCCGGAACGGGTTTATCTAATAAGGGCGAAGGAGCAAGAGGGATGGCAGGCACAGTCGAGGGTTTAGGATTGCCGCGATGGCAGGAGTAGCAAGTTACCCTCTGTTGGCCCTTGAATTGTGTTGTGTTGATTTCCTGCATCATGCGCATCATCCGGCGCGCGGTTTGTTTTTGCGGTTTGTCGTCTTTCTCAAATGCGTTTTCTACATGGCAATACTCGCAATGAACTCCCAAAGACGAAGTGATGAATTGCATCGATGGCAGCAGCAGGTCAGAAGGTGTGTCGTTAAGTACTTTCACGTTCTTGAAGACTTCAGCGCTCTTTTTATCCGGGCTGGTTGTGGGCCAGTCGGCGGCTTGAGCAATCGAGACCAGGAAAATCAGGCAGAGAAATTCGGTCGTGTACGAGTAAAGTGCTTTTTTCATCGCCAGACGCTTTGGAGCACGCATCCTCTCAGTTGGGAATAGTTCCTGTATCTCGTACGACACGAATCTTGTGGTCCGTAAATCGGGAGTGCATTTGTGGCAGTTCATATTTCGGCATATGGCAGGTTGTACAATCGGCCGACTTCACAGGACATCCGGCCGCGGGGTGATCGGCTGACGGTTTCGTAGAAGCTGAAGCCACATGGCAGCTCAGGCACTTCTGGTCGTATTGAGTCGCTTTCGTTTCCAAGGGCGCATGTGGATTGTGACAGGCGATGCAAGTGATCCGCGCATCTCCGTTGCCCCAGCATTTGCTTTGTTCAAGACGATAAGCTGGTAAACGGACAATACTAACGGCTTTCTCTGGCGCCTGAAAAACGTCCCACCAGGTACGATGGCAGGAGCCACAAAAATCGACCGAAGCAGGAGCATCCAGTCCCGCTGGATTGAAAATCATTCCTGGATTTCCACCCAGGCCAGAGTGGGCAATGGCTACGTGAGCGGCACCTGGACCGTGGCATCCCTCACAGGAAACGCCGGGTAATGCTGACTCAGGACTGAATTTGCCGCTGGTCACCGCGGCGGTGGCGTGACAGCCGAAGCATTTGGGCAATTCCTCCTCAGGAATCCGTCGCCCCAATGCCTCGCTCAATGAACCCGGAGTGGCTTCGGGTTCACCCGGAGTAATGGCTGCACCGACATTTTTGAAGATGGAGATTCGGGTTTCCCACCATTCACCGGAGCGTCGATAGAGGTACGTCTGCCCGTGATGGCCACTGCCGAAAAGCCAAACCAGTGGTGCCGAGAAGGACTGTTCGTTGTAACGCGCCTTGAAAACCAAACTGTTATTTTCCGCGCCAATCGAATAGCGGGCAGGTCCCTGGTCGAGCTGCGCGGGTTCTAGGGCGTCTTTCAATTTGGGAACCAGTGAGGAGGAATGCGCCATTGCGTGTTGCTGCTGGCCTTTGAATAAAGTGGAATGGCACTCAGCGCAGACTGCTGATCCCACATAGTCAGCTCTCGCCGCATCTCCTTTTCGAGGCCACCAGCCGGGTTTGGCAATATGCTCCTCGCTGGTCATCTGTCTATCAGCGGTTGTCGGCTGTTCGCCTGCGATAACCGGGTGCAAAAGCAGGAAGGCAATACCAGCAAGCAAAACGCGAGGAAACATGACAGAGGGACCGAGAAATTTGGCGCGCCGAAGTGATGACACTACTTTTGTCGATGTAATTCTGAATGATAAAACTGTTCGCAAACATTGTAATAGCTCATCCAAGCTTCGCCGAACGAATGAATTCGGTCGTCGACGAAGCTGCTCGAAGCAGGAACGCGACCACATCATCGACAGCACGAGTTAACTTTTCAGCTATTTTGTTCCGGTGTAACCTGCAGGCGCCGGGCTAGGGTCAATTAGGGGTGCTGTGGGACAGCAATTGTTTCTTCCAATTTAGGAACAAAACTTCATTTGGGTTCCATTGCATGTAACGATCCAGGATGTTGACCGCATCTTGAGTTCTTTTTTGCTTGAGGTAAAACATCGTCAACCGCCCGTAGGCTTCTTTCAGCGAGGGGTTCATGGCGATGGCCCGCAAGAATTCCGCTTCCGCTTCTGCATCCGCTCCCGAGCTTTGCAGGATACGCGCAAGGCCCAGCGCGGCGTTCGCGCTCTGGGGGCTGAGTGCAACCGAACGGCGCGCGTATTCGAGGGCGCGAGAGGAATCGCCCTCCGCGAAGTAGAACGCCTGGAGTGAGAAAACGACATCAAAGTCTGTCTTCAGAGTTTCGGGACTAAGTGAAGCAAGCAGGTTCCCTCCGTCGAGCCAAGGCTGGCGATTGTCGGTTGATGACAGCAAAAGTTCCGCAATCCCCAAGTTACGCTTGCGAAACTCTTGCGCGGGTTCGCGCCATGCGACCAACTTCTGCGCCTGTGGCATGGAATTCCCGGAAACAGGTTTCCGAAGGATGCGATGGTCTGTATTAGAGGCGTGAGTAATGGTCGTTTTGTTGATGGTGGGCATGTGACAACTGGTGCATTCTGTAACGTCGGCGTTATGCATCTGAGGAGAGAGCTTCTGGTGGCACGACATGCAGACAGCCCGAACCTCCGTCGGCCTCGGGGCAGGCGGACGATGTGGATTGTGACAGGCACTGCACCAGAATTTTCCGCTGGAAGCCTGGGCGCAACGACTCTGCGCGAATTGCTCGACTTCGCTGGCCAGCGGGATCTCGTCCTTCGCATTTCCTTGCAACAGGTAGGTGGTGAAGATATTTTCGGCGGGCTCGCCAACGTGGAAGTCCGACCAGTCCTTGCCCGGATTTAGAACGCGATTTGTACCCTCGAGATGGCACTGCTCGCAGACACTCTCGCGAGCCGGGCCGGGTAGTTTGACCGGATTTACGATGTTCGTTTTACTCGGGTGTTCAAGGTGCGATTCAACCGGGCCGTGGCATCGCTCGCAACCGATGGCCTGCAGGTTTGTAGCCAGCCGCTTCCCATCTGGGTCTCGGAAGCGGGCGCCCGTAGCATGGCAGAATATGCACTCCTTGGGAACCGCGCGATCGAATTCCAGCACATCCTTATTTGCGAAGCCTGGAGAAAGGTCCCAACCGAAAGCGTTGAACCAGGAAACGGGAGACTCAAACAAGTAGTCTCCTATTTGAACCAGGAATGTCTTGCCCGCCATTCCTCCTCCCACCTGATACCGAATGGGATACTCTGCGGTCGAACCGTTTTCGGTGAGTTTGTGATACATGGTTCCATCCCGCATGGTAACGGTGATGACGCTACCGGAACGCTGGTGCTTGATGACCGCGTCGGGATATTTCTGAGGAACAAGGGTACTGCCCATGGGTGTTGCGAGATAGCGAAGCGTTTCGGTACGGTGGCACTTGATGCAAGGTGGGGCATTGGGTTCTTCCGGCGCATTGCTTTTGGCCAGGAGGCTGCTGCTAAGAAGGAGAAAGAGGCAAATGCGAACAGCCCCTGAAAGCAATTTCGCCGAGCCGAACAGCCTTCGGCACAAGAGAGCAGGTACAGTTTTCTCGGTCAACTTGTGCGGATTATAACTGAACGATGGGCCGAAGAAGGCGTGCCTGAAAATGCCGTGGCAAAGCATGAGCGCCGCTCATGTCCCGTGCGCTTTGTGGTCACAGCGCACTCAAGGTTTGCGGATGGGCAAGATTGGGTTTTGGGAAATTGACCGTTCAGCAAACCTGCTCATTGCGGCGCGTTTTGAGCAAGGCGGGCGATGTTGTTTGCTTGTTTGCGAACGTTTTCTGCGTCAGGATCAAGCGGTGCAAGACGCAGATAGTTGTGAATATGGTCAAGGGCGCCGGTGTAGTCGTGCTTTTGCGCTAGAGCGAGTCCAAGAATGTATTCGAGTCTGGGATACCGACCCTCTTTGTCCAGTTCCAACCCTTTCAGCGCACTTGCCTCCGCGGTATCAAAGTGGTTAAGGCTGTAATTTGCCACTGCGTTCAGCCACCAGTCTTCTGGAAAATTAACTGTGTCAAGTTTGAGCAGCAGATCGGTCGTTTCTGCGACTTCTTTCCAGTTGCGTTCGCTCGCCGCGAGTTGTGCCAGTTGATGATAGGGCGGCACAAATTTCGAGTCGGCTGAAAGCGCCTGATGGAATGATTTTCGAGCAGCCTCCCGATCCGATCTCCGCACCTGCATGCGCCCGAGTTCATACCATGCGACCGCGAAGTGGGGATATTCCTGCACGGCTTTAGCGAAACGCTTTTCGGCTGCTTCCCACTTTCCGCTCTTTTCGAAGTTCCGGCCCTTTTCGTACTCTTTTTTTGCATCCTGCGGAGCTTGAGCGGTGGTTGCGCTCACCATAGAGCCTTCTACTTGGGTCATGCGATGCAAAACGACCGTGCCAACATCGGCCATTCCTGCCTCGAAAGCCTTCCTCGACAAGTCAACATTGTTTGAGCTGTACCCTGATACATAAGCACGCAGTCGACAGTTGCGTAAGTAATCCCCTACCGGATCAGCATTCACGCGCCTGTTTAGAAGCCCTGCCCCATCGGAGCTCCGCTGAGATGTGTCCGATGAATCCTCTGACACAACCCCGGGTTGCTTGGGGCTTTTTATCTGGAAGCTGAAATGCCCTTTGGAATCTGTAACGGTTTCGATGTGAGTGCGTCCATTGCAAACGCTCTCAATCGAGACTTGTTCGGGTACATCCGTACCATCATCGACCATCACCTTGCCGGAGATATAGGTTGTATTTACCGTGGGATTCGTAATCGTGTTGCTATTGGTGGTGTTGAGAGGAGGGGTGCTTTGGGCGTTAGACGCAAGCGTCAACGCCAATAAAACAAGCGAAAGTCCGCCAATCTTAAGCATGGCCGATCCACTGGATTGTACGTCGTTCGCGAAACCAAGATGTCACTAAATGTTAGTCAAACATTCGGGCTCGAGTAGCCGACTTCGGATTGAGACCAAACGCGGGCCTCGACTTGACTACGGTTCTTCGATCCGTTGTATGCGATTCGCGGGGAGATCCTTCAGGAGCTGTCGCTCGCCGCCAGGCCATCGGATTTCTAACTGCTTTATGGTTTTGAACGCTCCGAGACCGAAATGTACGCGTGAATCGCGTGACGCTCCGTAGCCGGCGCTGGTGGAAACGACATCGTATTGGCTCTTGCCATCCTCAGTCGTGATCTTGACTTGCGCCCCGATCGCCATGCTATTGCTCTTCGTGCCGACCAACTTAAACGCCACCCAGTTGTTGCCGTTAGCGGTCACGTTTCGAAGGACCCTGGTTTTTCCATTCAGGATCGTGACCACAATATCCATGTGGCCATCATTGAAAAGATCGCCAATTACCGCACCGCGGTAGGGCTCCACAACTTGCATGTCGAGGCCCGCCTGCGCGGTGACGTCCTCAAAGGTCATCTTGCCGAGATTGCGGAAGATGGAGTTTGGTTCTCCGTATGTCCGGTTTGAAAATTCGGAGATATTGTCAAGCACATTACCGCGAGCGACGAACAAATCCTTCAGCCCATCGTTATCGAAATCCGCGACTCCATTCGACCATCCCGACATTTCAAGCGTCGGCCGCGCAAGGCCGCTGCGGCCGGTCACATCGATGAAGATCCCGGCGCCGCGATCACGAAAGAGTGGGAATGTCTCGAGTTCCGTGGCGGTGTGCCAGATCTCCGGCAGCCCGTCATTATCCAAGTCGCGAAATTCGATCCCCATACCGGATACAGCTTTGCCGTTTTCTGAGTAGGCCACGCCGGCGTCCATTGCTACTTCTTCGAAAGCTTTGCCCTTGAGGTTGTGGAATAGGGAGTTCGGCATATTGTCATTGGCGACGAAGATGTCGATGTATCCGTCGCCATCGTAATCATTGAAGCCAATGCCCATACCCTTTCCGAGCTTTTTTGAAATGCCAGTTTCGTCGGAAACATCCGTAAATGTTCCGTCGCCATTGTTGCGGTACAAGGTGGAAGGCAAGGGCTCGTAAAATTTGGGATGGCAGTAGGCACGGAGCCGCCCCCCTCCGAGGCACATCGGGTCTTTGTTGACTTCCCAACGGCAGTAATTCGAGACGAAGAGGTCGAGCTTGCCGTCATTGTTGTAATCAACCCAGCCGGCGGCGGCGCTCCACATCTTTTGTCCTTTGTACATTGGCGCGCCAACGCCTGCTTTATCGGTTACATCGGTGAATGTGCCGTCGCCATTGTTGCGATACAGATGGTTTTTGGTAACACTGGCGACGTAAATGTCCTCCCATCCGTCATTATCGAAGTCTCCGACCGCGACTCCCATGTCATAACCGTCCCCGGCCAAGCCAGCTTTTTCGGTTACATCGGTGAAAGTGCCGTCATGGTTGTTGTGGAAGAGCCGGTTGTAGTACTTGGGAGATTCCTTCTTCAAAGAGGGGATGGCCGCGCCGTTAATGATGAAGATGTCGAGCCAACCGTCGTTGTCATAGTCGATCACGCCGATGCCGGAGACCATGGTTTCCGGTTGATTCTTGTTTGGGGTTGGTGAACTATCGGTGGTGAACTGCAGCCCGGAGCGGCCAGTGATGTCTTCGAAGCGAATCGCTGTGCTGGTGGTCTTAACTTGGGAGTAGATTGTTAATGCGAAGGCGGCAACTGCCGCAATCGTGAGAAATGACCGAAACATTGATCGACGCCAGTCTAGCATAGGTCTCATTCACGGATTTGATTGCCGGCGATCAGAAGCTTCGGCCAGGGCTTTCAGACGCTTGAATTCTGCGCGCTCGCGGGAAGCCTCGGCACTTCGACCTGCTTGCGATAAGGCACGGGACAGAGCGAAATGAGCATCGGGACTTCCCGGAGAAAGTTTGATGGCGGTTTGCAGTTCTTGAACCGCGGACTGTGTTTTCCCCAGTTCCAACAGCAACCGCCCATATGCAACGTGAGCGACGAAGTCACCCGGCGCAATCGCAACGGCTTCTTTGGCGTACTTCAAACCCTCTTGATAATCGCCGGTACGCAGGTACTCAAGCGCAAGCTGGATGCGAGCCGTGGCGACCAAAGGAGAAAGTTGGATCTCGCGACGAAATTCGTCCATAGCCAGCGAAGGACTTTCCTTGAGCAAAAATACGCCGTAAAAATAATGGACACCGGGTTCCGAGGGGTAAAGTGAGAGCAACTGTTTCAACTCCTCTTCCGCCGCGACTCGGTCCTGTAAAGCGATCAACGCCTGTGCCCGCCCGGCCTGTCGAACCAGCGGGACTTGCGCGGCGGCAATACTGGACGGCAGTTTTGGAATGCGCAAAGCTGCTATTCCAAAAGCATCCAGAAGTTCCGTATCGGCGAGTACAACTTCCTTGGGGGCCTCGGGATGTGCACTGGCGATACGATTTGCAGCGAGCGTAAGGCGCAACAAAGCGATATCGGGTTTCCCCAGGAGGGTATTGAGAATGCCGTCGTGATACATCGCGGCGCGCACAAAGTCAGCATTGTTTCCTAAGCCTGACCTTATGCCTCGCTCCAGCGCATCGAGAGCAGCGTGATAGTGCTTGAGATGGAATTCACTTAACCCAAGCATCCCAAATCCCGGACCCGGTTGCTGATGTTCGAGAGTTGCGAAATGGGCAAAAGCATTCCGAGCTTCCAGGAAATGTCCGGAATCAAACAAGAGTGTTCCCAGATGCCACCAACCCTCAGTCCATCCGGGACGGAGTTTAGTGGCGCCCTGAAACAAGCTGATTGCCTCTGGGACATGGTCCGACTCCATCGCCGCCTGCGCGCGCAACGCCAATTCATCAAACGACCCAACAGGCGCGGCTTTATTCGAGGGTATTTGCTGGGCCCCCAGGTCGCTGTTGTACGCGGAAATAATCAGGAACAATGAAATTCCGTACCGCAATAACACAAAAAGAGAAAGCCACCTCTCTGTGGCGGGTTTCATGCTGTGGGGTCGCATGGCTCTTTTACGACATCGAGGTTCGAGGTCAATTTCAATGATATCGCTAGTGCCATATTTGGCCAGAACGGGTGGCACCGTACAGTGTTGCTC
>JBKPSP010000229.1:0-9319 GCA_046735175.1 Acidobacteriota bacterium
GCAGATGCATTGTCGGTTCGCTGACACCTTTTCCGTCATCGGAGACCTGAATCGTCAGCTTGCCATCTTTTTGCGCAATCTTCACACTTGCCTTGCTCGCCGAGGCATGTCGCAACACATTCGTTAACGCCTCCTGCACGATACGGAACACGGTGCGCTCCAACTGAGGCGAAAGCCGTGGAAAGTCGGGCGGCTGCAGATTCAGGGTCGTCTTGATGCCGCTTCGGTCATTCACGCCGTCAACCAGCCATCGCAAGACCGAAATCAGTCCGCCCTCATCGAGCAGGGGCGGGTGCAACAGATGAGACATGCTGCGCACCTCACGAATAGCACGGTTGATCACCTCGCTCGCCTGCCCCGCAAGTTTCCCGTAACCGTTCGCGCCGGCGCGCTGCTGCATGGTATCGAGCATGATCTTGGCAGCCGCGAGCTCCTGGCCAATCCCGTCGTGGAGATCGCGGGCAAACCGGCGCCGTTCTTCGTCCTGTGTGCTCATCAAATGCCCGGAGAGCTTCCGCAGTTCGCGGTTGAGCGCCTCCAGCTGTTTCGCCTGCCGGTTCAGCTCGACGAAGACGCTTACCTTGGCGCGAAGCAGTTCGGGAACCACCGGAACCGAAATATAGTCGACCGCGCCGCGCTGATATCCCTTCAATCGGTCCAGGTCTGTCAGGTGCACAGCCGAAATAAAAATGATCGCAGTGCGCTGGAACCGCGGATGTTCTCGAATCATTCCGGCCAGCTCAAAGCCATCGATATCAGGCATGCTGACGTCCATCAGCACAACCGCAACATCGTTTTTTAGGAGAATGTCCAGCGCCTCTCGCGCCGAATTCGCTTTCAGGAGATTCTCGCCTAATTCGGCGAGCATCACCTCATACGTCATCAGCTTCGAGGGCTGGTCGTCCACCATCAAGATGTTGATCTTTTGTGAGATTGCCATGTGCTCCATTCTTCTTACCTGTGCAGCCACATGCGAAGCGCCGATAGCAGTTGGTCTGTATTCACCGGTTTAGCCAGATATTCGGATGCACCCGCTTCAAGGCACTTTTCGCGATCGCCTTTCATCGCCTTGGCCGTCAGGGCGACGATCGGTAACCTGCGCAGCGCGCTGTTTTGCCGGATCACCTGCATCGTCTCGAACCCGTCCATCTCCGGCATCATGATGTCCATGAGCACGATGGCAACGTCGGGCGTTGATTCGAGCAGCTCGATCGCCTGACGCCCGGTTCCGGCGGTCAACACCTTCATTCCGCGCCGCTCGAGAACGCTGCTGAGCGCGAAGATATTGCGCACATCGTCGTCCACGATCAGTACTTTCTTGCCCACCAGTGCTTCGTCGGAGCCATGCAGGCGTTCCAGCATCTTCTGCTTTTCAGCCGGCAAATCCGCGACCACGCGATGCAGGAACAATGCAGTTTCGTCGAGCAAACGCTCGGGCGACTCCACGTTCTTCACCACCACGCTGCGGGCAAGGGTATGCAAGCGGGCGTCCTCTTCCGAAGACAATTCCCTGCCGGTAAAGACGACCACAGGCAGATCGGCCAGCTTGGGATTGTCGCGGAACCGCTCCAGCACCTCGAAGCCCGACATGTCGGGCAGGCGAAGGTCGAGTACCGCGCAATCGAAGCCATCGTTAGTGGCGGCTTCCAGAGCCTCCGCGCCGGTTGAGACCACAGTCACATCGATGTCCTGATGTCCCAGCAGTTCTCTGATGCTGAGCTGCTCAGCAGGATTGTCCTCAACCACCAGCAGCCGCTTGCGACGCGGTGACGAGTACTCTTTAAGCCGCGCCAAGGCTGCGCTGATCCCTTCGGTCGTAGTCGGCTTGGTGACAAACGAAAACGCACCTCGCGCGAGGCCATGCGCCCGATCTTCGTCGAGCGTCAGCATCTGCACCGGAATATGCCGGGTAGCTGGGTCCTGTTTCAAATGATTCAAGACCGTCCAGCCCAGCATGTCGGGCAGGAAGACATCCAGCGAAACTGCGGTCGGATGATATTCGCGGGCCAATGCCAGCGCTTCGGCCCCGCGCTGGGCAACCAGGACTTTGAAACCCTTGTCTCGCGACAGGTCGCACAGCACGCGAGCGTAGTGCGGATCGTCCTCGACGATGAGCAATACTTCGTCGCCGGACTTCACCTGGTTGCGATCATCCGGAATAGCTTCGCTGGGCACCTCGGCCACCTTGATCGAACCAAGCTGGATCGGAGCCGACCTGGAGAGGCGGTCCGGAGATGCAACCACTGTCGGGCCGACATAGGTCTGTGGCAAGTAAAGCGTGAAAGTACTTCCCTTCCCAGGGGCACTGGTCAACTGGATCTCGCCCCCAAGCAAACTTGCCAGCTCGCGACTGATTGCCAGTCCCAAACCAGTGCCGCCGTACTTCCGGCTGGTGCCTGCATCGGCCTGCTGGAACGCCTCGAAGATGATGCGTTGCTTCTCCGGCGGAATGCCGATGCCGGTATCTGCAACTTCGAATGCGATAACGGAAGCTGCACTTGCAAGAATTGGGTGGTCCGCCGACCAGCCTTGTTCAGCGACCGAAACCGAGAGTCGAACACCACCTTTTTCGGTGAACTTGAACGCGTTCGATAGCAGGTTCTTGAGCACCTGCTGCAGACGCTTGGAGTCGGTGACCAGACTCCTCCCCAGTTCCGCATCCGCAAGAACATCGAAGCCAAGGCCGCGGTTCTCCGCTTCGTGCCGGAACGGCCGGCCGACCGCCTCCAGCAAGGTCCCGAAGAATACCTCCTCCGCATCGACGGAAACCGTTCCCGACTCGATCTTCGAAAGATCGAGAATGTCGCTGATCAAGTTAAGCAGGTCGGTTCCCGCGCCGTGAATGGTGCGAGCAAATTCCACCTGCCGTGGGCTGAGGTTCCCTTCTGGGTTCTCGCCGAGCTGCTGGCCGAGGACGAGAATACTGTTCAGCGGCGTCCGCAGCTCATGCGACATGTTCGCCAGGAATTCGGATTTGTACTTCGAGGTGAGCGCAAGCTCTTTCGCCTTCTCCTCGAGAGCGCGCCGAGCCTGTTCGATTTCCTGGTTCTTCTTTTCGACTTCCTCATTCTGCGCTGCCAACTGCTGCGCCTTTTGCGCCAGCTGCTCGTTCGTCTGCTGCAGCTCGCTTTGCTGGGTCTGAAGTTCCGTCGCCAGCTGCTGCGATTGCTTCAGCAGCGCTTCGGTCTGCATCGTCGCCTCAATACTGTTCAGCACGATACCGATGCTCGAAGTCAATTGTTCGAGAAACGCGAGGTGCGAGGCGGTGAACCAATTCAACGAGGCGAGTTCGATGACCGCTTTAACACGGTCCTCAAACAGCACCGGCAGAACGATCACGTTTCGCGGTTTTGCTTCGAACAACCCCGACCGGATCTGAATGCTGTCGCCCGGAAGATCGTTGATCAGCATGCGCCGCCGCTCCAGCGCGCACTGGCCGATCAGCCCTTCTCCTAGTTGCAACCGCCTGAGATGGCCGTCCTTGCCATCGGACGCAAACGCCGAAAGCAATACCATCTCCGCAGAATCTTCGGTCTCCATCTGATAGATGAGTCCCTGCTGAGCGTTAACCAATGGCACCAGTTCGCTCAGCAACATGCGGCCCACCGTCTCCAGATCGCGCTGGCCCTGCAACATCCCCGTAAACCGCGCCAGATTGGTCTTGAGCCAGTCCTGCTCGGTGTTGCGCTCCGTCGTCCCGCGGAGGTTGTTGATCATGGTATTGATGTTGTCTTTGAGTTCGGCAACTTCGCCGCTCGCTTCCACCTGAATGGAGCGCGTGAGGTCGCCTTTGGTCACGGCCGTTGCCACTTCTGCAATTGCGCGCACCTGATTCGTCAGGTTATCGGCAAGCAGGTTGACGTTGCCGGTAAGGTCTTTCCACGTTCCAGCCGCGCCGGGCACGTTGGCCTGTCCGCCAAGACGGCCTTCCACGCCGACTTCGCGGGCCACTGTCGTCACCTGATCGGCGAACGTGGCCAGCGTGTCTGTCATGCTGTTGATGGTTTCGGCGAGAGCCGCAACTTCGCCCTTGGCGTTAACTGTGAGCTTTTTCGTCAGCTCACCGTTCGCCACTGCGGTCACGACTTTTACAATGCCGCGCACCTGCTCGGTGAGGTTTGCAGCCATCACGTTGACGTTATCGGTCAAATCTTTCCAGGTTCCTGCGACACCGGGTACCTTCGCCTGACCGCCAAGCTTGCCGTCGGTCCCCACTTCGCGGGCCACGCGGGTGACTTCCGCGGCAAACGCGTTCAGCTGGTCAACCATCGTGTTGATCGTGTTTTTCAGCTCGAGAATTTCACCTTTCACGTCTACCGTGATCTTGCGCGACAAGTCGCCGCGGGCCACCGCGGTCGTAACCTCGGCAATGTTTCGCACCTGGCCGGTCAGGTTTCCGGCCATCGCGTTGACCGAGTCGGTCAAATCCTTCCACGTTCCCGCGACGCCGGGCACGTTGGCCTGCCCGCCGAGGCGGCCTTCCGAACCCACTTCGCGGGCCACGCGCGTGACTTCAGCAGCGAACGATCGCAGCTGCTCGACCATCGTGTTCAGCGTTTCTTTCAGCTGCAGGATTTCGCCGCGCACGTCGACGGTGATCTTCTTCGAAAGATCGCCGGTAGCGATGGCAGTCGCCACTTCGGCTATGTTTCGCACCTGGCCAGTCAGGTTGCTGGCCATGAAGTTGACGTTGTCGGTGAGATCCTTCCAGGTTCCACCGACACCCGGCACCTGCGCCTGTCCGCCAAGCTTTCCTTCCGTACCGACTTCGCGGGCCACGCGGGTCACTTCGCCGGCGAACGCGTTGAGCTGATCGACCATCGTGTTGATCGTGTTCTTCAGCTCGAGAATTTCGCCCTTCACGTCAACCGTGATCTTGCGTGACAAATCGCCTCGCGCCACAGCAGTAGTGACCTCAGCGATGTTTCGCACCTGCGCCGTCAGGTTTCCGGCCATCGAGTTAACCGAGTCCGTCAAGTCCTTCCACGTTCCGGCGACTCCCGGCACGTTGGCCTGACCGCCAAGACGTCCTTCAGAGCCGACTTCGCGCGCCACGCGGGTGACTTCTCCCGCGAACGCGTTCAACTGGTCCACCATGGTGTTGATGGTTTCTTTCAGCAGCAAAATTTCGCCGCTGACGTTAACCGTGATTTTCTTGGAAAGGTTTCCACTCGCAATTGCTGTCGAAACTTCGGCGATGTTTCGCACCTGTCCCGTCAGGTTGCTGGCCATCGAGTTGACTGAGTCCGTCAGGTCCTTCCACGTACCACCAACTCCGGGCACGACGGCTTGTCCGCCGAGTTTGCCGTCCGTTCCCACCTCGCGGGCTACACGCGTGACTTCCGAGGCGAACGACCGGAGCTGGTCCACCATCGTATTAATGGTGTCTTTCAGCTCGAGAATTTCGCCCTTCACGTCGACCGTGATTTTGCGCGACAAATCGCCGCGGGCCACAGCGGTTGCCACTTCGGCGATGTTTCGAACCTGGCCAGTCAGGTTGCTGGCCATGAAGTTGACGTTGTCGGTGAGATCCTTCCACGTCCCGCCGACGCCCGGCACCTGCGCCTGTCCGCCAAGCTTGCCTTCCGTTCCCACTTCACGGGCCACGCGCGTAACTTCGCCGGCAAACGCGTTCAACTGGTCCACCATGACGTTGATGGTGTTCTTGAGCTCGAGAATTTCACCTTTCACATCGACCGTGATCTTGCGCGAAAGGTCGCCGCGCGCAACGGCCGTGGTAACTTCGGCGATGTTTCTGACCTGACCGGTGAGGTTTCCGGCCATGGAGTTAACGGAGTCGGTGAGATCTTTCCAAGTCCCTGCCACACCGGGCACGTTGGCCTGTCCGCCAAGCCTGCCTTCGGTTCCAACTTCGCGGGCCACGCGCGTCACTTCGCCGGCGAACCGGTTGAGCTGGTCCACCATCGTGTTGAGCGTTTCTTTGAGCTGCAGAATTTCGCCGCGCACGTCCACCGTGATTTTGCGCGACAAGTCGCCGCTCGCGATCGCGGTTGCGACTTCCGCGATATTTCGCACCTGGCCAGTCAGGTTGCTGGCCATGAAGTTGACGTTATCTGTGAGATCTTTCCACGTGCCGCCAACGCCCGGAACCTGCGCCTGCCCGCCCAGCTTGCCTTCAGTACCGACTTCGCGGGCCACACGCGTCACTTCGCCCGCGAACGCGTTCAACTGGTCCACCATCGTGTTGATGGTGTCTTTGAGTTCGAGAATTTCTCCCTTCACATCCACTGTGATTTTGCGCGATAAATCGCCGCGCGCCACAGCCGTAGTGACTTCGGCGATGTTTCGCACTTGAGCGGTGAGGTTACCGGCCATCGCATTGACCGAGTCCGTGAGGTCCTTCCACGTTCCGGCAACGCCCGGCACCACCGCCTGCCCGCCCAACTTTCCATCGGTTCCCACTTCGCGAGCCACGCGCGTCACTTCGGAAGCGAACGACCGCAACTGGTCCACCATCGTGTTGATGGCTTCTTTCAGTTGCAGAATTTCGCCGCGCACGTCCACCGTGATCTTGCGCGACAAATCGCCGCTGGCCACTGCGTTCGTAACCTCCGCGATGTTGCGCACCTGGCCAGTCAGGTTGCTGGCCATGGAGTTAACTGAGTCCGTGAGATCTTTCCAGGTACCAGCAACTCCAGGCACCAAAGCCTGTCCGCCAAGCTTTCCGTCGGTACCAACTTCTCGCGCCACACGCGTGACTTCAGCCGTGAAGACACCGAGCTGCTGAATCATCGTGTTCACGATTTCAGCAGAGCGCAGGAATTCGCCTTCGAGCGGCCGCCCATCTACATCGAGGCGGACGGTTTGCGTAAGATTCCCTTGCGCGACGGCGCCAATCGCGCGAGTCACTTCGGTGGTGGGCCGCAGCAGATCGTCGACCAGGGTGTTGACCGAAACTTCCATCTCGCCCCAGGCTCCGCGCGACTCGTTGAAGCGCGCGCGTTCCCGGGTCCGTCCTTGCTTTCCGACCACTTGCCCGATGCGCTTGAGTTCATGCCCCATCTGCTGGTTCGCCGCGGCAATTTCGTTGAAAGTGTCGGCAATTTTTCCCGGCAGTCCAACCCACGATCCCGGCAGGCGAACTGAGAAATCGCCATCGCGCAGGCGCTGCAAACTTTCGAGAATCGCGACGAGATCGGGACTGTGCTGGGAACTGGAATGTCCGTTGCCGGATGAGGGAGCCACCACAGGCGAAACCGGCGTGCCATCAGCAATCGCAGCTTGGCGATTGTTCTTCTTCATTGATCGTCTCCTGGCCAGACGGAGGCGGGGACTGCCCTGTTCATCCTGATGACTGGCCCGTCGTACCTAACATGTGCGTCGGAGTAACACTAGAGATTAGGTAGCCCTAGACTTGGATTGATAACAGAAATGCCATGGAAAAACCCTACAGCGGATACTGTAGAAGAGGTGAGAACTTTAACTGACTTTCAGCTTCTAACAGGGTTATCGCGGAATCGTTACACTTGTCGCCCGCCGCGCCGCAATAGCCACTGGCACCAGTTCCGCTGTACATCGGGAACTTTGTATCGCAAGGACGGCTTCCTCCGCCGTCAGTCTTCCCATCAGCAGGGCTAGCTTCCGATCCGTAGTCATCAGGATCGGAGTGCGATCCATCCGTTGGATATACCGAGAAGCCAACCCGCCCAAACGAGTTACTCTCACTGCGAACTTAGTGTTGGTCATCAGATTGATTCTCTCCTGCTCCGCTTGAGTAATTAGAACCACCAACGCTATCGATGCGGTTCTCTTGATCCAAATCGAACGTTGCCGATTGAGCTTCTGCATTTCTTCGAAGTTCTTCCATTTCGTCGATCGTTTGCTCGGGCTTCTCACTCTTCCGCTGAAGCTTACGAGCAGCCTTCTCACGTTGCTTTTGCTGGCGCTGCTGCTCCTTCTGGCGCTTATTGAAAGTGGAACGGTTTCGCGGCATTGATCCTCCCTTCACTACGTCTCAGACTGTAACAGGGACCGGCTCACCAGCGCGCCTCGCGCGCTCCGCGGCGGTCATTTCGGCGTCCGCCACCTCCAAACCGCTGTCCACCGTTGCCACGCGGCCTCTCTGCCTTGGGCTTGGCCTCATTGACTTGGATTGTGCGGCCGCCCAGGTCAGAGCCGTTCAACCCTGCAATTGCTTTTTCCGCTGCATCCGTATCCGCCATTTCCACGAATCCGAAGCCGCGGGCCCGCCCGGTGTCGCGGTCTGTAATGATGTTGACGCTGTCCACCGGCCCATAAATTGCGAATGCGCTGCGCAGGTCGCCTTCGGTGGTGCTGTGCGGCAAATTTCCAACGTAAAGATTCTTCATTGAGATTCCTCTTTTATTGATGCAATGGTTGCACTCTCAACCGCTCGACTGGAGCGGGATGTTTCAGGGTCTCTTGCAGGCTCGGGCCTGTCGCGCATGGCTTTCGTTCGCGCATCACAGACCGAACGAATCTCTGAAATGCGCCTGCAGGCCTCAAGAATGCCCCAGCGTTGCGGTCCTCCATTGGTCCCTTTGCCGAGCGCGATTCCAGGTTGGTTGGGCAGAGACATAGCGAGCTCTTTTTGTTCGGTAGCCGGTACGCTCTCCGCTCCGGGAGTAGCAGAAAAAAACGCAGGGCTTCCCACCAGAAACATGATCCGCTGCGGCGGAGTTGCATTACGCAGATCATTGCAAAAACGGTCCAACGGGCCCGCTGCATCCAGGGAATGAATGAGCACCAGATCGTAGAGATCAGGGCGCCACCAGCAACGCGCTTCGCTGACATCAGCTGCACAGTCCACGTCAATACCAATCCTTCTCATGGTTTCGGAACGCAGGTCGCGTTTAGTGCGGGAAGAATCCACCAGCAATACGCGCTTCTTCTTGGGTGCCGCGATGGAGCCGCTAAGAGGCAACAGGCTTACGGGAAGGCTCACTCCGTTCCTCCTTTGTCCTTTGAAACCGAATTGAATGCGGGCATAAGAATCCTTTAAGACCTCCTGAACAACGCCTGTGCGATACCGTACGAACACGCCTGGGGCATGCGGCGCCGTCAGAGGAACTTGGTTGATGTCTTAATCGCGAAGGCGTGCCCAGAATGTCTTCGGGGTCAAGAGTTGAGGGTGTACGCGGCGAGGCCTTTGCCCTACTGCGCCTTAGACGCCTTACCTTCGCTTTCTTTGAGATCGCGGTCGAGTTGCTCGATCAGCTCCAGAATGGTTGAAGACTCACCGTGATTGTCAGTGGTTGGTGTTGATCCCCGAGTCTGGTCTTTGCGGTTATGCCGCATTGGTGCTCCATTTCTTCCTCTATTCATACTACTCTCGAAC
>JBKPSP010000230.1:0-19627 GCA_046735175.1 Acidobacteriota bacterium
ATCGTGTGCAGCTTGCCCCAACGTAAACGCCCGCAGAGCTTCAAGAGAAGAAGTTGTCGCCTGTTCGAGCGGGGTGGCGAATTTCTGAATGGAAGAGACCGACTCGCCCAGCTTGCCCCGGAGCTTGGATGCAGCGCCGTCCAGTGTTTTGAGCACAGCTTCTTTACTTTCTGCTTCTGCTTGTTCGCGCGCGATTGAGTCGCCGCTCTGCACGTTGACCGCGTTCAGATCAACCACGTAATGGGTGCCAAGGCTGGTGATCGAGCCGGTAAGCATGGCTTTGATTCCTTCGCGCAGGCAAACTTCGCGTGCAACATCGCTGGTAAGACGCACATCTTCGGGCCGACCCATGAATCTCAGCGCCTCGCGAATGCGCGACTCCGGCGTTATGTTCAGGTAGGGCGATTGCTCGAGCTGCACCGCCAGGGCCTGCTTCAGCGTGCCATCGAAAACAGCATCGCCAGTTGTGTTCACGAAGTCTGCCAGCAGGATGGAGTCTTTCTCTGTCAGGGCATTGGCGCGCGAGCGATAGAAGAGCACGCCGATTGCCACAGCTAGAATGGCAACCACTGCGATGCCGCCAAATGTCCAAAGGCGTTTTCGGCCCGCGGAAGAGTCGAGGCCACTTGGCTGAACCGGTGTCGAACCGCTCGCCGGAACGCGTGGTGCGGACACTCCTTTCGACGGGCTCAGGGCAGGCTCTGTCCGCGCAGTGGCGGAATCCGAAGGCGCGCCCACTACAACGGAACTACTCGCAGAGCTTCGCTCCGCTGGACGGGTGAGGGCACCCGTCCCCACATGGCCGTCACCCACACCCGCCTCGGTGCTCAGGGCAACCGCGCGTCCGCTGTCCGTATCCCGTTTCAGCCGCATCAACTCGGCTTTCATTTCAGACGCATGTTGGTAACGCAGCTCGCGGTCTTTCTCCAAAGCGCGATTGATAATGTCTTCGAACTTCGGCGGCAAATCGGGATTGAGCCGCACCGGAGGCACCGGAGCGCGATTCAGGATGGCCTCAAAAATCACCCCAGAAGTTTCGCCGCGATAAGGCAACGATCCAGTCACCATCTCGTACAACACGACGCCGAACGAAAACAAATCGGTGCGCGCGTCCAGTTCTTTGCCGCGCACTTGCTCGGGCGACATGTACGCCACGGTTCCAAGCGCAGTTCCCGGGCTGGTAAGGTGCGCTTCCGCCGAATCGATCGTCGCCTCAAGTGTTGCCGCGGACTGTTGCAGGCCGCGCTCGCCGTACTTCACCTTCGCCAATCCGAAATCAAGAATCTTCGCGTGCCCGCGTTTGGTCACAAAAATATTTGCCGGCTTGATGTCGCGATGAACGATGCCCTCGCAGTGCGCGGCATCAAGCGCCTCCGCGATTTCAATGCCGAGCGCCAATACCCTCTCGAGTTCCAGCGGTCGCCCCGCGATCAGGTGCTTGAGCGTGACCCCGTCCAGATACTCCATGACGATGTAGGCTTCGCCGTCTTGCTCCCCAATGTCGTGGATGGTGCAGATGTTCGGGTGGTTCAGCGCGGATGCAGCTTGCGCCTCACGTCGAAAGCGGGCCAGCGCCTGAGGGTCTCGTGCAACTTCTTTAGGCAGGAACTTGAGCGCCACGAAGCGGTGCAGGCGAGTGTCCTCGGCCTTATACACGACACCCATCCCGCCGCCGCCAAGCTTTTCAACTATTTTGTAGTGGGATACGCTCTCGCCGATCACTGGCGGAATCTTACGTGGGCCGGGACGGGCAGTCAACGCGGCAGGTCACAATTCAGAAGTCAGAATGCAGAATTCAGAAGTAAATTCCTCAGATCCGTTAATGTTGGCTGAAAGAGTCGTTGGAGCCCAGTAACAGCTCTTACTTCTGAGTTCTGACTTCTGAATTCTGAATTCGCTACACGCTCAGCACTTCCTCTTCCTCCGCCTCCATGCCCCGCTGTTTGCGCAGTTCGTCCTGAAACCGGTCATGGGAGAGATCGGCGCCGGTTTGGAAGAGTAATAACAGCGGATCATCACCGATCCCGGCCTGCGCCGCGGACTCCGGTATCGCGCTGTTATCGATCGTATCCGGCCGGACCTGTAGTTCAGGAACTGCGCCGTTCGTGTGCACCAGGGTGTGAATGAATTCCTGAACTCGCTTCTGCTGCGGCGCTGTCCGCTGCAGGAATTCCACGCCCATACCGGCGCTGGGATGCATCACTCGCACCAGTCCTTCAATCTGCAGTTTCAATTCTCCCACTCTCATCAGCAATTGCAGGCGCGTGCGTACCGGAAATGGCGACTCGGTCTGCAGATAGCATGCGGCCAGGCTCAAATCCGTCAATTTGCAGGGCACGGGTGCGTCTTCGGCGTCGCTGCCCATGAGCTGGCGTCCAATCCAGCGTTTCAGCTTATCGGCGATCTCTGGCGCAATATCGCGGAAACGAATTCCGATGGTCTGGTTCCCCTCCCAGGCGACTTCGCCGGAACATTCCAGTTGCGGTTCGATCGTTGGAAGAGTAAAGCGGACCTGAAATGCCGGAGACAGCTTATGTCCGGGAGCCTTGATCGCAATCCCATTCTCCGCAAGGTCAACACTGACCGCGTGTATGGTGCCGGCATTACCCGGAGGCACAATTTCGATCTGCAGTTCGACCGGGACCCGCGCGTGCCGCCGGCGTTCGCGTTTCATCAGCGCCCGAACCGAGCGGAAATTGGCTTTCGTTCGCTCCAGGGCAATCGGCTTATAAAGGACGAAATGGGCGCCCTGCGCAAACGTTCCATTTAACGCAAACTGGCCATCAACAATAGCTACTACGACAGCGCGTTTGTTTGCCGGCGCAGAACGGGCGGCTTTGAGCACTCGGGAAGCAACGTCCTGGTTCGTGCAGTCCACAATCACAGCCTCAAAGCGCTGCCGTGTGATCTTCTGGACCGCTGAATCCGGATCGAGGCAGTGTTCTACCCCAATCTCTAATTCGCTGAGGACACGCCGAAGTACGCGCACGACCTTGTCGTCGTCGCATAGGAGTAGAGCTTGGAGGCCAGGTTGCACGGTTTCTGGTTCAGAACTGCTGACGTCTTGCAATCTAGCAGCTAAGTGACTGCCCTTCAAAAACTTGCAGCAGTTCGGGGTTACTCCGGTAACCACGTTGCAAGTTTCAAATTGGATCAGTCCCAATATTTTCAGCAACTTGCAGTTAAAGATACTGAAACGTTATTGACATTCACCGGCGCTGAAGTAGAATCTGGCAGTTCCGATTGACTTTCATCTTCTGTAGACCCCGGCCGTAATCTTCTTTGTTCAGTGCAAGTGCTTAGGAATCGGAATCCTTAGCCAAGTCGTCGGAATCTAACGGTATAAGACCAAATCCTAGGACGAGGCAGACTTTTCATGGCAAAGAGACGTGGCAATCCTAATTGGGGCAAGCCAGAGCCCATTGGGCCGATTGTCCCAACGGTTACCGAATTCGAGCAGGTGGTGAAGGAATATAAGCTCACTCCCGATCAGTACCTGCGTTCCACCCGCCTGCGCGAGTGGGCCCGCCGAAACAAGAACTCAAAATATATTCCCGAGCCATTGCTCGAGGCATGGGGCTTCGAGATCGAATCGACCTTGTAAGCAAAGTTTCAGGTTTGACAAAGGCCGTCCAGAAATGGACGGCCTTTTAGTTTTCTGAAGGTGTGCGCCGCGGAGACCCTTACACGCGGGCTCGTCACAGATATGACAGGCTTGCCTTTGATCCGTGAAAATCCGTGTGAATCCGTGGCAAAGAATTTGATCTTGTCTGTGTCCAGCAATCGCCTCAGTCCAGATCGAAATCACGGATCGGCCGCCCGGTGTCGGGAGACTCCTTGGCTTTCCGCAGGGCTTCCTGAAACTTCTTCTCCAGCAAATCTGAGGCATGCTTCTGCGCTTCAACCGATTGCCTGAAGATCGAATCGCGCCGATTGTCCTGCTCTTTCATCGCGCGCGCCGCCTCGTCCAGGTCGTTGAAGGTCTTCGGCTTCACAGGAGCCACGTGCGAGATCACCGACTCGGTCTCCGGATCCACCTTGAGCACCGCGCCACAGCAGGGGCAGGTAAGATCGAAAGCCGCAGTGCTCGCCTTGTGCTTTGAGGACCCCATCTCGAAAAATGATAACTCAAACCCGGTGCTCAGCGTGGGTCAAGCCGGATCGGCAAAATATGAAACAGAAATAGCAGCTCCCAAACCAGCATGAGCAGCGCAATTCCAGCCGCAATAATTGCGAGCATTTCACCAAATGTCATGCGGCTGCGCCCCGGCTCGAAACGCCGCGCCACTAACCCAAGAATATTCAGAGTCGCAAACCCAAAAACTGCACCCCACAGCAGATCGTACATCCTGCTTCCGGCAAGAGCTGCTTGGATAAATGCAAGATAACTGAACATTTCGACGAGATTACGCGATCAGTCGCCGCGGCTCTTCGCTGCTGACAACTGGCCACCGACCACAAGTTCTCCGCACCTCACGATACACTGAAAACATGGCGATCAAGGCCGTCTTTTTTGACGTGGGTAACACACTACTGTTTCTCAATCATTCGGTCGTCCTGAAGCCATTGCATGAATTGGGCGTGCACCCCTCGCCTGATCTCCTGCTCGAGACCGAGCGCGCGACCAAACGAGAATTCGACTCTCTTCAAGGGCATGCCACGGTTGACCGCGGATTCTGGCAGATCTATTACTCGCGCTTGCTCAACAAGCTGAACGTCGCCAACGATGCAATTCACGATCAACTCGTGACTCTTACCCGTATCTCAGCGAACTGGTGCCAGATCAAGCCTGGTACGCGTGAGGTCCTCTTGCGATTGCGGCAAAAATATCAGCTCAGCGTCATTTCGAATGCAGATGGAAGAATTGCTGAGGTCCTTGCGCACTGCGGAATTGCAGATTGCTTTGACACCATCACAGACTCCGGAATTGTCGGCTACGAAAAGCCGCACCCCGCAATCTTCGAAGCAGCACTGCAGAGCCTGGGAGTTGCGCATTCAGAAAGCCTTTACACCGGCGACGTCTATTCCGTCGACTACGTCGGCTCAACAAACGCCGGAATGCAATGTGTGCTCTTCGATGTGTCGGGTGCCTATCGCGATAAAGGCCTGCCGCGTGTCGAATCTCTTGAAGAACTCGAGTCGATGCTCGTCCGCATCTGAGTTCGCTCACCTTCCGCTTTTCTCGTCGTCCAATGCAGAGTGAGAAGTTACATGCAAAGTCTTTCGCCGCTGCGATTGTTCGTGATTTCGCTACCCCTTCTGGTGTTGGCGCATGAGCTTCTCTCGATGTTGCTGCCCGAGATTTTTCGGGTTTTGCTTCCCTATCCGTTGAGACTCATGCTGGGCCTGCATTAAGCCGCTACAATGCGTTCATGCTGGGCGAAGTGGCGGGCAACACCGACGAACTCTGGATGCAGGAAGCGCTGCGCGCTGCGCAACGAGCGCTTGAACTGGACGAGGTACCGGTCGGAGCTGTCGTCGTTCATGAACAAAAGATCGTCGGAAGCGGATTCAATCGCAATATCGCAGATTGCGACCCCACGGCCCACGCCGAAATCGTTGCTCTCCGGGAAGCCGGTCGCACCCTCGGCAACTATCGCCTGAAGGAATGCGATTTGTTCGTAACCATCGAGCCGTGCGCAATGTGTGCAGGCGCGATGGTGCATGCCCGTATTCGGCGCCTTTTCTACGGCGCCGACGATCCCAAAGCCGGGGCGGTGCACTCGATCATCCGCGTGCTTAACCATCCGGGACTGAATCACAAAATTGAGATTCACGGGGGCGTACTGGCGGGCCGATGCGCAGAAATACTTCAGGAATTCTTCCGCAACAAACGCTAGTGGCTTCCCTCTGTGGCGTTCCTCTGTGATCTCTGTGGTCGGTTTTTGCCGGCACCTGAAGCGAAATAAACCACAGAGGGCACAGAGTTACACAGAGGAGTTCCACAGAAAGATAAAAAAAGGCGGCCCCGGAGGACCGCCTCGTACATGATCAGTTTCTATTGCTTCTTGGCTGGTTTCTTTGCGGCCGGCTTCTTCGCGACTGGTTTCTTCTTCATTTCCGATTCCCTGCCACCAATCAGCGTCAGCGAATCAGCCGCGTTGAATGGGAACTGGCGAACCGAAGTCTCGCCGGTCGTACTTAGCGTGACGTCCACACGGCGATTGCTCGCAAGAATAATCGTCCGCATGTTCTTCGTGATTCGCCCGCGCTCTTCAGTAGTAAGTTCGGGGTTCTTCTCAACCGAACTCTTTACTTCGTCCGCGCTGAGGTTCCGCTGTTTGCCGAAGGCTTTGACCTCGATGTGGTCCTCCGGAATACCTTGCGAAACCAGGAAGTTCTTGGTGCTGTTCACGCGACGCTCAGAAAGCGCCTGATTGTACTCATCCGAACCACGCGGGTCGGCGTGGCCTTCGAGGATCAAGTGCGCATCAGGTTTGGCCTTCAGGTATTGTTGGAAATCGCTGGCCAACGATGTCAAGGTTTGCTGTTGGCTCTTCACCAGGCCGCCGTTCGGATTCTTGACGGTTGGCTGAGCGGTTGCGAAGTAGATGCTGTGCAGCGCAAGCCGTGCCTCAAGCCGCAGTATCTCCGGAGAAGGCTGTGGCGGTGGCGGCGGAGCTTCGACCATCACCTGAGTTGTCGCCGAGGTGTTAAGACCTCGAGAGTCTGAACAACTGGCGTTCACCGTAATGCCGCCTGGCTGAGCACCGGTGGTGTTCAGTGTGGCATTGGTTCCGCTTCCCGAAACACTGCCGCTGCTCGCGGTCCAGTTCGCTACGGTCACCGGAACACTATCAGGACTGTTGCAGGTCGCGCTCAACGCAACCGTCCCTCCTGGCTGAACCGATGCGGGGTTCGCTGAGAGCGACAGGGTTGGGGGATTCTTTGGCGGTTCCTTCACCGTGAACTTGGCCGAACAACTGGTTTCTCCGCCCTTCTTCATCTTGGCATCGGTGATCTTCGCGGTCGCAGTGTAGTCGCCGCCCGCAACCCCATTCGTGTCGATCGCCGCGGTGTTTTCCTTGCCCGTAATCTTTCCGCCAGTGCTGGACCAGTCATAAGTAAGCGTATGTTTCGGATTGGCATTGCTGACTGTAGCTGTCGCGGTGATCGGCTCACCGACCATGACTTCAGCAGGCTGAACCGAGCAGGAGGCTGTCATCGGCTGCGGGGGTTTACCGCCGCCATACTCAAACACCAGGCCAGTCCGCAGACGAACGCCTTTCAGATTAGGACGCGCCAGATCAGAACCCGGCCCTACTTCATCAGCGTAATGGTGCGCCGCCCAAACGTAGTCAGCTTCGAACACGCGCCACGCGATATGGTGGCCAAGTGGAACATCCATGCCGCCACCGAGCACCGCACCAATCCCAGTGCGCCCATCGAATGAGCCGGCTTGCAGCCGATTCAAACCCAGCATGGTGTGCGCGAACAGGTTCAGCCCTTCACCGCGCCACATCAATCGGGGACCAATGGAGAGCGTGATCTCGTGGCCGTTGTCGTGCCAGTTACCCCCTGCATCGACCGAAAGCCCCCAAATCTTGCTGAAGTTGTAGGTCCCAGTAGCACCCAGGCCTTTTGCCATATCCGGCAACTTGGAGCCAATCAGAAGGTCAGCCGGAGAAGTAGGCACTGTTCCGCCGGGATGAAGCCACTGATATCCAACGAACACATCAACTTTGGGAGCTTCCTCGTCCTGAGCAAACACCGCTCCGGTCGTCATCAGCAGTAAAAAAATGACTAGAGTTGTGGCTCTAGCTACAGGTCTTGTCATGACTCCTCCATTCAAAATGACTTGAGCGCGCACACGCTCAACAGGACACCTGCCCACTACACCCTAGACCTTGTCTTTCGGGGAAACTGAAATGGAATAAATACTACTTTCCGGCGGAGTTATCAACCGCAAACGTCGTCCAAGAACCTCGGAAAACAATGCGCCGATCAGACGGTGAAAGGCAAACCCGTCCGAACCGGCCTGTTAGAATTGATAGGCAAAGCCATAGCTCGAAAACAAATAGAGCTGCATGCCTCGCGGAGAGGTGCGTGAGTGGTTGAAACGATCCGCCTCGAAAGCGGACATACCTTAACGGGTATCGGGGGTTCGAATCCCTCCCTCTCCGCCATGTTTACACAGGCAAACATTCAGAATCGCCATTGTTAGATTCCCATGATCCAGACCCTTTTCGGCACCACCGAGCAGAAGCCTGGTCTCTTTGACCGGCTAAAGGACGCCATCGCCATTGTTAGATTCCCATGATTCAGACCCTCTTCGGCACCACCAATCAGAAGCCTGGTCTCTTTGACCGGCTAAAGGACGCGGTTTCCCGCACTCGCGAGAACCTCAGCGAGCGCATTGAGGAAGCGGTTGCGTTCAGCAAGGAAATCGACCGCAATACGCTGGACGATCTGGAAGCTACGCTCCTTGGGGCAGACCTCGGAGCTGCTACAACTCACGAAATTCTTGAAAAGCTTCGCGAACGCGCCGATCGCCGCCAGATCAAGAATGTGGAGGACTTGAAACGCCTGCTGAAGGAGGAGCTGCTTTCGGTTTTGAGCCGGGCCAACACTCCTCCGGTGGAAAGGGACGAAGGCGTTCCGGAAGTCATCCTGGTCGTGGGCGTAAACGGGACGGGCAAGACAACCACAATCGGCAAGCTTGCTCAGACCGTCCGGTCCCAGGGCAAGACCGTGCTCATGTGCGCTGCGGACACTTTTCGCGCTGCCGCCATCGAGCAACTTGAAGTCTGGGGCCAGCGCACCGGAACGGAAGTGATACGAACGAAAGCTGGCGGAGATCCGGCCGCCGTTCTGTACGACGCTTTGGAAGCGGCAAACGCGCGCCACATTGATTGCGTGATCGTGGACACCGCCGGCCGCCTCCATACGAAGGCCAATCTGATGTCCGAACTCGAAAAAATGCGCCGGACTGCCCAGAGGCTCATTCCGGGCGCGCCCCACGAGGTCTTGCTCGTGATTGACGCAACTACGGGCCAGAATGGCCTTCAGCAGGCAAAGCTATTTACCGACTCCGCCGCCGTTACCGGCGTAGTTCTCACGAAGCTGGATGGGACCGCCAAAGGCGGCGTTGTTGTCGCCATCGCGCGTGAGCTTGGATTGCCGGTCCGGTATGTAGGAGTTGGCGAGAAAGCCGGTGATCTATTGCCTTTCGATCCGAAGGAGTTTGTTGATTCGCTTTTTGAATAGGACTTCGCCGTGTCGTTGCTGGTCGAACTACTCATCTTTGGCGCTGCCGCATTGCTCGTCTGGATGCTAGTAGCGAGAATGCTCCGTCCACGCGCGCCTGCCGAACCAAGCGGAGAGCCATTCGCGAATGTACCTGCGTCGCTAAGGCGCGGCCCGAAGGGCAGGTCCGGCGCTGTCGCGGTCGCCGAATCCGACGATGACGAACCTTCGGATGCCTTCCCGCCGAGGGTCATCTGATCCTCACCAACTCGTCACTCAACCAACGCGAAGATGAAATAATATTTTCACGCATGCCTGCAAATGATCACGAAGAGGCGTTCCTTCGCCGCGTGCTGGAACTCGCTTCAAAGAGCTTCGGCCTTGCCTCACCTAATCCCAACGTCGGCGCCATTCTCGTGGATGATGCAGGCACTATCATTGGAGAAGGATTCCACACCTACGATGGCCTGAAGCACGCCGAAATTCTCGCGATCGAGCGGGCGGGGGAAAAGGCCCGCGGCTCCACGCTATACATCAACCTCGAGCCTTGTTCGCACCACGGACGCACCGGCCCCTGCACAGAAGCTGTGATCGCGGCAGGAATCCGCCGCGTCGTGGCGTGCACTCCTGACCCCAATCCCGTAGTCAGTGGCCGCGGCTTCGCACAGCTGCGGCAAGCCGGCATTCAGGTCGCATCCGGAATTCTCGAAGAAGAAGCGCGCCCGCTGAACGACGCCTTCGCCAAATACATTCGCTACAAATTGCCTCTTGTAACACTCAAAGCTGGAATGACGCTCGACGGAAAAATTGCTCCGCCTCCGGAGGGCCTCTCGGGAACTCTGGCCGCCGGTGGTCCCACGGGCGGATGGATCACCAGCGAAGAAGCCCGCGCACACGTGCAACAGCTACGTCATCAACACGACGCCATTCTGGTTGGCGTTGGCACGATAATCGCCGACAATCCCCTGCTCACCGACCGCAGCGGACTACCGCGGCGTCGCCCTCTGTTGCGCGTGATTGTGGATTCCCATCTGCGACTGCCTCTCGACTCACGCGTCGCGCAAACTGCCCAGCAGGATGTACTGGTGTTCTGCTCCTTCGCAGAGGAAAAGAAGAAGCAGAGCCTGCGCGAGCATGGGATCGAAGTCGAACAGGTTGCATCCGCAGGAACAGATGGGCGTCCGGACTTGCAGGCGATTTGCCGCCGCCTTGCCGAACGTGAAATCACCAGCGTGATGATTGAAGGCGGTGCGCTGGTGAACTGGGCCGCGCTCGCATCCGGCGTAGCCGACAAGGTCTTCCTTTATTACGCGCCTAAGATTCTGGCCGGCACCGGTTCCGTTCCATTCGCCGCCGGCACCGGTTTTCGCAAGATGAGCGAGGCCGCGCACTTGAAAAGCTTTCGGCTACATCGCTTCGGAGAGGATTTCGCGGTCGAGGGCTACTTGCGGGACCCCTACCTGGACTAACCGAGGTCCCTTTTAACAATGCTTCTGCGTCAATCCAAAGACCGAGTGTGCGGCTCTCGGCGTCGGCTCACTTCTCCTTCCGGATAAACTCCCCCGTGCTCGCGTTCACGTCCGCCACCAGTTTTGCGTCGTTGCGGCTGCCGCCGTAGATCACGTGCCAGACCAGATTGTTCTCCCCGCGGTTCCAATCAAGCTGATAAGCGACAGGAATGTCAGGATTTTCCTGAACAATCTTTTCTCCTCCGTGTTTCTGTGCGGTCGCGAACGCCTCGTCGGAGTCTTTTTTCAGGAAGGCCACATCGAACGAATTGCCGGGTGTGAACGAATCCTGAGTGCCAGGCGTCACCCCGCGCGCCACATCTTGCGATTCAACACCCGACCACGAGTAGGGGCGGGAAGCGCTTTGCGCGGGAGAAGTGAACGCTCCGCGCCAGAAAGTCGCTTTGCCGTCGTGCCCGTTGTTGTCCTTGCTGGGCTGCGATTGCAACTGATAGGGTTTGGCGTCGGGCGCCCAGCCGCGTGCGGAAATATAGAGTTGCTGAAAGGCGCTCCGCCCGGTCAAAGGTTCTGGCGGCTTCGGCTTCTCTTCTTCTGACGGCTTCGAACTGGAGGTGCAGCCGGAAACCACAGCGAAACACAACATCAGCAGCGCAAGCCGTTTCATAAGTGCCCTCAGCTAAAATTGTTTGCGACCACAATTCTTCCGACACATTCTACTAAATCACATGGGGGACAACCTGAAGCAATTGAGCAGTGGAATAACGAGCGCAATTGACGGAATGTCGCCAGACGATATTTCCCGCCACCCGGAAGGCAAATGGAGCGCGGCTCAGATTCTTGAGCATCTGAACCTTTCGTATCTAGGGACTGCTAAGAACCTGGAGCGCTGTGTTGCTTCCGGGCAAGTCCAGGTCAGTTCCAGCCGCAGCGGCAAGCGACTACAGCGCTTCGTAGTTACAAAATTACACTGGATGCCGGGAGGCCGGAAATCTCCAAAGCGCGCCCTTCCTCGGGGCATGCCGCCAGAGCAGGTGAAGGTTGAAATTCTGCAGAGTCTGGCCAGAATGGAAAAGGCCATCGCAGATTGCGAGGCACGCTTCGGTAGCAACAAGCCAATCGCCGACCATCCCGTCCTGGGGCCGCTGACAGCTAGCGAGTGGCGAGGATTCCACCTTACCCACGGCCGCCATCATCTCAAGCAGATCCTGCGTTTAAAACAATGAGTGACTATTCGCCTCGCTGAGAACTTGGCACGCCCGCCTTTCGTGCGTTTTCCTGTATCTCGCTCAACTTTGCTTTGGCGTCGTCCAGTGCTTTTTGCTTGTCCGCGATTTTTTCTTTGTACTTCGCGTCTTCCTCGTCAAAACCGCGTGGATTTTGCACCGTACGGGCGGTGCTGGAATAAAAGTCCGCCTGCTTGATCTGGCGTTCGCGCTGCAGGACGTCGAGTTCGCGGGAGAGCAAGTCAACTTTGCCCTTCTGGTCGTCAATCTTTCCTTTCCACTCGCCCAGGGACTTCTCCCGGTCGTCCGTGGATTGCCCCGCCTTCATCTCCGGTGGTTTTGCTGGATCGCCCTGGTCCTGTGTGGCCGCCGGCGCTGCATCAGAATCCGCTGTAGCCCCGCCCACCACGCTCACCGTCGCCTTGTCGGGCATGGTGTCATTGTCGTAAGTCTTCGCGGACTTCGCGCTTCCGGCCTTCGCCTTTTTCACCGCGCGCGCATAGTCGCCCAGGGGCTGTGATTGACTTATTCCGAGCGTCGCTGATCCAGCGACGATCGTCAAGGTTGCGAGTGCAAGATAAACACGTTTCATAGCTCTCTCCATCATCGGCATTGAATTCAAGCGTGTGCGCCTCGTGCCTTTTCTCTACCCGCCACGAACCCTGCCAAAACTTTCTCCAGCCGTCTGGTCTCATCTGAGATATCGGTTGCCAGACTACTCGCCGAACTCGCGCTGTCGGCTTTGACCTGGCTCGCCCAATCCCGAATTGATGCAAGTGAACTTCGCAACTCAAGCGCCAGTTCCGCAGATTCCTCGGCACGGAGCAACTGCGCACGCCGCAGTTCCGCTGCTTCGGCATGATCTGCGATCGCCGCTGCCAGTCCCACCATTTCGCCTCCCAGCCCTCGCACCGGAATCAGCGTGATCTTCAGCTCACGGAGTTCGCCACTGGGAGTTTCATAGTCGCACTCGAAATCATCCTCGTGCAGAGTCTCCTGCAAGCCACGTTGGAATACTTCTCTGAGCGGAAGCTCTTCCTGGTTTGCCAGAAACGTTTTACTCTCGCGGAACAGGTCCGCCACGCTCATTTCCAGGGGAGAGGCAAATCCGAGAATGCGGCGCGCGGCGCTATTGGCCTGCCGCACCAGCCCAGTGGGCGCGACGAACACCATTCCAACGGGTAGATTTGCAATGATCGATGCGGTAATGTGCTCCGAGGTTTTGGTTCGGCGGCGCTGCTGTTGCTGTTCGTTCTGCAACTCGAACTTCTGCTGCTTCAGTTGCTGAATCACCGTATAGGCTTGCAACGGTAGGGATATCTCGGCGCTGGACTGATTCGGAATTTCGCCATCTTCCACGATCTTGCGCCGCAGCAGCCGAACCGCCAGGATCGCAACCAGGAACGCGCTCACCGAAGCAAAGAGCACGATCGCGGCTCGCACAAAAAGGGGATTGGTCAGCAGCCTCACATCTGCCTCCAATACCAATGTAAGAACTGCTGACCAAAGAAAAACGCCATCAGCCCCATGCTGCCCAGGAAAACCCCGAACGGCATCTGATGGCGTCGCAGCGCTACTTGCGCCGAAGCCCATGCGTTCCTCCGGGCGGCCGCCCCGGATTCACCAAACACATGCTTCCGCCGCTGCAAACGCTTGATCCATACTGCGAAAACTGTCCACAATCCGAAGAATGATCCCGCAATCGATCCGGCTAACATCGTCAGAATGGTGAGGCGCAGACCGACAAACGCGCCAATCATCGCCATCAGCTTGACGTCGCCGAAACCCATGCCTTCAACTCCGCGCCATCGCAGGTAGATGACTCCAACTCCGTATAGAAATGAAGCGCCGATGATCGCACCGAGCGCAGAATCGCCCAGCGAAAACACTCGCCATGAGAGTTCGGAACTCACTGGCAGCTGAACTACGCCCGGCAAAACCAGCGAGAGCAGGTCATTCACCGGAACCACCAGGCTGAAGATCAGCCCCAGAGCGAGTCCCGTGAGCGTCAGGTTGTCCGGAAGCAGATGCGTCTCGGCGTCGGTGAAAATCAGGCCGAGCAGCAGGAATCCGAAAACTGCGCACTTCAACATGGCCAACGTCAGGCCCAGGTGCCAATAGCAAAGGAGAAAAAGCGCGCCAGTTAGCAGTTCAACGGCGGCGTACCGCGAGGTGATTTTCCCTGAGCACTGTCGGCAACGCCCGCGCAAAATGACCCAGCTCAAGACGGGAACATTGTCGTAAAACCGGACGGGCTTGCCACAATGAGGACACGCCGACCCCGGCCGCACGACAGATAACCCCCGTGGCATCCTGTAGATACACACGTTCAGGAAGCTGCCGAACACCAGCCCAAGCGCGAAAATTCCCCCGGCAATGACCGGATCCAATCTGCCTCCAGGTACAGTTCGCCCGCCTCTTGCGGGCATAACTGCCCTGATTATATGGCGCGAGACGGGAGCCTTCCTGAGTACAAAAGTCATTGGCCCGTAGGGCATCGAAACACGCATATCGCTGACGTTGCCCGGACACTCCTCAAGAGACTGGGTTTCCCAGAGCGGCCGATAAATGAATTTCGGGGTCTCTCAACCGCGACAACTCCTCAACCGGACTATACTTTCGCGAGAAGGAGTCACTAATGTCGGCAAGCGCCCGTCTGAGTTCCGTGTTCTTGATCATCTTGAGCGTGAACCTTGTCTCCACGTCCCAGGTCCCCACCCAAACCATGCGCCCGGTAGTCCGCGGCAGACAGGCAGCAGTTTCCTCAATGAGATCTCAATCCACCGAGGCCGCGCGCAAGATTCTCGATGCCGGTGGCAATGCCTTCGACGCAGCCGTCGCCGGCCAGGCTGTCCTCGGCCTCACCGACTTCGCCGACAACGGCGTCGGCAGTGACGCCGTCGTGCTTGTCTACTCCTCGCAAGAGAAGAAGGTGTACTCCATCAACGCCGAGCCAAAGGCTCCCAAGCTGGCAACTATCGACTGGTACGAGAAGAACAGCGGCGGCAAAATTCCGGATAGCGATGGCTTGCTCTCCGGCGGCATCCCCGGAGTTGTCGACGCCTGGTACACGCTGCTCGACCGGTGGGGCACGATGAGCTTCGAACAAGTTCTTCAGCCCGCAATCGAGATGGCCGAAAACGGCTTCCCGTTAGGAGAATCGAGTGCAGGAGATATCGCCGAAACCAAAAAGATTCTCAAATACCCAACTACCGTCAAAATCTATTTGCCGAACGGCAAGCCGCCTCAGCCCGGCGAAATCTTCCGCAATCCAGATCTTGCGGCCACGCTGCGGAAATTAGTCGAAACCGAGCGGGAGAACAAATCCAAAGGCCGCCACGAAGCGCTCAAAGCCGCGCGTGATCGCTTCTACAGAGGTGACATCGCACGCGAGCTGGCCACATTCTCCGAGGCCAACGGCGGCCTCTTCCGCTACGACGATTTCGCCGGATACACCGCGGAAGTCGAAACGCCGGTTTCGATTTCATACCGCGGCTATCAGATCTACAAAAACCCGTCGGCGACCCAGGGGCCCGCTGAACTCATTGCATTAAATCTTCTCGAAGGATTCGACCTCAAGGCTCTCGGCCACAATAGCCCCGACTTTCTTCACACCAGCGCCGAGGCGATAAAACTCGCAATGGCAGACCGCGAAAAATATCTCGGCGATCAGGACTTTATCAAAATCCCTTACAACGTCCTGCTCTCAAAAGATTACGCCCGCGACCGCCGGAAGTTGATCGATCCGCAACATGCCTCGCTGGAACTCCGCCCAGGCTCGGCAAATTCCGGGAACAACACCGCACACTCCGTCACGCCAGTTCTCACCGGAAACGCAAAACACGAAGGCGATACCAGCTACATCGCGGTGGTAGACAAAGACCGCAACATGGTGAGCTTCGAGCCCAGCCTGCACGAGTCATTCGGGACCGGAGTTGTGATGGGCAATACGGGACTCATTTTCAATTGTCGCGGCGACTACTATTCGCTGGTTCGCGGTGAAGCCAACGCGCTCGAGCCCGGCAAGCGTCCGCGCAGCACTCTGCAAAGCACGCTCGTCATGAAAGATGGCCAGCCGTATGCCATCCTCGGGAGCCCGGGCGGCGACGATCAGGTCATGCGCACCATGCAGACGCTCATCAACATGATCGATTTCGGCATGAACATCCAGCAGGCCATCGAGGCCCCGCGCTGGTCAAGCAGAAGCTTCCCCGCCTCGCCATTCCCGCACACGATTTATCCGGGAGACATGGCGGTGGAGGCCAGAATCCCGGAATCCACACGCCAGGCCCTGATCGCGCGCGGTCACAAGCTGCGAGTAGTCGGGCCATGGTCGTTAGGATCGAACGCCGGAATCGTTATCAATCCGGATGGCGTCCTCAGCGCAGGCGCTGATCCGCGTGTTGAAGCGTATGCCTGGGCGTGGTGAAGTTACGCCGCCTGCGAGTTCGCCAAGGCCGGCGACTCGGGAAGGAAAACCGCAAATACTGTGCCACTCGTGCCACCATTGGTCCGGCTCGCAACCCGCATCCAGCCACCGTGTTTTTGTACAGTGCCGTAAGCGAGCCAGAGGCCAAGTCCGGTGCCCGTTTCTTTCTTAGTCGTGTAAAAAGGTTCGAAGATGTGAGGCAGGTCAGCTGGCTTGATGCCGTTGCCCGTGTCCGCAATCGTAATGCGCACGCCTGAGCGTTCCTCGCCTGAATATTCGCGCGCCCGAACCACGCGCAGACGTAATCTGCCGCCGCTGGGCATAGCGTCAATTGCATTCAGCATGAGGTTGGAAAGCAGTTGGCGCAGTTCGCCAGGATATCCACGGATTTCCAGATCTTCGCCGCAATATTTGTCCACGGCTATGCTCTTCGTCTGCAATTTTCGCAAGTACAGCTGCAGAACTTCTTCGAGAATCTTGCCGGCATCGAGCGGCTCGGGCGATGTAGTTTCACGCACAAACCCAAGTGCCTGTTGCGCGATCGAATCGAGCCTGCCTATTTCCTGCTCAGCCAGCCGCAGATATTCATCGCGGCCATTCGCATCGCGGCGGGCAAGATAAACAAGGTTGGTCAGCGCCTCGAGCGGGTTCTTGATCTCATGGGCAATCGCCGCCGTGAGCCTTCCCGCCGTAGCCAGGCGTTCATTCCGCCGAAGCGCCTGTTCGGTCCGCTTCTGTGCGCTGATGTCCCGCGAGATCGCGGATGCGCCGATCAGCTTCCCTTCTTCATTGCGCAGCGGCGAAACCGAAAGCAGCACCGAGAGACGCGCTCCATTCTTATCGAGTCTTTCAGTTTGATAGCTTCCAAGTCGCTCTTCGCGATTCAGGCGCGCCATGTTGTTTCCGAATTCTTCCAGCCGGTCAGGCGGAACAAGAACCGAGATCGGCCGCCCGGTAATCTCAGCTGCCGTGTAGCCGTATAGCGCTTCGGCGCCGCGATTCCAACTCGTGACTATGCCATCGACGGTGAAGCTCACGATCGCGTCCTCTGACGAAGTAACGATCGCAGCCAACTGCTGCCTCACCTCGTCCGCTTTCTCTTCGGCTCGCGAGCGTTGTCGGGCAAGTCCGGCCACCAGCACGGAAATCAGAACGAACACCCCCACCCGCTGCAGTTCCGTCTGCGACATGCCTACACCGACCTTCGGACCGAACACGGAGTAATCCAGCACCAACGCTGAGCTGAACGTGCACAGCACCGCTGGACCGAACCCGAAGAATCGAGCAACGAAGACGACGGCAAGAATGAAGATAACGAACGGATCCTGATGCATGACCGGCGAGAGCCACCAGATGCACCACGAGAGCGCGGTCGCTGCCAGCGCCGACCCGTACCAGGCCACACGATCAGACCAGCGCGGCTCAAATCGATGAATCGGAATGTACTGATTGTGCATGTCCCGAATAACGAGTGGCGAATTTCAAAAGCGGCGGGCGGCACGCGAAAAGCTTGTAACAAAATTTAGCACGAATTCTGAATCGTGCTACACACAACAGGGCAAAAAAAAGCGCGGCCTGAGGCCGCGCTCCACTGCAAATAATTTCACTACTGCTGATCAGAGGCTGTTGAGCTCGATGCCGGAGCCCGCGCCGGCTTCGTCGTGGGTACTAAAGTAACTGGTGATTGCAGCGTGAACGTCAAAATCTTTTCCGACGAGAGCTTGATGTCGGGTTTCTTGCTTGCTGCCTGCACCCCGCCTCCCGCGCCGGCGCCGGCTACTGATCCAATTGCCGCGCCCTTGCCGCCGCCGAAAATTCCGCCGAGGATCGCGCCGGCAACCGCGCCGCCTCCGACTTTCGCCGCAGTGTTCTTTCCGCGCGAGCCGGTCTCCTGTTTGAAGTGATCGGTTTCGATGTTGTAGTACTTCTCTCCGACTTTGATTCGGTCAAGCTGCAGTTCAAGCAACGCACGCCCCGCAAATTTGCCCGAAGCCTGCGCGTTCACCACGTGTCCCTCAACGTCATAATGCGCCGGCACGACCACGTCGCCATCCACAGCGATTGGAGAATCGAGCGTGGCGTGGAACGTATCCCCGACTTGGGCAGTCGCGCTGTCAATCGCATCGATCAGCCGCACAGGAATCACAGCGCCGGACGGCACGGTGACTTTCTTTGGCTCCGGAGGTGGTGCAGGCGCAGCCGCAGTCTGCTGGACCGGTGGTGGAGGGGACTGCGTCGAGTTGCTTGCAACGTTCTGCTCCTGCGGAGGCGGTGTTGCCTCAGCCAGCTGTTGGTTCGACCCCGACGTGTGCCGCGACTTCTTCTGCGACGGTGAAGGTTTAACGGGCTTCGACTGCGGAGCAGGCGCGGGCGCAGTCTCCTGCGCGGGCGAGGCCTCAGGCGCCGGCGCCGGTGCCGCTTCCGCAGCCTGCATCGACCCGACCTGCAGATTGTTGATGACCGTCTTTACGCCGGGCTCCGAAGCGGCATACTTGGCCGCCGCCTCGCGTTGCGCATCGTTATCAACCGTGCCGGAAAGCGTGACCACACCTTTATCGGATTGCACATTCAGTTGCTTCCCTTGAAGTCCTGAATCGGAAGACAGCTTCGACTGAATGTCAGAGGTGACTCGATTATCATTCGCGGGTTTTGCGCATGCGATTGTGATCGCCAGTGCCGAAAAGAGCAGAACCATCCGCCAGCGAAGAAGAGATGAATTCGCCTTCATAAGATTTACTCCTGAGTTGAGCCGGGTGAAACCAGTTTACTCCAAACGGCTACGCTGTCCCAACGTCGCACCAGGACAGTTCACGCTTAGAGGTCTGAAAGGTTAGATGCTGGATGTTGATAGCTTCGAGGCGGCAGAATCTCAATGCCTTGCGGCTCAATGGATGAACTTGTAATCCAGGATGGACGCGGCAAACTCGTGCCGCTCAGCCTGTTCGTTGGCTTTCTTCATGCGGGTAATACGTCCCTGGCAGAGCACCTTGCTGTTCTTCTGGCCGGAAATCTCTTCCGGCATCTCAAAGATCATCTCCACCAGCGTGTTCTCAGGAAACTTCTGCGGCCCAACCAACAGCACGCCTGACTGGCTCAGGTTCTGGATGGTCCCCTCGCTCCACGTCCCGAGATTCTTCACGCGATAACGAACTGCCGCATCGAGTTTAATGCGGCGCGCCCGCGGCACCCAGCTCTGCTTGCGAGCATGCGGACGCCGCTTGCTTGTGGCCGGCTCGGCCTCTTCCTGGCTGAGACGCTCGGTCCGCCGCATGGTCGCCCAGTCGTACTTGAACTCGGCGGCGCACAACAGGCACACCTGG
>JBKPSP010000231.1:0-18012 GCA_046735175.1 Acidobacteriota bacterium
CTCCCGAAATCCACAGAGAGATCGCTCGTGAAGCCTTCGAGCAGGGCACTTCTATCAGCGGAATTCTCGCCCAGGCCGTCACCATCCGGCAAACTCTCAAGGGCGTTGATCCCTGGAAATCAATTAAGGAAGTCCAGGCGGCGAACCGCGCCCTCTCGCCAGATTTCGTCGAAAAGGAAGTTTCGAAGGCGCTAAAGGCCGTTCGGAAAGCCAAGCGTGAAGAATAGGGGCCAGCCCAGGCTCGTCGTAGATACGAATGTGTTCGTCAGCGGATTGATTTCACCTTCTGGCTTTCCCGCGAAAATATTACAGGCAATTCGAGGGAATCGGGCTGTGCATCTGGTCTCCGATCCTATCGTCGAAGAGTACCTGCGCGTGTTGAGCTACCCGCGTATTCGAAAGTTCAAAGATGTGACCGATGTCTTCCTCACCGAAATTGCGGCCTATCTCGCATACGAAGCGGAACGGATTGAACTGGTGTCGACTGTAACCCTAAGCCCTGATCCCGATGACGATGTCTTTCTTGCGACTGCTGTAGATGGCCGCGCAAGCTTGATCGTCAGTGGGGATCGAGCTGACATGCTTTCGCTCGGCAAGGTGCACGATATTCCTATCGTCACAGCACGCGAAGCCATGCAAAGGCTCGAATCAGGCACTTAAGACTGAAATGGCGCAGCGAAGCTAGTGCGTCTGACTGAAACCGAACGCCTCGGCCTGTCATCTATTACCATTCAGCTTTCAGCTCTGGCATAAGCGAAATTCCCATGTCCACTTGGCCTGTTCCCAGCGCATTGAATGCCGCGACGGAAATCTTTCCGACGCTCACCTCCGCGCAGATAGATCGCATTCGCTCGTGCGGCAAGGTTCGACGCGTCACTCCGGGTGACGTGCTATTCAAACCCGGCGACGCGAACGTTTCGTTCTTCGTTCTGCTTTCGGGCGAACTCGAGATCGTCCAGCCCGGCCTCGACGGCGAGCGCTCCATCACAAAACACAGTCCGGGTTCCTTCACTGGCGAACTGAGCATGATCTCGGGCCAGCGCGTATTTGTGCTCGGACGAGTCAGCCAGGCCGGCGAATTTCTCGAAGTCAGTCAGGATGGCCTGCGGCAAATCGTGGCCAAGGACGCGGAGTTGAGCGAGATCATCATGCGCGCGTTTATTCTGCGTCGGCTGGCATTGATCACAAACAATCTCGGGAACGCCATACTGCTGGGATCAACCCACTGCGCCAACACCATGCGGCTGCGCGAATTTCTCGGCCGCAACGGATATCCCTACACCTTCGTTGATCTGGATAGGGACAAAGATTCGCAGGCGCTGCTGGATCGCTTCGAAGTCAAATTGAGCGACGTCCCGGTGGTCATTTGTGACGGGCGGACGGTGCTTCGCAATCCCTCCGCGCAGAAGCTGGCGGACGGCCTTGGCTTGAACGCCAGTATTGATGCTTCCCAAGTGCGCGATCTGATTATTGTCGGTGCTGGACCGTCAGGCCTTGCCGCAGCTGTTTACGCTGCTTCCGAAGGCCTGAATTCGCTTGTCATTGAGACCGAGTCGCCGGGTGGGCAGGCAGGATCGAGCTCAAAAATCGAAAATTATCTGGGGTTTCCCACCGGCGTCTCCGGCCAGGAGCTCTCGGCTCGCGCGTTAAGCCAAGCCCAGAAGTTCGGCGCGAAGATGATGGTTGCGCACAGCGTGGTCCGCCTCAATTGTGACACCCGACCCTACAGAATATTTCCCGACAACGGCGACGAGCTCAAGGCGCGCGCAATTGTGATTGCCAGCGGCGCTCAGTACAACAAGCCGAACATTGCAAATCTGTACCAGTTTGAAGGTCAGGGCGTTTACTACGGCGCGACTTACATCGAAGCGCAGCTCTGTGAAGGCGAAGAGGTCGCCGTTGTTGGCGGAGGAAACTCAGCCGGCCAGGCGGCAGTGTACTTGTCTCAGACTGCTCGCAAAGTGCACATACTGGTGCGCTCCCGCAATCTTTCGGATACGATGTCGCGTTACCTGGTCCAGCGCATCACTGACAATCCGAAGATTGAACTCCACTACCAGACCGAGATCGTCGGCCTCGATGGCGAACGAGAGTTGAAGAGTGTGACATGGATCGACAAAGCCTCGGGTGAAACTTCCACGCACGATGTGTGCCGGCTGTTTATCATGACGGGCGCCTCTCCCAGGACCGAATGGTTGCAGGGCTGTGTTGCCATGGACGATAAAGGATTCATCATCACTGGACGTGATCTCGACGGAACAAACGGAATCGTCCCGCCCTTCCGTGGCCACTCACGCGCGCGCCGCAAATGCTCGAAACCAGCCTCCCCGGCGTGTTCGCGGTCGGCGACGCTCGCGCCGGCAACGTCAAACGGGTAGCATCGGCAGTTGGGGAAGGCGCGATCGCAATTCACCTGGTTCACCGCACGTTGGCGGAACTGTAGGAGGTCGAAATGAAATGCAAACATACTGATCAAATCAAGCTCACCACAACCGATAAGCACGTCTGCGAAGAATGCGTGAAGATCGGCGATTCCTGGGTCCATTTGCGTCTCTGCCTCTCCTGCGGGAAGGTAGGTTGTTGTGATTCTTCCAAGAACCGGCACGCGACCAAACATTTCAAAACTTCCCACCATGCTCTGATTCGTTCCATCGAACCCGGAGAAACATGGATGTGGTGCTACATAGACGAGATCTCACCCGGCGAAGTCGACGCCGCGTAGCTGTTCCTGACCGACGATGCAAGCTCAACCATCGCCAAAAAGCAAAGCCATCAGATTTGTGGTGCTGATCGGAATTGTCAGCTTCTTCGCTGACTTTGCTTACGAAGGCGCGCGCAGCATCAACGGCCCATTTCTGGCCGGGCTTGGCGCCAGCGCCACCATGGTCGGATTCATCGCGGGATTCGGCGAGCTGATGGGGTATGCTTTTCGACTGGTCTCCGGTCCGCTGAGTGAACGGACCGGGCAGTTCTGGCCCATCACTCTATTTGGCTATTTCGTGCAGATGAGTGCAGTTCCACTCCTGGCTTGGGCCCCGAACTGGCAGACTGCAGGCGCGTTGATCATCGTTGAGCGCATGGGCCGGGCCATACGGAATCCTCCGCGCGACGTCATGCTTTCCCATGCTTCCAAGGAAATCGGTTATGGGCGTGGTTTTGGTCTGCATGAAGCACTGGACCAGCTCGGAGCGATGGCCGGGCCTCTGGTTGTTGCCGCCGTGCTGGCCCGTCACGGCAGTTATCGTAATGCGTTTGCTGCTCTCCTGCTCCCTGCGGCTGTAACCCTGATTCTGATTTTTTCCGCGCGCATGCTTTACCCCAAGCCCGTGGATCTTGAAACCACACTCCACAAAGCGGAAACAGAAAATCTATCTGGCGTTTTCTGGCTGTATCTTGCGGGCGCAGCCTTGGTGGCGGCCGGATTCGCTGATTTCTCGCTCATCACCTATCACTTTCACAATGTCTCGGTTATACCAAACACATGGATTCCTGTGTTTTATTCCGTCGCAATGGTAATGAGCGGCTTGGGGTCTTTGGCCTTCGGTCATGTTTTTGATCGCGTCGGGTTCGGCGTGCTCATTCCACTCACGTTGATCTCAACGGTTGCAATTCCCCTGGTGTTCTTCGGAGGGTTTTGGCTCGCATTGTTGGGTGCGGCGATCTGGGGGATTGGCACTGGTGTTCACGAGTCCTTGATTCCAGCTGCGGTTGCGCTCATGGTCCCGACGCAGCGCAGACCGTCCGCTTATGGAATCTTCACCGCCGGGTACGGCGTGGCATGGTTCATCGGCAGTGTTGTCATCGGAAAGTTGTATGAGTTTTCGATTGCCTGGGTGGTCATCTTCTCGGTTGCAGCACAGCTTCTTGCGGTCCCCATCTTTCTGATTGCACGAAATCGCATTGCGACAGAATCCCGCTAAGGTTCAGGTTACCTGTTCCTACTTTTCGAGCGTTACCTGACATTGCCTGCGCAATATACAGAGTGCCCTGTATACACCCTCACAGCGTTCAGGCATCGAAATCACGGGCAACAAAGCACGAAAAAACGAGGTGACCATGTACACCATTCTGGTGATTATTCTGATCCTGCTTTTGATCGGAGCTCTTCCAACCTGGCCATACAGCAGCGGTTGGGGATACTATCCCAGCGGCGGATTGGGAGTCATCCTTCTGATCATCATCGTTTTAATGCTGTTGGGCCGTTGAAGTTCAACCGTTTTGGAGATTTCCTTGAGCGCGAGCAGGGCTCATTTATGGACGCTCTGCTCCTGTTTCTGAAATGTCGGCGTCGGCAGTTCGAGTCTGAGAAATTCGCTGGCATTCCTGAAGCAGACGTCCTTGATCATCATGCCCACGAGCCGCCCATCGTTGGGAAGATCTCCATTTTCCATTTCCGCACCAACCACGTTGCAAAGCACGCGCCGAAAATATTCGTGCCGGGGGAATGACATGAACGACCGCGAATCAGTCGTCATCCCGATGAAGCGCGACAACAGCCCAGTATTCGACAAAGCATTCAGCTGCCACTCGATTCCTTCCTTTTGATCGAGAAACCACCACCCGCTGCCGAACTGAATTTTTCCTGCCACCTTGCCGTCCTGAAACGATCCTGCAATGGTTGAAAAACTGTAATTGGCGGCTGGGTTCAGGTTGTAAAGAACCATGCGCGGCAAAGAGTTTTCGCGGTCGAGAAGGTCCAGGTACGAAATCAGCGATTGCGCCTGCGGCCAATCCCCCATGCAATCAAAACCGGTGTCCGGGCCGAGCGAATCGTTTGCCCGCGAATTTACGTTGCGCAGGGCGCCAAGATGGAGTTGTTTGGTCCAGCCTTTTTCCGCATCGAGATTCCCGAAGAACAGCATCAGCAGGGAAGCGAACTGCGCATGCTCCTCGGCCGACGCCGCCTTGCCTGCGCGAACGTTCTCAAAAATACGCGCTGCCTCACGATCGCTGCAGGGGCGAGCGTAACAATGCGCAAGCCCGTGATCGGACAATCGGCATCCCTGCGCATGGAAAGCATCGTGACGTTGCTTGAGGGTATCGAGAAAATCCTGAAGGCTTAGGATTTCACTGTCATTAGCTTGTTCGAGGCGAGTGATCCAAAGATTGAATTTTTCAGGCTCATCAACCTGCAGGGCGCGGTCGGGGCGAAACGTGGGATAAACGCGAAAGCCGCAATCACTGCGCCCATTGATTTCTTCGTGATGCGAAAGGTCATCCGCCGGATCATCCGTGGTGCAGACCACCTTCACACCAAACCTCCGCAAGATTCCGCTTGCGGAGAGATCAATACGTGCCAGGGCTGAATTCGCGGCCTCCCCGATTCGGCGCGCAGAATTCTCATCCAGCAATTCATCGATCCCGAAGTATCGCTTCAGTTCAAGGTGCGTCCAGTGAAAGAGCGGGTTGCGGAGTGTGCGGGGCACGGTTCGCGCCCATGCTTCGAATTTCTCATACGGTGGAGCATCACCGGTGCAGTAACGCTCAGCCACGCCGTTCGCGCGCATGGCCCGCCACTTGTAATGGTCGCCTTCGAGCCAGATCTCTGTCAGGTTCTCGAATCGCCGATCTTGCGCAATGTCCGCGGCGGAAAGGTGAGAGTGGTAGTCGAAGATCGGTTCATGTGCGGCGTATTCGTGGTAGAGCCGCCGGGCTGCTTCGGAATGTAGAAGAAAGTCTTCTCGAATGAAGCTCAAGTTATGCGCTCCAACCAGCGATCCGATATATGTTGCCACAATCCAGCGGCTCCGCCGCGTTTCGTCACTCTGACCCTTCATCAGACTTTCATTTATGATTCTTGGTTGTTAAGGTACCAGCGATGGGACATCCTTCACTCGATCTCACCAACAAAACTGCCGTGGTAATCGGCGGGACCTCGGGTATCGGCCACACCCTTGCCAAAGGACTCGCCCGAGCGGGCGCAAATGTAATCGCGACCGGCCGCCGCGCTGATCTGGTGAAGTCTATCGCGGACGAAATTCGCGCCTTGGGGCGCAAATCGTTGGCGATTGCCTCGGATGTCACGGACCGTGGCAGCATCGATGCGCTCCATGCGGCGGTTGAAAAGGAATTCGGGCAAGTCGATATCCTTCTAAACTCCGCGGGAACCACGCGCCGCACTCCCACAGTCGACGTGAGCGAAGACGAGTGGAACCGCATCATGGAAACGAATCTAACCGGAACGTTGCGCGCGTGTCAGATTTTTGGCCGCAAGATGATTGAGCGCAAGCAAGGCCGCATTATCAACATCGCGTCGGTTTCCTCCGGTCGCGGATTTTTTGAAGTTGCGGCGTACGCCGCCAGCAAAGCCGGTGTTGTCTCGCTCACCAAGACTCTGGCTGTCGAATGGGCTCCATACAAAGTCTGCGTGAATGCGATTGCACCGGGAGTGTTTCCCACAGATCTGAATCGTTCCCTTTTGGACGGAACCGCGCGCGGCAAAGAATTCATCGTGCGAACGCCGATGCGGCGGTTCGGCAATCTGGAAGAACTGGTTGGAGCTGCTGTGTATCTTGCCTCAGATGCGGCCAGTTTCGTCACCGGGCATGTGCTCGCCGTCGATGGCGGATTCCTTGCCAGCGGCGTCACCCAGTAATCCGGAGGAAATTCCGCCCCGTTTTCGGTGCTTCCTGCCACCCTTAGAAAGCAACTCGCAAAACAGTGCAGCATCTAAGCCCTACGCCTGAACTATTTTGCAATTTAAGTAAACATGCTCTCGGGACGAAATTCTTTGTGAAGGTTTCGTTGCGAGGGAGTACGGAAGTGTCTGTGCAGAAGTCTCCGCAAGTGTCCGGGATGTTCCTACTGGTTTCGTCCTCGATGTTTGCCCACGCAAGTGTCGGCTGTGAACTCCAAGCGAGCTTTGGCTGACTGATCTAGCCGATTGCGCAACCCGGAACTCTGCTGGGTGCCGCAATCGCAAGTAACTGATCCGACAAAGGTTATCTCACATGCCGCCTGTAAGTGAGGGGGCGAAGCTGCGCCGGGCAGCAGTTCATGTCGGTTCGTGAGCCCATTCTCGTTTCTTCTCCTCCCGGTATTCCCCTGCCCGAGATGCGCGCTGCGGAACCGTATTGGCTCGCTGCCTACACGGTCGCGCGCCATGAAAAATCCGTAGCCAGACAGTTAGATGAGCGAAAGATCGAGTGCTTCTTACCCCTTTATAGAAGCTGGCGGCAATGGGCCGACAGGCGCAAGCAGGTGGAACTCGCGCTTTTCCCGAGCTATGTCTTCATCCACATTGATCCGCGCGAACGCCTGCGCGTGCTGCAATTGCCCGGCGTGGTGCGCCTCGTGAGTTTCAATGGAACGCCGGCTGCGCTTCCGGAGCGCGAGATCGAAGGTTTGCGGAACGGCCTGGAGCACGGGGTGTATGCACAGCCGCATCCCTATCTGCGGACCGGTAGCCGCGTCAGCGTTGTCCGCGGGCCGCTCTCTGGCGCGTCGGGAATTCTCGTTCGCAAGAAGGACAAACTTCGTTTTGTGATTTCAATTGACGTGCTGATGCGTTCGATCGCGGTGGAGCTTAACGCCGACGACATCGTCGCTGCTGCATGACCGCTTGAATCGCGAATTCTGAGGTAATTCGATGAACAGATCGCTTCCCCTGCTGAGTCTACGGATATTGGCTGCTGTTCTTCTGCTTGGAGTCTCGCTTTGTGCGCAGACACAGGGTTATCCATACTCGAGCGAGCGTTCGGATTCAGACCGTCGGATCGGCCCCGCAAAGTCGCGCGCGGAACAGGAGGCCGAAGCCAAGGTTTCATTTTCAGCCGAGACCATCATCGGAATGCTGCGCCGTGAGCCGGGACTTTTGCTCGAAGTAAAGAAAATGCTTGTGCAAAAAGCACTCGAGCAGGGAAGGGTGCTCCAGTCGGCCGATCTGACCGATGACGAGGTTTTCCGGCTGCTGCGCGATGACGAAAATATTCGGATTCTTGCAACGCGTGAAATTGAAGATCGCTCTTACATTCGGCCAAAACCTACCCAGGCGGAACTTGAGCGTCAAGGCGCTCTGGCGGCGCAATATGCGGCCACCTCGGGCGCGCTTCCACAATTGAGTCAGGCGCCAAATTCAACTGCGAGCCAGACCTCCGCGCTCAATTCACTCAATGTGAGTCAAGAACAGCAGTACTGGTCCATGCATGACCGGTTGACTACTCCCTATGGAATTCCTGGAAGTGTTCCCGGTCAATTACCGCAAACCAACGCACCGACCCAAAACGCTCCACAGGACCAAAATCCAATTCCGAACAACTTCACACCTGAGAATCCTCAACGCCAGTTGCTGCAAGCCAGCTCGCAACAGTCAACAGGTTTTGAGAACAACGATCAAGACACCAGTGCTGGAATGCCGCGAGTCAGCCCTGATCAGCTTTCGTCACTACTCAACGATCCTAAAGCGGCGATGGCTCTGGCGAGCACGGCAAATAACCGCGGATCCAACTCAGGCTCCTCCGGCAACGGGACTGCAAACGCGAACCTGCCCGACCTCGCTTCACTCCTGGGACCACAGAACTCACAGCAGCCCAGCGGAAGCTCGAACCCACCCAATTTTCGAAACAGCTACCCACCCACTCAGCCGAGGTCTGCCGCCGATCTGAACTTAGATCGTCCCCAAATCAGGCAGAAGCCGAATCCGTACGCGGACGTTCCGTCGCTGTACGACCTTTACACTCAGGTCTCACGCAGGCCGGCAATTCTGCAGCAGTTCGGTATGGATGTCTTTCGCAACGGGACCGGCAACACCGACGAATTGCCCCTTGATCTCCCCGTCGGCCCTGATTACGTCCTCGGTCCCGGCGACGGATTGAGCATTGAACTCTGGGGAGCAGTTTCGCAGCGGCTGCAACGCGTTGTCGATCGCGCGGGGTTGGTGGCGCTTCCGGAAGTCGGAACGGTCCACGTCGCCGGCCGCACCGTAGGCGACGTTCAACGCATGGTCCAGACGGTTTTACGAACGCAATTTCGCGATGTCGCCGCCGATGTCTCTCTGGGTCGCATTCGCAGCATTCGCGTGTACGTCGTAGGAGATGTGGAGCGTCCTGGCGCTTACGACATCAGTTCGCTTTCAACGCCCCTGAACGCACTCTATGCCGCTGGAGGCCCGACCACGCGCGGCTCGCTGCGCCACATCAGGCAATATCGCGGAAAGCAGTTGGTTCAGGATATCGACGCTTACGATCTTTTGTTGCACGGAATTCATTCCGAACTGGCGCGGCTTGAATCCGGAGACACCATTCTGGTGCAGCCTCTCGGCGCCCAGGTCACAGTGGAGGGAATGGTGCGGCGTCCGGCGCAGTACGAACTTGGAGCCGAGAAATCGCTGTCGGAAGTATTGCAGTTGGCTGGAGGAGTGTTGCCCTCCGGCACCCTGCGCCACATTGACGTGGAGCGCGTGGTTGCGCACGAGAACCGCACCATGCTGCGGCTCGATCTCCCCGAGAGCAACAACGATCAAACGTTGAATGCCGCGCTCGATCAATTCACCGTTCAGGATGGCGACAGAATTCGCATCTCGCCGATTCTGCCGTACTCAGAAAAGACCGTTTATCTCGACGGCCACGTCTTCCATCCTGGCAAATATCCGTACCGGGAAGGCATGACGGTTGCCGATCTCATTCACTCCTACCGCGACCTGCTTCCTGAGCCCTCGCAGCAGCACGCAGAGATCATTCGCCTTCAGGCGCCGGACTATCGGCCTGCGGTGTTCGCCTTCAATCTCAACGACGCCATGAATGGCAAGCTGAGAAATCTAGGGCTCAAGCCATTTGACACAATCCGAATCTATAGCCGCTTCGATTTTGAAGACGCTCCCATGGTGACCGTCAATGGTGAAGTCCGCGACCCCGGTGATCACGTGACCAACGGCGAAACGCACTTGCGCGATGCGGTATTTCTGGCCGGCGGCCTCACTCCTGACGCGCAAAGCGCCGATGTTCAGGTTTATCGCAGGACTAACGATGGGAAGCTCAAGGTACTGAGCGCAAATCTCTCGAAGGCGCTCGCCAATGATCCCGGCGAGAACATTCTGCTGCAGCCGAAGGACCAGGTTCTGATCGCGCGCAATCCGCAGAAAGAGGACCCGGCAACCGTTCGGGTCGAAGGCGAAGTCGCAAATCCCGGACGATATCCACTCGGGGATGACATGACAGCCGCGCAACTTGTACGCTTGGCCGGGGGTTTCAAGCGCGGAGCTGACGTGGAGCTTGCGGACCTGATGAGCTACCCAGGTTCTGCGGGGAACAGCGCGATTGGCGAGCAACGTACCGTCCAGATCGGCAAGGCCCTCGCGGGTGAGTCCGACACCGACGTGCGTCTTCACGATGGCGACGTACTTAGCATTCGCCAGTTGCCCGGTTGGGACCAGCGCGGCGCTTTCGTGACATTGAAGGGCGAAGTCCTCCGTCCAGGTTCGTATGGCATTCGCGAGGGCGAGCGCTTGAGCTCAGTGCTCGAGCGCGCGGGTGGTTTTCGCTCTGACGTGTACGTTTACGGAACAATTTTCGAGCGAGCGTCGGTGCGCGAACTGCAGGAGAAAGACCGTTCTGATCTCATTACCAGAGTGAAAGCCGAAGGCGCATCGCTCAAATTAACGCCTGATTCTGATCCGGATGAAGCTGCAGTCAAGAGCGCCGCGATGATGCAATACCAGGCAGCGCTCGAGAAACTCGAAACCATGCCTCCCAGCGGACGCATGGTGATCCACATCTCGCCGGAGGTAAAGCGCTGGGCGAATACGCAGTGGGATCCGGTGTTGCGCTCCGGAGACATTATTACGTTCGTCAAGAAGCCGAATTACGTGATGGTCAACGGTGCTGTATATAACTCCACCGCTGTCGCCTATCGATCCGGGAAAGCTGCCGGATGGTACCTGCATCAGGCGGGTGGCGCGACTTCGGTATCGAACAAAAAAGCAATCTTCCTGGTTCGTGCTGATGGTTCGGTCGTGGGCGGTAGCGGAGGGTTGCTCGGCGGCGGTGTTCTTTCGGCGGAGGTTCGCCCCGGAGACATGCTGGTTGTGCCCGAGCGCGCTTACAACGGGGCCGGAAAGTGGAAGACCGTATTGCAGACAACGCAGGTCGCGTCGGCAATCGCCATTGCGGTTTCAGTGGCGAGGACGTTCTAGGTTAGTGTGGCGCGGGCGCCCTCGCCCGCGAAACTTGAACGAAAGAAGCCGAGTGCGTAGCAACTCGCAGCTCTCACTAATCTGGCTGGTGTTGTTTTCCAGCATGACAACGGATGCGGTCTCACAGGAGTTCGGAAGTGGCAGCGAGAGTACGAAACCTGCGGTCAAAGGTGAAACATTTTCTGGTGACCAATCAGGCGCTGTAGATCCAGAAAATAAGATTGGACTTCCTCTGATCCGGCACTTCGCAGAAGACCAGCGGGCGTTCTGGGTTGATGGCACAACACATTGGGACCGCAACAAAGTTAAGCAATTTGCCCCTTTTGCGGGATTCACAGCAGCTTTGGTCGCCTCTGACAGCTGGATGTCAAAACAAGTTCCCGCAAACCGCGTGAACAGCAGTCACACATTTTCGAACTACGCCACTTTATCGCTGGTTGGAGCAGGCGCAGGCGGCTTCCTACTCGGCGAGATTTCTCATAACGATCACTTGCGCGAGACTGGCCTGCTATCAGGGGAAGCGGCCATCAACAGCACGGCAATCGCGTATGCGTTCAAAGGCATCACCGGTCGCGAACGCCCGAATAAAGACAACGGCAACGGCTCATTTTTCCAGGGCGGTGGTTCGTTTCCTTCGGAGCACGCTGCCGTTGCGTGGTCGATCGCAAGCATTGCTGCGCACGAATATCCCGGACCTCTCACAAAGCTGCTGGCCTACGGCTTGGCCACAGGTGTAACTATCGCGCGCGTGACCGGCAAAGATCATTTTCCGTCGGATGCAGTCGTCGGTAGCGCCATCGGCTGGTACCTGGGGCGACAGGTTTATCGCGCTCATCACGATCCTGAGCTGGGAGGTGCGCCGTGGGGGGATCTGTCGTTTGCAAGCGAAACGCCGGGGCCACGAATCGAACGCATCAGTTCTCCGCCGGTACCGCTCGATAGCTGGATCTACCCCGCACTGGAAAAGCTTATCGCGCTGGGATACGTGAACACGGCGTATGCCGGTCAGCGTCCGTGGACGAGATTGCAATGCGCCGAGATGCTGCAGGAAGCTGCCGACAGCGTGCCAGTGGAGGAATTCGGCGATCCTGCCGCGGAGTCGTACAAAGCTCTGGAGACAGAATTTCACGATGAACTCGGTCGCCTGGATGGCGCGAGCAACGCCGGTTTCAATCTCGATTCCATCTACACAACTGTCAGGACAATTTCTGGAACTCCGTTGCGCGATAGCTATCACTTCGGGCAGACGATCGTCAACGATTACGGCCGGCCCTACGCGGAAGGCGTGAACACTTACGATGGTTTCACTGCACACGCTGAGGCCGGCCCGCTTTCATTCATCTTCCAAGGCGAATTCCAGCATGCGCCTGCAACACCCCAACACCCGCTGAGCGCCTTGCAAGCGATCGCAGCGACCGACTCCACCGGCATACAAAACAATGCAACTGGAATCGTCAACCGCTTTCAATTGCTGACCAGCGCAGTGGCCCTGACCTGGCGCAACACGCAATTTTCTTTTGGCAATCAGAGCCTTTGGATGGGCCAGGGCGAATCCGGTTCGCTGCTCATGAGCAACAATGCTGAGCCCTTCCCGATGTTTCGCGTTCAGAGTGTGAGCCCATACAAAGTTCCGCTCCTCTCCGCGATCCTCGGCCCAATCCAAACGGAATTCTTCTTAGGGCATCTCTCCGGCCACACCTGGGAGGCGAACGGTTCCGCGGTTGTTGGTCCTATCATTTCACCGCAACCGTTTATCCACGGCGAAAAGATCAGCTTCAAGCCGATCAAAAACCTTGAAATCGGAATGGGTGTGACTGCGATGTTTGCCGGCCCTGGACTGCCGTTCACCTGGTCGAACTTTTTGCGGACCTACTACGTGCATTCGCCGAATCCGGCGACCAATCCCGGCAAGCGCACCTCAGAGCTTGACGTCAGCTATCGAATTCGCAACTTTGCGACTGTTTATCTTGACGCCATGACGGTGGATGAAATCTCGCCGATTGGTTCGACGCGGCCGACGTTGAATCCCGGCATTTACATCCCGCGTTTGCCGAGGCTTCCTCGGCTCGAACTGCGTGCAGAAGGGATTAAAGAACCTCTCACCAGCGAGTTTGCTCCAGGGTTTGTCTATTACGACGCACGGCGGTATTTAAACGGCTACACAAACGCTGGCCTGCTGATGGGCAATTGGATCGGACGCGCCGGCCGCGGCGGGCAGGGCTGGCTGACGTATTCATTCTCACCCCAGACGAAGTTGCAGTTCGGCTACCGCCACCAGGAGGTCTCAAGAGATTTCATCGGCGGCGGGCGCCTGGTGGATTACTCCGCATCCGGCGAGGCGCGGGTGTCGCGTGACTTCGGACTGTCGGCCTCGCTTCAATACGAGCAGTGGAATTTTCCAGTGCTGGCCACAACTCGGCAATCAAACTTCGCAGCGACTGTTACATTCAGGTACTTTCCGCATCTGCAAAATCTGCAAAGCAACCCCTAAAGCCGAAGGCCTGAAGCCAGGAGCCTAGAGCCGCCTCACCATGGCCCGTCAACTTCCAACCGAAAACAACTTCGAATCCCTCCATGAGATCGATAGTTCTCGTTCGGTCAATGGAAACGGATTCCGCTATGACCGTGTCTTCCATGCCAGCAGTACTCTGTGGGCCCACCGGCGATTCCTGGGCGCGGTTCTGTTGCGCAGCGCGATCCTGGTCGCCCTGGTCGCGTTGCTGATTCCTTCCACCTACGAGGCCAGGACCGAGCTGATGCCGCCTGACCAGCAGAGTGGCGCTGCGGGCATGCTGGCCTCGTTGATGTCTGGAAGTAGCAATCCCACAAGTTCGCTCGCCAGCGGCGTGCCCGGAATGAGTTCAGGCATGATGGGCATGGCGTCCGATCTGCTGGGAATGACGACCTCTGGCGCGCTGTTCATCAGCATTCTTTCCAGCGATTCAGTGCAGGACAAACTCATCAACCAATTCGACCTGCGCCGCGAGTACTGGGTGAGCACTTACATGGCCGCCCGCAAGAAACTTACTTCCCGCTCAGAGTTTGAGGAGAACAAAAAGAGTGGTGTCATCACCGTAAAGGTCCGAGATCACGATCCCGCGCGCGCGGCTGCTCTGGCCGCCGCTTATGTAGACGAACTGAACCACATGGTCGCTGACCTGAATACGTCAGCCGCGCATCGCGAGAGATTATTTCTTGAAGACCGACTCAAGGTCGTGAAGCAGGAACTCGATCGATCATCCAAAGAGTTCAGTGAGTTTTCCAGCAGCCACACCACGCTGGACCTGAAAGACCAAGGCCAGGCGATGGTGCAAGCGGCTGCAACCCTGCAGGGCCAGGAGATCGCAGCGCAAGCCGAGCTGCGCGGCTTGGAGCAGATTTACACGCCATACAACGTGCGCGTAAAAGAAGTGAGAGCCCGAATCGCCGAGCTGCAGCATCAGATCGAGAAACTCGGCGGCGCTGCCACGCAACCAGAACCTGACATTGACAGAGGAGAAGCTCTCTATCCGTCTATCCGGCAATTGCCGGTGCTGGGCGTGACTTATACGGACCTCTACCGGCGCTTTCGAATTAACGAGAGCGTATTTGAAACCCTTACCAAGGAATACGAGTTGGCGAGAGTGGAAGAAGCCAAAGAGATCCCCAGCGTGAAAGTTCTGGTGCCGGCGCAGCAGCCGGAGCGGCCGCATGGACCACCTCGACTGCTGATTCTTTCTGGCGGCATTCTGCTGTCGGTCATTCTTGGTTCGGTTTGGGTGTTGGGCAAAGACGCTTGGGAGAACGTCAACCCCGCTAACCACCGCAAGCTCCTGGTAGAGGAAGTAGCCGGCGAGATCAATACCAGACTGCGACTCTCCCGTGCGCGCCAGATTTCAGGCCAGATCGCTGACCGCTTCCGCCCCGCAGGCACGAACGGCAACAACCACTCTGAAAACGGTCATCGCCGGGCCGGCTGAACTGACACACAACACGAACCGACGTGAGCTCTTCGCCTCTCACAACCTATTCTCTGCCGTTCTCTCCATCCGAGCGCAGATTGCTGCTCCTGCTGCCAATCGGCGTGGCGGCCTGCATTCTCGCTGCTGTGTATGCCCCGATGGTCCTCCTGCTCGCCGGGATCGTGTTCTTTGGCGCGGTCTTCCTGGAGCGTCCGTACGAACTTTTGCTGGTGATGGTCTTTCTGATCCCGTTCAATTTCGTCTTTGCAATCGGTCCCGTCCCGGTCGCTGTCGAACTGCTGAAACTGTTTCTGTGGATTCCGTTTCTTGTGACCAGGAAAGCTCGCGCTGAATTTAAGACCAGCAGGTACAACAAATGGTTCGCGGTTTGGGCTTTCATTCTGGCGACGTCTGTCATCCGCTCAAACGATCTGCCATACACCATCAAGGAGTCGATCCGGCTAGTCTCAAACATCGGTCTGTGCTATCTCGTGCTTAATCTCGTGGACACGCGCGAGAAGCTTTTGCAGATCTTGCGAATACTGACGATTTCCACGCTGCTTGTTGCGTGCTATGGCTTCTATCAATGGGCGATTCAGGACTATGGCGCGTTATTTTGGATCGTAAACCCGCGCATCGATACGAATCTGGCGCACTACCGCGATACTTTCTGGCCATGGAGAAACCGCATGATATCCGTCCTGACTTCCGAAATGGAACTCGGACATTACTTCAATATGTGTCTCCCCATCGGGCTGATGCTGTGGTTGACCGAAGGTCGCAAGCGGCTCAGTTCCAAATGGTTTTGGAGCGTCCTCGCCATGCTCGCTGGCCTGCTTCTGACATTTACGTTCGGTGCCTGGGCGGCGTTGCCTGCGACCATGGGGTTGTTCGTTATCGTACTCGACAAAAGGCTTCGCTGGAAGCTACTTGCCGGTGTGCTGGTTGTATCGGTCGTGAGTGGCTTGTTGGTCATGGGCCCGCTGCGGCCGTTCGCGGAAACCAAATTCTCAGGTCAACAGATCGGCAGCTTTACTTGGGATGTGTTCACGCGTTTAAAAGCCTGGACTTTTGCTGTCAACACTTGGCGCAGTCACCCCATGCTTGGAGTCGGTGTGGGGAGTTATGAAACTATTTCCGCGGAGAGCGACTGGCTCGGGGTTGGGCCGATGGGTGCCGGCAGTTCGCCGCATGAAACGTATTTGTACCTGCTCGCGGAATCTGGACTGATCGGATTTATCAGTATGATGGCGATCTTCATCAGCAGCATCCGTCGAAACCTGGAACCTCGATTCGGTTTGATCGGCATAGCCTTGGCATTTTCGATCGCCGTAAATCTCATGGGAGGATTCAGCGACGATTCGGGGTTCAACGGCCCCCATGCGAGCTATCTGTTTTGGCTGATTATTGGGTTGAGCGAGGCGTTGCGCAACTTAACTCCCGCGCTTCAGGTCAGGATGGAGCGAGTGCCCGCGTGAGAAACAACCAGGCCGCCAAGGTAGCGCTCGCCGCCCGTACAGTTGTGGCAGCAGGATTCGGGCCGTGGCGGCTTGCGTTTCAAGCATGTCACGGGGCGGCCAACCAGAAGTGGTCGGAATTAAGCAGGCTGATTTGTCTGGTCCAGCCTTTACGGCCCAAATGGGTGCTGGAGATCGGCGTATGTTCCGGCGGAACGATGGCGCTATGGTCGCGCCTTGCTCATCATTCCGCCCATCTGATTGGCATCGACCCCGGCATCAACCCTGAGGCCGAAAGACGAATTCGTGCAGCCATGAGTGCTACTCAGACGTTGCATCTGATCCGTTGCGATTCCCATAGTGATTCCGCCGCTCAAGAACTTGCTTCAATTCTCGTAGGAAATCATCTCGATTTCCTTTTTATCGATGGCGACCATTCGTACGACGGCGTCAGGCAGGATTGGCAGATGTACTCACGTTTCATGCGACCCGGGAGCTTAATCGCTTTTCACGACATTGTGCCCGATCACGCTTTGCGATTTGGAATTCAGACGGAACACGACGCGGGAGGCGTGCATGAATTCTGGCGTGAAATTAAGTTGTCGTTTCCGCACAATGAATTTGTAGAAGATCGATCCCAAAACGGATATGGCATCGGCGTCATCACGATGTAGCCCAGCAGCCACCTCCACCATGCAAACAGTTGGCATAGTTACCGTCACCTACAACAGCAGGCATGTCATTGACGAGTTCATGGCCAGTGTTCTCAGTCAAACCTACACTATTTTCGTTCTCTATGTTGTCGATAACGCTTCGAACGACGGCACTGTAGCTCAAGTGAGGAGCTACCAGGACCAGCGGATCAAAGTCCTGGCCAACTCGATTAACAACGGTGCCGCTGAAGGTAATAATCAGGGAATAAGCGTTGCTTTGGGTGACGGCTGCGATCCGATTCTGCTCATCAATAACGACACGGTTTTCGGGCCAGACCTGTTACAGCGGCTACTTGAAGCCGTCGAACAGCATTCATGTGAGATGGTGGCGTCGAAAATCTTATTTCATGGCGAGGACAACATCATTTGGAGCGCTGGTGGCGGATTCGACAAAAATCGCGGTTACGCGAGCTATTTATACGGGCACTCCGAGTTCGACTCAGGCCAATTCGACGTGTGCCGATTCGTAGACAATGCACCCACAACTTGTCTGCTGGTGAAAAAAGATGTGTTCGACCGCATCGGACTGTTGGACCCCCGGTATTTCGCCTACGTCGAAGACACGGACTTCTGCTATCGCGCCAAGCTCGCTGGACTGAAGCTGCTGTATCTGCCGTCTGCCAAGTTATGGCACAAAGCGCACAGTCTCTCTGGAGGCCTGTTCTCCAATTTCATGATGCGATATACCACGCGTAATCGCGTGTACTTCATGTTGAAACACTTGGGCTTTCGAGCGCTGTATCTATTGCCGGCGTATCAGGCATATCTATTAC
>JBKPSP010000232.1:0-6976 GCA_046735175.1 Acidobacteriota bacterium
TTGCGCTTCGCAACCACGCCTTCGAGATCGCATTCACAGGCGAGATGGAACAGAGCCTCCCCGTATTGCTCGATGTGATCGCAGAACAGGAGACGCTCGGAGTTGTTCGGGACAACCTGACGAAGCCGAAGTTTACGATCCGTCAGCGGCAGATAACGCACGTCTTCGCCATTGCGAAACCGCCGCGTCTCTGCTTCATCGTCCGACCGCACGTGCTCGTCCCACAAGATGTCGAATGCGTAGAAAAAAGGCTCCGCACGGTGAAACAGCAGATCACGAAATTGCGGCTTTCCATCCGGCTCCAGGCAAACGATCTCGCCATCGAGCACGCACCGGCAACCCTTCAGGTCACGAGCTAATCCTTCGCACAGGCCGGGGAAGCTCTTGAACGTGTTCCCGTTTCGCGAGATCAGCCGAACGCCATCTGCGCCTGAATGAAGCAACGCACGGAAGCCGTCCCACTTGATCTCGAAAAGCCAGTCACGGTGCGAAAATGGCGCACGGGCGCGGCTTAGGGGCAATGGTTGGAAATGCGGCAGAAGCAATGAAATCAGTATAGATGATGTCCTAAGCCGTTGATTCCACTGCTGCTTCCCGAACACCTCATCCAGAAGCAGTTTCGCGGCGTTTGGCATTCTTTTTTGTGCTGGACATCAGATGTTGAGAGATATACTGCTACTCGGAACCGCTTCACTATGGAGCAGGATTCTGCCCACGGATATCCCAACAGCGACTCCAGACAGCCCACATCGCGACCCAACTCTCGCGTCTAGATTCTCGTCAGCATTCTCGTGGACTGGAGATGCACGAGAATGGTGGAAACGCGATCACCTATCAGACATTCCTTACGCATTACAGCTAGCTCTCGTGTTGCTTCTCTATTTTGCGGCTGGCAGACTCGGTCTCGCTGTCCCGTTCACTAGCGCAAATGTTTCCCCGATCTGGCCTGCGGCTGGGGTGGGAATGGCGCTGGTATTTATTTGGGGTGTTCGTGTCGCGCCAGCAGTCGCAGTTGCGGCGTTCTTGGTGAATTTCTTCAGCCCCATACCCAAGCTCGCTTCTTTGGGAATTGGCATAGGCAATGCTGGTAGCGCCATTGCCGCTGCTTACCTGTTGCGACGGCTATCAGGATTCAAGAGCCCAATATCGCGACTCAGCGATGTAACCCGGCTTGTCGGATTGGGTGCCCTCATCGCCACTGCTTTCTCCGCCTTTGTCGGTGTGAGCGCACTAGCCTTTACTCACACACGAGCATGGTCAGGCTACGCGTCAGCTTGGCGGGTTTGGTGGTTGGGCGATGCCATGGGAGTGTTGGTTGTGTCGCCTTTAATCCTGAACGGTCGAGATATCTTGAAATTTTTGCGGGGCAGACGATTTGTAGAGATTTGTCTGATTTCCTTAGCCGTGCTCATCGCGTCCTCGGCGATTTTCGGACGATCATGGGTGCACGATGATGTGCTCGCCTTTGTTGTTTTTCCGTTTGTTGTGTGGGCCGCGATTCGCTTCCGCATCGCGGGTGCGGCACTCACAACACTATTGATCTCCGCTGTTGCCGTGTGGGGAACATCACACGGATTTGGCCCATTTGTCAGTCATTCGCGGCTACAGAACGCGCTACTTTTGCAAGTATTCATTGCCGTGACTGCGCTCACTGGTCTGGTCCTGGCAGCAGTGATCAGCGAACGAGAAGACCTGCAACAAAGCGTGGAGGGGCGTACCAGAGAACTCGAACAAAAAACTGAGCAACTGGCGAATCAGGCGAAGCTACTCGATTTGGCGAATGATGCGATGATCGTGCGCAACCCAGAAGGAGCTATTTCTTACTGGAGCCAAGGTGCGGAGCGGCTTTACGGTTGGGCGAAGGAAGAAGCCCTTGGGAGGCTTATTCAAGACCTCTGCCGAACCGAATTTCCTACTGATGTGGCTTCTATACTCGAATCAGACCGATGGGAAGGCGAGCTTGTCCAGAGGCGTCGAGATGGTTCCCGCATCGCAGTTGCGAGCCGTTGGACGATGTTGCGGGATTCTCAAGGGAAACCGATAGGTTGGCTCCAGATCAACACCGACATCACCGCTCGCCAAAGGGCCGAGAAAGCCGCTCGCAGCCTAAGCAAGCGAATCCTCAGTCTCGAAGCTGACGAGCGGCGAAGGATTGCTCGGGAGCTTCACGACAGCCTTGGACAATACCTTACTAGCCTCAAGATCAATCTCGACCTTCTCTCCCGAGCCGCGAACGAGAAAAAGAAAACGACATTACTTTCTGAATGCCTCCAGATGGCAGAGCAATGTTTAAAGGAAACCCGCACAATTTCCCACTTGCTTCACCCGCCTCTCCTTGACGAAGCAGGCTTGGAATCGGCTATCCGCTGGTATGTTGACGGGTTCGGACAACGAAGTGGTATAAAGGTGAGCCTCGATGTGCCTGCTGACCTCGGGCGCTTCCGCCGCGACATAGAGACTGCTCTGTTCCGCGTAATGCAGGAAGCCCTCACTAATGTCCATCGGCACGCCGAAGCATCGGAAGTCGGCATTCGGCTGGATGTCGATGCAGAACGTGTGTGGCTAGAAATCAAGGACAACGGCAAGGGCATTCTAGAGGAAAGGCTACGAGCGGTCGATTCAGGCTCCGGGAACGGTATTGGTCTCGCCGGAATACGCGAGCGTGTGCGTGAGCTAGGTGGACATCTCACGATTGAATCCAGTCGATCAGGCACTTTATTAAGAATTTCGGTTCCGATTACAGCAACGGCGGCAAAGCCAGACTCAGATAACGCTAGCCCACCCCTAGGTGCCTCAGCTGCCTGATCTGTGACAGCCCTGCGGTCGAACTGAGCATCGTATCTGAGCAATGGCAAGGAAGGTGCGACCAGACCTCGGCATCCTCAAAGGCTGGCAGCAAATAGCCACTTTTCTCGGACAGCCCACCTCTGTCGCGCAACGATGGGCCGAGCGAAGGAATGCCAGTAAGGAAGCAAGGTTGTTATGTCGAGACCTCCCGCGACGAACTGAATCGCTGGTTAGGTCGCGAATCAGCAGGGGAAACCAGTCCACATCGCGACTCCCGACACTGACCTCAGTAAGCAATTGAAACGTGGTCTCTTTTTTGTTCGAAAGCAACGCCGACGCGCAGATGTGAAGAAACCCGCCTAGCGATGGCTCGGTTCGCATCCTTTGCTGAAGAGCAAGAGCTAAAACAATGAACGGCATCTGACATAGATGGCCGACTCTGCCGTCCATTTTTTCAGCCCTGATCGAGAAATACTTGCTCGGCGTGAAAAAACGCTCCGAAGCTCGGGTTTTGAAGTCATCTCGGTGTCAAGCGAAATTCAGGCTAGGTTTGAGATTCAGATGGGCAGATGCGGAGTGCTGCTGATTTGTTCACGAACATCACCACCGCAAACTAATAGACTAGTCTCGCTATTTCGGCAGTTCTGCCGTGACGGTCTGATCATCTTCGTTGCAATGCCTGGCAAGTGGAAACCTGCTGACAGTGACTTTGAAATTTCCGAAAGTGAAGACCCCAATGGCATCGTTCAAGTCCTTAAATCCAACTTGGACACGACGCGCAAGGTAGGCTAATGTCAAGATTCGCACGGTGTTCTGTGCTAATGCTGGCTTAGGCCGAAATATCGACTTTCAACACGACTCAGTGGGGAAAACGAAGCTGGCGCTACTTGGACGTACAGGATGTTCGGTATCGAGAATTGATTGAAAATCCGGCATTATATTTGGCGACACGGACGAGACGATGCCCAGCCCTGAAGAGAAGATTCGCACCCTCTGCAAGAAGGTCACCGACAGCGAAGACCCCGATGAGTTTCACTGCGCGGTCGAAGAACTGAAATCTGCGTTGCGGGAGCACATCTCCGCAGTTCGGCAAAATGCCGAAAACGTTGCCGTCCTAATCGGTTCAAATGGACATCGCAGGGCGGCCTAGAGAAAGGAGCCGCCCGCGCAGTCTGCTGAACTTCGCACTTTGTGCCATGAAAACAAAGACCGCTGTTACAGACCGGAGTGGTTCTTGAAGGTGGGGCATGTCCGTTGAGCCGCAGATGTCGGCCTAATTTCCTCTGCTACAATGTGTCGCAATTGCGCTCTGCGATCCACGAGCCGCATTAGGTGGAAGAAATGTTATCTACTCTCGGATGGGGCTTGTTTCACGTCTGCCAGTGCCTTCTCCAGCGTGTGGGCCTGATCTTTCAGGTACTCAGGGACGCTGCACATTTCCGGCTTCGTTAAAGCTAGGCGTATTGCATTCATAGGTCATTCTCTTCGTACTCGTCCGCCAGATGCGGAAAGTCAATGTCCCAAATATTCTTGTCCGGCTCGACGCATTCAGCGCCCAAGTGTTTTTCCGATTATTTCTCAAGCTTTCGAACCCAGACCACACGGAACAGACCCCGTTTTGTGCCGTACTGAATGTCGAGAATATCGCCAGGGGTCACTTCGCCACGGAAACCTGCGAGTCGCACACCGCGTTCCGTTGCATCGAGCGTATGCGCGAGTTGCAGGCGTGCACTGGTGCCGGCCAGTCGTACCCGGACGGGCATCACCATTTTCGCTCGCAGTTTGTTTCGTTTACCTGTGCGAAACCGTCCCATGGAAACCAAGCCCGCGAGCTGCATTCAAAGTTTGGAATAAAGACGAAGCGGAGTACGGAAAGGTTGTGAGGTAAAACGAAGTTGCCGTAAATGCGGAGCCGCGCTGGACGGAGCCGCTTTCGCCGGCATTTCCGGCTCACGGAACCAAAGGTGTAACTTTGGAGGACTAACGCTGCGACAGGCTGAGAAGCGATTCGAGCATGCGAATGGGCAGCAACACAGTCTGCTGCGAAGGTAGGAGCAGAGGGTCTAATTCGGAGTGAAATGGATTTGGACGAACTCTGTGGTTTCGTGATCTGCTTTTTCCCATTTCCATTGCCGTAGTGCGTCTTCCGCCGCTTGAGCTAGTACCGGGCTTCCACCCTTTACCTGAACGGATTTGACCATTCCGTCAGGCAGTACAACCACTTCCAACTTTACTGTTCCCTCTAATCTCATCGGGCGGGCTATTGGCGGATAAGCGGGAACCACTTTGCTGGCCACTCTGCGCTCACCCTCGCTCTGCACATTTTGTGCATGGGAAACGCGAGCTTCCATCCTCAGGAGGAGACAAAGTACTACACAGCTAAGGACTCGCGCTTTCATGCCGTCAAAGTAGGGCATTCGAGTGCAAGACGGAAGATTACGAAAGTGATGGAATACAAATTACCGCATGTGGGCGTCTGCATACGCCTGATCGCGCTGGTCGAACGCCACGCCCCGCCGCATTTCAGAGCAGCTAACTTCTTTACGTCGAGCGGCTCAGATTGTTAAAAAAACCATCGACAAACCTTGCACCGCTGCAGGCACAAACGCGGCACGGCCAACGTTAGGAAGGATGTGCCACCTTTACTAGCTCTAAGCCCGCCGTTCGTCGAATCTCGGGAACATGACATTCTGAATCAACCCTATAATCACCCGTGAGGCGCTAGGACGACCTAGCCGCCCCCGCCAGAAGCCGCTGAAACTGGGTGCGGCTCTGGCGACTGTAGCCCCTTAGTATTCAATCGTACAGCAGCTACTTGGCTCTGCATGGCATCCTACTGTGTCATGCCCACCCCAGCCGAACAGCGTATCCTTGACCTCTGCAATCGGGTGATTGCCGCGCAAGAATCTGAGAACTTTCAAGAAACCATGGAAGAGCTTAGGTTCGCGCTCCATTCCCACATCGAACGAATGCGCCAACAGACCCGTTCCAGAGCCATTGATCTACGTTTGGTCGTCAATAACAGTAACTCCAGCGTAGCCGACTAGCCTATTCCAGAGTTGCACCATTTGTGATATATCTCCACCTGAGGTACTTACCTTTATGCAAGGTGAAACTGGCGAACGCTGGCGTAAGCTTTGCGAGCAGGCTGCGATTGAGCAAGACCCAGAAAGACTGCTAGAACTTACCCAGGAAATCACGAGGTTGCTACATGAGAAGGATCAGCGATTGAAGAACGCCCGCCAGGGAAATGCTGCGGAAGCAGCTTGACCAAAAATTAGCGGAGATCGTTGGCTTCTCGGCTGCAACCTCCCCGAGCGCCTCGGCATCCGAAAAAACCAGCAAACAGGCAAGCTAGCCCACTGCTCATAGTGCATGAACATTCTCCAGTGAGGGCAGTGGGCTTTCTCTTGCTTCGTGGGTGGGATACGAAGCTGCCCGTCGGCTACTCGCCACGTGACAAGTTGTTCCATAGAGTTTGATCTACGGCGATTCGGAATAGAAAAAAAGCGCCCTCAGCACCAACGTTCAGCATGAGGGCATGCGCTACGCTTGCCTGTAGCAGTTTTAAGGTACACGTCGGCAGTAACTCTGAGAATACGCACATAGCTGTATTCACTGTTTAGGACGGGCCCAATAGGCCGGTCGAGAGGTAAATGAGTGACATCGCCTGATCCGGCCGTGTTGTGAAGAAGCAAGAGCAGCAGAATACCGTTTTGGGGCTGCCGAATGGTTTTGCTCCTGGCTAGTACTTTTTAAAAATGGCCGGCCGGAGAACACCAGCCAGCGTCTGGAGATGATTTCTACGCAGCCCGGTCTGCTGGGAGAGGAAAGGCTCCCAATTGTTGCATCAATCCGAGGGCATCCCAGTTGTTCCAGCTCTCAACGAGTTTTCCTTTTTTGGACTGGGCGATAGTGATTCCGGCGACGGAAAAAGTCTTGCCAGTGGCGGGTAACGTTGGTAGGTCTCCCTTGTGTGTGCCGTTGACCCTCCAGCGAGTCACAGAAACATCGCCTTCCTGAATCTCTTGGTCGATTGTGAAGTGAGCATCAGGAAAGGCTTTGAGATAGTGAGCGACCAGTTGTTTGTACCCTTCGATTCCCTCGGAAAACTTCGGGCTCTGAGGGTCGTGGTGAACATAGTTGACTGCCATGAGCTCATCGATGACGGCAGTGTTTTTGCTATTCC
>JBKPSP010000233.1:0-10520 GCA_046735175.1 Acidobacteriota bacterium
CAGAAACACAGTTCGCGCAAACTTCATCCCAGCCTCCTCTTTATGAGCGAATCTTCTAGGGAACGAATTTGTACCCGACGCCATGAACGGTCTGGAAATGGACGGGCCGCGATCCATCGGCCTCCAATTTTCGCCGCAACCGCATGATGTGATTATCAACCGTGCGGCTGTACGGATAATTGTTATACCCCCAGACCTGGTTCAAAAGAGCGTCGCGTGAAATCGCGCGCCGGGGATTCAACACGAAGAACTTCAGAACTTTGAACTCCATCGCAGTCAGGCTCACAGGACGGTTCGACCTCCGGACCTCCATACCATCGAAGTCAATATGAATTTCGCCGAAGCAAGCAGACGTACGGTGTTCGGAGCGCCCCTGTTCCCTCCCGGGCTGCATACGCAACTGTCTCCAGGTCAAAGACAGCACTAACATTCTGGGAATGCGGTCACTCTGCCCGGTTTCGGCGTTGGGTGGAATCAGCGCAATCCGATAGTCATCAACACCGAGTTGTCTCAGGTGATCAAGATCGGGCTTGTCGATGCTGTACATTTCCTCGTTCACTTCACCTATAAGGGCTTTGGGCTTAACTCGGATTCCCTCAAGTGACCGGACAAATGCGGACTCCGTTTTCATAGATACCCACTTAAATCTGCGTTCAACAGCAGCGTTCCTGAGCTTTAGATGTTGGCAGCAGCAAAATATCTACAAAGCACGATCGCATTGATAAGAAGCGAAACCGCGAGTGCAGCTCGCATACGCCAGGTTGGCCTTCGATGAGATTATCTGGGTAGCGTTTTGCCGAAGATGACGCCTCTACCGCGACCTTGGTTCTTGAGGGTGCTCCCGCTAATGCGCAAGCTGCGTGGCAGCAGGATAACTCATTGTGGCGCGCCCACCTTCTTGACGAATGCTTGGAAGCGAGGATCACCATGTAGCGACGCAAAATGAGGCTCCTGACCTATCACCGCGAAATCGCCCAATTCTCTCTCACTGGCTTTTCCCAGCCAGTAAAGAGCCTGATCCTTTTGCCCTAACCCGCAATAGATGGCCGCTAAATCCAGTGCCGCGCGCGCATGTCCCGGCCAAACCTGCACAAGTTCGCGAGTCATCTTGTCTGCATTCGCACGATCGCCGGAAATGGCGTAGACGTATCCTAGAAGCCCATGTAGTTCCTCGGGGAATCCCCCAAGCTGCAGCCCTGTTTTGTATTCGGTGATTGCATTGGCGTACATTTTCTTGTCCTCGTACACCATGCCGAGCACAGTGTGCGTGACCGCGGAGTTGGGTTCGAGCTCCAATGTCTTTTTTGCCTGACTGATTGCTTCGTCGTACTGGCGGTTCTCTTCCAGTTTCTTCGCCAGGTTTGCTCCTACCACAGGCGATAGGGGATCCAGTTCATAGGCTTTCCGGGCCTCCTCCAACGCTTGTTGCTTCCGTCCCAGAAAGGCAAGGTACATGGAGTACCAATGGTGCGCCGGCACATAATTAGGATCGAGCTCAAGCGCTCGTTTGAACTCCTTTTCCGCGCCCACCCAATCCCCATCGAACCGGTACAACAACTCAGCTAGAGAGTTGTGTGCTCCGGCAAGCTCACTATCAAGGTCGAGCGCTTTTTTCACTGCTTCCTTAGCGAGGCGCGGCTTGTCGTAGAGCTGGTAGATATCTGCTAGGCCTGTGTATGGCGGAGCGTAGTTTGGATCCTTTTCAATTGCCTGTTGGAAATACGATTGTGCCTTTTCGTTGCTGTTCCTCTTGTTAAAGAAAAAACGGCCCTCCAGGTAGTCATCGTAGGCTTTCGGATCAACCGACTTTACGTTTCTTAGCACCGCTCGTTCGTGCGGGGTTAATTCAATCCGGATCTGATCGGCGATGGCGCTGGCAACTTCTTTCTGCAGCGACAGGGTGTTTCGCAAATCGCCCTCATAGCTCTTTGCCCAAAGATGCCTATCCGCAGACGCCTGGATCAACTGCGCTGTAATCCGGACTTGATTTCCGGAGCGTAACACTGTGCCTTCCACCACGGCATCTACGTTCAACTCGTGTGCGATGACCGGCAAGGGTTTGCGCACGCCCTTATATGGCATCACCGAAGTGCGCGAGATGATTCGCAGAGCACCGATCTGCGCCAGATCCGTTATCAATTCATCGGTCATCCCGTCGGCAAAGTAATCCTCGGCATCGCCAGAGAGATTTTCCAGCGGGAGCACGGCCAGAGATCGAATGGGACTCGTGTGGGAAGCATTTGCGGCTAAATTGTTCTGCCAGCGTACGACCTCGACCACGACGACAGCGAGCAGAACCAAAGAGACACCAGTGATCGCCCAGAAGAGCCGTCCGGGCAGCCGCCTAAACATTGTTTGTTCAGCGGCTGAGGCCACTGAATCACGGCTGCTTGGAATTGCACCTGTTTCCTCCGCAACTGGGGGCTTTTCGGAATCCCGCTCGATAACGGCAACTTTGGCGATAAACCGGTAACCGCGCTTAGGTACCGTCTCGATGTATTGCTGCCCTTCCGCAGTTTCACCGAGTACTTTTCGAAGTGCCGAGATGTTGACGGTGAGGTTCGCCTCTTCTACAAATGCGTCCGGCCAGACTTCTCGCATCAGCTCATCTTTCATCACCAGGCGGCCATTGCTGCGAACCAGGGCAAGCAGGATCTCAAAGGATTTTGGCGGGAGAGGCACAGGCTTGCCGTTACACATCAAGAGCTGTTCGCCGGGGTCGCAGCGAAATCTACCGAACTCGTAGAACGCCTTTGTTTCTGCGGACATGCCGTCCTTGCAAATTATTTGGAAATTCCTTACGAGCCGCTAAGGACAGTTCTGGTCAGCTACGCATAGCTTGCATACGGGGCGGTCGTGAATTAGGCCAGATTCTAGTGCAAGCAGGCTGATGTCACAAGAGTGTCACAAACGGTGGCGTTGCGGCAGGGACTTTCAGTCGGTCGGTTGCAAGGAAATTGACCTGTGCATGACAAGCACCCGACAAGTGGGTCGATGGAGCAAATTATGATTCCCATCAATTGCTTGGTAAGCGTTGGAGCAAATCTCCCTCGTTTAGCTCGCCGAGGCAGTCAAGCCTCTGGCCTGACGGTTTTCACCAGGAACAACTGAGATGTCGAAGCAATTTGAAACGCGTTACGCGGGGTTGTCTCTGAAAGACGTTGTTTGCCTGTGCGCCGGGGCTTGCGACCACGAGGCATGGGAGGAATTCGTATTCCGGGTAAACCGGCCCATTAGCCTCACGGTCATGCGAACCGCCAGCAATTGGGGGGACAGCTCACGTTCCGTGGTCGAGGACCTGGTCCAATCCACCTACGTCAAGCTCTGGGAAGACGGGTGCCGGCTTCTGCGAGACTTCGCCATCCAGTACCCCGAGGCGATTCTCGGGTATTTGAAGAAGATCGCCACCAATGTCACCCACGACTATTTCAAACACAAGCACAATCAGTCCTCGGGCGGCAGCAACCACCACGTTTCAACCGCCGACATCGACCCTGAAGCAGGAGGGGATGTCCAAGGCAGCCAGGAGAAAATCGCTTTCGGGGTCCTGCTGAATGAGATCGACGAGCACCTGAAAGTCGGCCTGACCGGGCCCGACCAGGAGCGGGACCGGATGATATTTTGGCTCTACTTCCGGCAGGGTATGAGCACCCGGGAGATCGCGTCGCTTCCCAGCGTTGGCCTTGGTACTAAAGGAGTTGGAAGCGTTATCGAGCGGCTGAAGGCGTACATTCGGGAGCGAATTCTCAGCTCTCCTTCGCCGTTTGATGAAGACGACGATGGCGGAAAAAGCAAAATCCAGCAGGATGTCGTTATAGGTTTGTATGGCTCTTCAGAATTCGAGACGTCCGTCGGATAAACATCTCACTCAAGACGAACTGAACGCGCTATTGCCTTCCTCCAACCGGGAAGACTCCTATCTTTCTGCGGACGCTGTTCGCGAAGCTGAAGACCACCTGTTGAAGTGTGAGGACTGCGAGAGAAAAGCATTGCTTTACCGGCAATTCTTGAACCAGCCGATCGATACGCGGCAGCAGAGCCCTACCTCGGCAGATTGTCCCAAAGATGAGGATGTGGACTGGTTTGAAGTGGCCGCCGGGCTTTGGCCGGAGTTGAAGGCGAAACAATTAATGATGCACGCAGCACAGTGCGGCCACTGCGGTCCCCTGCTCCGCGCCGCTCTTTCCGTTGATGAAGAGCCGACGCCTGAAGAGGAAAGATTCCTGGCACGCCTCAGACCACCCTCAAGGCCTGAGCCTGCCCTCATACCCATAAAGAAGATGCAGCGTCGATGGCAGTGGCAGCTCGCAAGATGGGCCGTGCCGGTCGCGGCAATGGCAATGCTCGTAGGAGTGTTTCGCATCCGGGCTGACCATTCGCCGCGCGCGCTGTCCGGGCCCGAGTTTGCGACTCTCGCAGCCGATACCTATCGCCAGCAGACAGACGGAACGTTGACTCTTGATGTTCATGCCGAATCGCAGCAGCAACTGAATGCTTGGTTCAGAACCAAGTCGCAGTTGGCTGTAGTTTTGCCATCATCCGCCTCAATGCCCGTCGGCGAAGAGGAACCTCGAGTCGAGGGAGCTCGCTTGTTGCCGATCAGCGGCCGCCAAGGGGCTGCTTACGTCGCGTATCGGATGAACACTGGTCCCGTGGGCCTGGTCGTGGCCCCGGATTCAGTTGCGCTCGCATCTGGAGGAAGCGTAGCCAATTTCAACCGCCTCAGCTTCCACTACAGCATGGTGCAGGGCTACAAAGTTGTTACCTGGTCGGTGCACGGATTGACTTATGGTCTGGTTTCGCGTGAAGGAAATCATACGCAACAATCCTGCATGGTCTGCCATTCCGCAATGAGAGACCGCGACCTCACTCACACGCCCACTCCTTTGCCGGACGAACAAATACTTCGGCCCATGTTGCAGTAGCTCTAAATTTTCACAAAGTATTTCTATCTCATCACGCAGCGGAGAATTGTGCGGGATCTCTTCTCACACACCTTCTTAACAAGTCTGCGCAACGAAAAAGCAAACGCCGACGAGATTTCGTTATGTCTGGTGAGACCGATTAATCCTTTTCAGCTAGCAGTTCACAGAAGAGACATTCGCAGCTTCTGAACTTGGCCGCCGTTGATCGCATGCAAATGCGCAACCAGCCTTCGCGCTAGTCGTGTGCCTAAAGGCAGGGATCTTCGGATCGAATTAATAGATAACGGAGAAGAAAAACAAATGAGCAGCAATGTTCAGCACTCAAAGACGACTACGCGAGTTCAAACCTGGGTGGCAATCGCATTTGCCGTCACCTGCGTGCTCGCCACAACTGGCAGCGCAGCGGCGCAAACCACAAACTTTCCAGAGGTACCAGACAAGCTGCAACCTCCGGTGGGAAATAAGGCTTTTTTCATGGCTCACGCCTTCGGTAGCCAGGGCTACACCTGCCTGCCGACGGCGAATGGCGGTACCGCCTGGAACCCAAACGCGCGTCCCGAAGCCACACTGTTTATCCCGGTCTTCGGACACCTGGTCCAGGTCATCACGCACTTCGCCAGCATCAACGCAAACCCCAAAGACTTCGTGCCCAAGCCGGTTCCACTTTCAGGCAATGCCACCTGGCAGAGCTCCTTCGATAGCAGCAAGGTGTGGGCACAAAAATTTGCTGGGGTTTCACCCGGCCCCGATGTGCTGAGCTGCAGGAATACCGGCTCGATCGACTGTCTCTTACTGCAGTCAGTCGGCAACCTGGAGGGACCGACAGGCGGCAAGTTCCTCGCCAACGTCACCTTCGTTCAACGGGTGAACACGCGGGGCGGTGCGGCTCCTACGACCGCTTGCACGGTTGGTCAGACTCAGCTTCAAGGTTACGAGGCTGACTACGTGTTTTTCCACGGACAGGAATAAACCAGTTCCGTCCACTCACGGATGTGCGCCACGTCGCACATCCGTGAACAACAAGATTTCACGTTTGGCACTCGACTAAGGAGAACTACTGAAATGAAAACCATATTGAACACCACACGCGCCCTGCAAAGCTTGACCGCGGGAATTCTTCTGATTGCATTCACTTCAAGCGCAGCATTTGCGCAGTATCCCGGCGGCGGAGCTGCTCCAAGTTACGGCAACAAGGGCGCAGTAATCGGCGGTGTCGCAGCCGGCGCGGCAGTCGCAGTCGGTCTCATCTACTGGAAGACTCGCAGCCACGCGAAGCTACAGGGCTGCGTTGCCGGCGATGGCGACAAGCTCGTCTCGGAAAAAGACAAGCAAACCTACAACCTTGCAAACAAGCAGAACCAATCCTTGAAACCAGGTGCGCGCGTGGAATTGGTTGGCAAAAAAACCAAGAACGCGGCCGGCGAGCCGATCTTCGAGGTCCACAAGATGAGCAAAGATCTCGGCCAATGCACTGTCGCAGAAATGGCCCAGTTAGCAATGCAGAAGTAGACGCCTTCGGGCTTAGAAAAACATTCGCGGCAAAGGAACACCGCCATGGAGACGACTAACGTGACTGGAAACCGAACCTGCTGCGCGGCAGCGCCCGCGCTCGATGACCTGGCTCTTGTCCACGCCTGCAAGGAAGGCGACGTGAACGCTTTCGAGGAGCTGGTGAAACGCTATGACACTCGGCTCTTTCGCATCGCGCAGCACGTCACCCACAACCGCGAGGATGCGGAAGACGCGGTCCAGGAAGCTTTCCTGAAAGCCTTCCGTAATCTGGCCAAGTTCCAGGAGAAATCGCAATTCTCGACCTGGCTCATCCGGATCACGGTCAACGAGTCGCTGATGAAGCTGCGAAAGCAGCGTTACACGCGAGAGGTCCCGATCGAAAAAGGTCCTCACGAGGAGCTTGACGTCGTCGACTGGGCGCCAAATCCGGAGCAGCTGTACGCAACTACTGAATTGCGCAATATCCTGCGGAGCCAATTGCAAGAGTTGCCGCCGAGCCTAAAAATCGCCTTCGTCCTCCGCGACATAGAAGGCCTCTCGAGCGAGGAGACTGCCCGCGTGCTGCAGCTCAGCGTGGACGCAGTCAAGGCTCAAGTCTGGCGAGCTCGCCTGAAACTACGCCAGTTGTTGACCAGCTACTTCGCAATTCAAACCGTGGCCGCCTGAGTTTTGCGACAAGCTAACAACCGGATCCATTGCTCGACGCAGAAATTTGTCAACTACAACGTTCGCGCAGCACTAACCAAACCAAAGGAGAGTAGAAATGAGAACCAAGTTCTTAACAGCAGTTCTGGCCGTCGTCGCTGGTATTACCAGCGTGGCGCCGCAAGCCAATGCGGCGGCAGGCAACAGCACAACCTTCAGCCTGAAAGTGTCCACCGGTGCGGCAGCATGCCTTTCAACCAATGCCGGTGGCCGCGTAACCATCAGTGATCTTGGCCCGGTGCAGAACATGCACGTCGAGATCTTCAATATGCCGGCGAAAACAGAATTCGCTCTCTTCCTGCTCCAGGTACCAAAGAGCCCATTCGGCTTGACCTGGTATCAAGGAGACATTGAAACCAATGGCGATGGACGTGGCGTTGGCGACTTCACGGGTATTTTCAGCAAGGAAACGTTCATCCAGGCCCCTAACGTTGCTCCGGCTCCTGCGATATTCCCCGACAACGCGACCGTCAATCCTGCGACCCGGCCGGTGCAGATTTATCACCTCGGCCTGTGGTTCGCTGATCCGAACGACGCATCCGCTGCAACTTGCCCTGCAAACGTCACGAACTTTGATGGCGACCACAATGCCGGCATTCAGGTGCTGAACACCAGCAATTTTGCCGACAATCATGGCCCGCTGCTCAACATTCAGTAGTCTGACCGCGCAACTCGGGAGAGCGAGGTGGGATCTCATCCACCTCGCTGGTTTTAAGGAGGAAAGATGTCAACCGCGGCCCTACACAGATCCAGGTTAGGAACCTACGCGCAAGGGAAAGACGCGCTCGCGATGCTCGCCGACGCTCCCCGCATGATCGCCGGCTTGATTGCGGGAGCTTCGGAACTCGCGCTTAGGCTGAGGCCGCTCCCCAGAAAATGGTCGATAACGGAAATCATCACCCATGTTGCCGAAGATGAGCTCGTCACCAGCTGGAGATACCGGCAGATGATCGAAAACAGCGGTTGCGCGCTCGCCGCGTTCGATCAGGAGCGGTGGGCAAGGCTAGGTGATTACGCGACCTGGAATCCCTGGTCGCACTGCAGATGTTCCGTCTCTTGCGCGAGGCCAACGTTCGCATGCTGAAGAGATTGACCTCTGAAGAATGGGAGCGGTCCGGAATCCACGCCGAACGCGGCAGGATCACCGTCAGGGATCTCGCCCAGCATATAGCCGGACACGACATCAATCACATCGAGCAGATCCGGTCGATCCTGCACACGCGTTAATCGAGTTCGCTCTCAGTAGACGCCCACTATAGCCGCCGCGATCGCCTTGGTATCTGCGCCCAGGTCTTTTCCGTCACTGCCCATACCGATATACGGACTGGTCGAGAGTAAAGTGTAGTCGCCCCCGCTGACGTTCTTGAATTGCACCGCCCCGTTCGATGTCGGGAAGTAGTTCCCTGCCGGCCATTTTGTCGGACCATACTTGGTTGCGATGATGGCGTTATCGCCGAAGTTCCAGGTGGTAAAGCACGAACTCAGGCTGGTGAGCGGGACATCGGCCTTCGCGCAGTCGCTGAGCCCGCCGACAGACCAGACCGGATACAAAACCTGCCCGACAATACTGTTGGTGAAAGTGAAGCCAAACATATCCGGATTACTCAGCAGGTTTCCCAACGAAAGAAAGTTGTGGTTTGGGTCAGGAAATCCAGTTACGTGATTGATGGTGATCTGGTTGAGCGGATTATTCGGCCAGTTGTTATACACCTGGAACAAAATCCCGTTGCCAACATACAAACCGGCCTGAATATCGTCGATGGTGACGTCGTGAATGCTGTATCGCTGGCCCATGCGAGCAATACCGCCGTTATCCGACGGAAGATTTGCCATGGATATGCCGGCACCGCTATGGCTGATCTTGTTGTATCGAATCGTGACATCTGAGACCGCGCAAACCGGGCAAATGTTCGTGCCATTTGCTCCTGCCTGATTCTTGGGCGTTAACAGGATGGAATAACCGGGTTGGCTGAATCCGCCCCAATTGTTCTCGAAAATATTTCCTTCCACCAGAACGCGAATCGCATTTTTCAGCTCGAGATGGTTTTTCACCACAAACGGATTTCCGCTGGCCCCGCCGACGAATCCGGTTTGGCCCTTCTTCCAGGTCATGGGTTTAAAGAAGTGATTGTGGCGAATCTCAATATCGGTCGGCGTGGTGCTCGCGCCCGCGCCTCCATACAGGATGTTTTCGCCGGAAGCTTCTAGAAAGTTTCCGGTGATCCGATTGACCGAATCCGCCGTATTGCTGGTTCCTCCCGCAACCACGTGCGCGTCCGTGCACGACCCTGTGCCGGCTGTGCAATGAAAGTCCGTCGCGTAGGAGTCCACCAGCGCCGCGTATGACATCCGGTTCAGGTTGAATCCGCTCGCGGTGTCGTCGTGCACAGTCCCATGAAGCCATACACGATCCACTATGATGTGGTTCGCTGAAGCGCCGTTTGCGGCGCCCACCAGCGCCCCTACGAATCCATTCCCGGCAGTCCTGGTAATTTCCAATCCAAGGAACCGATAGTGATTCGCTCCATTCGCCAACTGGAATGGCCCTATTCCAACCGTCTGAAAAACTACTTTTGCCAGCACATTCTGCAGGCTGGGACATTTGAAGGCGGGCCGTCCCGGAAGAGATGACACTCCCGCATAACACGGCAGCATGCGGGATCCCTCGGCAGGCAGAGCGGAATTCGCCGCGCTGCTGCGGATCACGATCCAGTGCGCGTTATCGCAAGCTTTTGCGGGCAGAATGAACTGTCCTTTGAATGTCGCACCCGCCGCGAGCTTGATTGTGTCACCGCATTTTGCATTGTTTATCGCAGTCTGCAAGTTGCCACCTGCGGCTACCAGAGTGGAAGCGCCGGGCGCGGGTGTGTTGGCCATGGCGGTGTTGAAATAAGTAGCGGGAAGTTGCGCCGGACCGTCAGACCCACCGCCCGATGTAGTAGAAGCTGACGAAACCGACAACGCCAGCGCTTGCGTGGTGCTCACGTTGGTCGCGTCCGTTACCTTGGCAGTGATTGAAAACGTGCCTGTCTGGCTGGTTGTTCCGCTGATTTGTCCGCTGCTTGAAAGTGTCAATCCAACGGGTAGAGCTCCACTGGTCAGGGTCCAGTGATAAGGCGCATTCCCTCCCCCCGCAGCCAAAGAAGAGGAATAGGCCACCCCCGGCTGCGCCAAAATGACCGGGGGGCTGGTGATCGATAGCCTCCGCCCCGCGGGACTGACCACGACGATCGCGGCCGCCTTTTGGGTACTGTCGGCCGCGCTTGTGGCGGTGACGGTCAGAGTTGTATCGGCGTTCACGGTCGGAGCGGTAACTACTCCGGTGTTTGACACCGAACCTGCGCTCACACTCCAAATCACAGCGGTATTACCCGTACC
>JBKPSP010000234.1:0-21097 GCA_046735175.1 Acidobacteriota bacterium
GGCATAAACCGACAGGCCCGTGTCGCGCGGATCGGCGTTGGTATTGACGTGGATGCCTCCGAGCGGCGTGTTGATGTCCACGTTCTTGTCCTCGCCGCTCTCGCCTTTCTTGACATTGACGCTACAAGCGGACGCGATCGCGACCGCAGCCGCGATGAGCAGAATGCTAACAATGCGCATGATCGAGACCTCCTACTTAGTTGCAGGCAGCGTGATGCCGGCGCCGCGTTCCGCAATTCCGGGGATGCTGACCGGCAGATGCCCGTGAATCTGAACTTCACCGAACAAAGCTTTTGCGGCGCTTTGCTCAGAGACCGGAGCCACAGAAAACGTGCACAGGTAATTCTGCACCTCAGGGAAATCTTTCGCCAAATAAGGATTCCCCACCGCCAGCACAACCGTTTTCTCCGCGCCGGTTGAAAGTATCTGCCGAAGAACGCTGGCGCTCGGCTCCGCCAGTGACAGTGAGTTCTTCACTCCTGAACCTGTCTTCACCATTTTGCCTGCAGTGGGAGAAGCAAACACTGCGACTACAATCCTGGACGCGTCGTGGGCCGCATGCACAACTTCCTGTCCCATGAACCCGGCCAGCTGCGGGTCTGTATAAATCACGTTGGCATCGGGCACTCGCAGCTTGACCTGGCGTTCCAGCACCCGCCCGGCATCGAGCCGAACATCGTCTGAGATGATGACCACCAGGAGCTCATTACGCACCTGTGCCATAGCTTGATACGGAAGGCCGCCCACAGTTGTTCCCATTTTCTTCAGCGGCAAAACTGCGCCATGCTGCTTTACCAGAGTGATAGCATCATCGGCCATCTGCTGTCCCATGGCAACGTTCGCAGGCGTGCCGACCTTTGAGTCCAGAGCCGAAAGATCTACGAGCCTTGCCTTATTCAGCCCCAGTGAAGCTTTCATCCGCAGAATCTTTCGTACCGACTCATCCAATCTGGCTTCGGGAATTTCTCCATGGTGGACCGCCGCCAGCACCGCGCGATACGCCGCATCGAGATCTGGAGGAATCAGCAGCATGTCATTGCCGGCTTTGAAAGCGTCAACCGCTTCGCGGCCAATGTCGTTCGCGTAGAGACGCGTGAGTGCCCCCATATCGAGCGCGTCGGTGATCACAAGCCCGGGAAAGCGCACCTGCTCCTTCAGCAGATGGGTAACGATCTCCGGCGAAACCGTCGCCACTGCATTCGGTTTTGGATCGAGCGCGGGAACCGTCACATGCGCCACCATCACGGAATCCACGCCTGCTTCAATGGCTTTTCGGAAGGGCGGCAACTCGACGGAATCGAGCCGCGCGCGATCGCCCGTAACCTGCGCGACGCCAAGGTGCGAATCCGTCGCGGTATCGCCATGTCCCGGAAAATGTTTTGCCGTGGTTAACAACCCAGCTGAGTGCGCCCCCTTGATGTACGCGGCAACGAAGTCTCCGACCTGCTGCGGATCGCCACCAAACGATCGCGTGTTGATGATCGGATTGTCGGGGTTTGAGTTCACATCGCTCACCGGAAAAAAGTTCCAGTGCACGCCGACAGCGCGGGCCTCCTGTCCAGTGATGCGTCCGAAATCCTCTGCGTATGCGGCACGTCCCGTTGCGGCCATTGCCATTGCATTAGGGAACGGGGTCGCGCCGTTGAGACGGTTGCTGACACCAAGTTCAAAATCGGCGGCGATGAGAAGCGGCAATTTGGAGTCGCTTTGCAGGCGATTCAAAAGGTTGGCGGCCTCGAACGGCTCAGTCTTGTAAAGAAACGGCGGCTCATATTTAACGCTCATGGCAAACGAGCCGACGTGGTACTTGTTCATCTGGTCGCGCAATTGAAGGTAAGTTGAACTCCCTGCATTGAGGAACTCCGCACGTGTCCAGATCATGAACAACTGCCCGACCTTCTCCTCGACGGACATCTTTCGCAGAGTTTTCTCGGCCCACTTCTCGCCGTCACGATCTAGGTGGACGGGAAGTGGTTGATATTTCGTTTTAGCCGAAGCCGGTGCGGCGGCGAGAAAGAGCAGGAACAGAACGCGACGAAGCATGATCAGGAACATAGCACAGCAACCACCCTCAGGTTTGTTCAATGAGGGAGATCGCCTCTTCTAAGACTCGTGGTTCATCGCCGAATCCAGCAACCCACCTTACCTCAGGCTCTCTCCGAAACCACGTCATCTGCCTCTTCGCGTAATTGCGATGGGCTTGTTGCACGGCGCGGACCGTCTCCTCTTGATTGATCTCGCCTTTGAGTAGCTGCACGACCTGTTTGTAGCCGATGGAACTCAGCGGGCGGGCGGCATCGCCATACTTCTGCAGCAGTTGCCGGGTCTCTTCAACCAATCCTTCGCTGAACATCCCCAACACGCGTTGGTTGATGCGCTCGTACAGCAACTCGCGATCAGGATCCAGTCCCACCCGCAAAACCCGGAAGCCTTCAAGCGCATTTCTGCCCTCGGCCCACTGATCTGACATGGGCTTCCTTCCCGCGAGGCTGACCTCGATCGCGCGAATCACTTTCGGAATGTCGTTGACATGTACTTTGGCAGCCGTGGCGGGATCCAGGCGGGAAAGGACCTTGTGCACGTGCTCAGGTCCCTTCTCGCGAGCGAGCGAACGCAGCTTCTCTCGAAGTTCTTCAGAGCGTGTCGGCCCAGGGAACAAACCTTCGATCAGCGCGCGCAAATAAAGTCCCGTCCCGCCGACCACGATGGGGAATCTGTATCTCTTGTTGATGTCACGAATGATCTCGCGTGCCTGCCGCGCATACTCCCCAGCAGTCGTGTAGCCCGCAGGCGCGATAGCATTCAAAAGATGATGTGGCGCGCGAGCCTGCTCTTCGGTTGTAGGTTTGGCAGTACCGATGCGAAACTCGCGGTACATCGCCACCGAATCGCAGTTCACGATCTCGCCATGGAATCGTTCCGCGAGCGCGAGCGACAGCGCTGTTTTGCCGCTGCCGGTTGGTCCGAGAATTACCAGCAGCAGGGGATCGCGCGCGGTCAGCGTCCGCTCCAGTTGATGTTGTGCCAGTAACGAACCACCGTGATGGCGAGGATAAGAATAGCGATCACGATCAACCCGGTAGTTTCCAGCTTGCGGGCAGACTTTTGCGGCATAGCTCGTGTGGCACGGGCGGCTCGCCTGTGCAGCAATCATTTTAGTCTTCAGCGGATCACTTTTGTCGCGCTTGCCGGCGCTGCACAGGCGGGCCGCCTGTGCCACACGGTCACGGTTTTCTGGGGATCACGATGTCCACGCGGCGATTAGCGGCGCGGCCCTCGGGAGTTGTGTTGGTCGCCACGGGTCGAAACTCGGCATATCCTGACGCGGCCAATAATTCCGGCCTAAGACCATAAGCCTGAATCAGCAGCCGGACCGTGGCGGTTGCCCGAGCGGTCGACAAGTCCCAGTTGGAAGAAAAACGCGCGTTGTGGATGGGAACGTTGTCAGTGTGCCCCTCGACGCGAATCTCCCGGTTGGCAGCGTAAAGAATTTCGGCCAGGCGAGCAAATGCGCCGGCTGAGCTTGGCTTGATCGCATCCGAACCCGTGTCGAAAAATCCAATCTCACGAAGGCTGACGACAAGTCCTTCCCCGGTTTGTCGTACCACCACATCTCCAGCTGAGATCTCCGTCGCCAACGCTGTTTCGATCTGGCCTTTGAGCAAGGCAAACTCATCGACTTCCGTGTTACCAACCGGCAGAGTCGAAGGATCTCCATTCGCCGAAAGCCCCCCCACTTCCGCCGGCTTCGGCGGAAGCGAACCGTGCTGTGAGAACGCGGTTTGAATCGCAGTGGCGAGTTTGCCGGCGCGTCGTTTATCGAGTTGCGCCGCCGAGTACATCACCACGAAAAATGCGAACAGCAGGGTGATGAAATCTGCGTAGGAGACCAGCCAGCGATCGTGAGAGGGACGCCGCCGCTCTCTCCGGACTCGTCTCATGCTCCGGCTGCCTTGGCGCTTGCCGCCCGCTCGTGCTCGAATCCGGAATTTGCCAGGAAGCTGCGCAGCGATGTCCGCAGCAAGCGCGGATTCATTCCTTCGACGATCCAAATTACGCCTTCGAGCACCATCTCGCGATGCGCCTGCTCTTCTCTGAGCCTGATCCGCAATTTGCCCGCCGCCGGCAGGAACAGCAGGTTCGCCGCTCCCACGCCGTAGATTGTTGCCACGAACGCCACCGCGATGCCGCGCCCTACTTCATCGATCTTGTCGAGCTGCTGCATGACCTGAATGAGTCCGAGCACAGCGCCGATGATGCCGACCGTCGGCGAGAACCCGCCCGCCGATTCGAACACCTGCGGCAGCCGCTCTTCGCGCTCGGCCTGATTGTCCAGCTCGAGCTCCACAATTTTTCGCAGCTCCTGCGGTTCGGTGCCGTCCACGGCAAGCATCAATACTTTCTTCATGAATGGGTCCGCAATCGCGCCCAGTTCGGCGTCGAGCGACACGATTCCGTATCGCCGCGCCAGGTTCGCCATGGTGACCAGTGTCTCCATCGCCGATTCCAGGTTCACACTGGCGTCGAAGAAGATCGCTGCCAGCCGCCGCGCCGCTTCGGTTACCACGGGAAGGGGGAATTGAATCAGAACCGCGCCCAGGGTCCCGCCGAAGACGATCATGGCCGCCGTGGGTTGCAGGATCTGCGAAACCTTGCCGCCCTCAAGCAGCAATCCGCCGATGATGCCGATGAGGCCCAGCAGCACGCCGCTGATGCTGGCCTTGTCCACGCCGGCTATCCTTCACTCTCGTTCGTGGTTGGGTTTGCGGATCGCGTAAGTACCAGCGGCGTGGTGTGCCCCAGAGTCGCGGCGCCAGCCATCAGCCGGCGCCGGAATTCCACAACTCGGGAGACAACTTCGCCAACCGGTTCCTGGACCAGAATCTTTTCACCGTTCACCAGCGTGATGACCGTATCAGGGTTCTGCTCCACGAACTTGATGAGGTCCGCGTTCACCGTAAAGCCGGAGTTGTTCAGCCGCGTCAGCTGGATCATGGGATGGAATGTGACCTGTACGTTCGTAATCCGGCGAAGTTGGTCTATACCCTTCAATGTATCGGCTGGAGAAATGGCCGGATTGAATCGGGTCACTGATACACGGTTACCCAAGTTTGAGCGGCGCCCTGAAGGCGGGTTAAAGACCACCGCCTATCCGCCGATGTGACCTGTGGAAGCAAAACAAGGTTCCGAGCTAACTTGACGGCCCTGCGAGATGCCTCAGGCAAGGCGATTCCGGAGACGACGGGACCAATTCAGCCCGACTAGGAGCTCAATACTAATGTCACTCAGCATCTTGAATAATCCGGCATCACTCGCCGCGCAAAGCGAATTAGGAATTACTAATAGTAGTCTGCAAAACACGTTGTTTCAGTTGTCCTCAGGCTCGCGCATCAACAGTGGCGCCGATGACGCCGCCGGCCTGGCCATTGCCGACGGATTGCGGGCGAACATCGTCGCCCTCACGCAGTCTTCGCGAAACGCGCACGACGGCGTCGGCCAGCTGCAGGTCGCTGATGGCGCTCTGGCGCAGGTCACGACACTGCTTGACCGCGCAGTCACGCTGGCAACTGAGTCGGCGAATGGGACGGTATCGGACTCGCAGCGCACCGCTCTGGACGCTGAGTTCACGGCCATCAAGAACGAAATCGACCGCATCGGTTCCACCACCACCTACAACGGCACGCAGGTGTTCACCTCCAGCCCCATCAACCTGTTCATCAGCGATTCCGGCGTCAGCAGCACGATCCAGGTCACGACTGGCACGTTGTCTTCGGCGGGACTGCTCGGTGGCTCTGCCAGCGCAAGCCTCGCCTTCAGCGGAACCCCGGCCGACGGCGACCAGATCACGATCGGCGGCACGCAGTATACGTTCCACACCTCCGCCAACTTTGGCGGCACGACAGCCAATGATGTATTGATCGATGCCAGCACGAATCCGGTCACAGCATTGCAGAACACCCTCAACAACCTCGTGGCTGCGGTCAACGGCGGCCCTGGCGCAGGGACCGTGTACGGAGCGGGAACGGTTGCGAATCCGGACGCGAGCGCGAGCGTCCAGGGCACGGCCGTGTTCTTCCAGGCCACTCCGGCAGGAAACGCGACCATCGCCGGTGGCGGAACCATCGCCGCGACTGTGGATACGGGAACGGTTGAAACCATTCTCGATACGACACCGTTCGCGTCCGGTTCTTCGACCTCGCTTGCGAATGCGACCAATGCGCAAGCTGCTCTGACTGCAATCAACGCAGCCATTCAGAACGTCGCCGCCCAGCGCGGCCAGATCGGCGCGGGCATCAATCGGTTGCAGAGCGCATCGAACGTCATCAACTCGCAAACCCAGAACCTGACCACAGCCGAAGATGGAATTCGTGCTGCGGACATTCCACAAACCATCGCTAACCTGACCAAGTTCTCCATCCTGGAACAGACCGGCGTTGCCGCTCTGGCTCAGGCCAATCAGACGCAGCAGCTCGTGCTTTCATTGCTTCGCTAAATCCCCAGGCGGAGAGGGCGTACACGCGTCCTCTCCGCTTTCGTTTAGGCATCCAGGCGTCCAGGCTCCAGGCGTCAGGAAACTCAGATCATGAAGCCTAGAGCCTGGAGCCTGGAACCTAACCTGCTGCTCAATACGACGCAATCTGCAAAAAGAGATTAGAAATCGTCAATGATCAGCCTGAACACTTCCGGCCTGCTCTCCGGCAACGGCATCGATGTTAAGACCCTTGTGCAGGACATGCTCTCGCCGCAACTGGGGCAGCTGCAGCTCTGGCAACAGCAGCAGTCGGATTTGCAGACGCAGGCGCAACTGCTGACCAAGATCAGCGGCGACGTCAGCGATCTCTCGACTGCAGTCAATGCTCTTACCGACATACTTGGACCGCTAACCGGGCAGGTGGCCAAGTCCACGCAGCCGAGCATCGTGACTGCGAGTGCGCAAACCAACGCCACGCCTGGCACGCACACGATCGTGGTCAGCGACCTGGCAACACAAGGAACGATTTACACCGACGCGGTCGCTGACGGGGACACTTCCGTCCTGCCAGCCAATGCGCAGAGCGCAGATCTCAAGATTCAGGTCGGCGGAAACGGCGGCACCTCGCGCGACATCACCATCAGCGCAGGCACTAATGACACTCTGAACAAAATTGCCGCCTACATCAACCAGCAGAACTGGGGCGTGAATGCCACCGTTCTCAGCGACGCCAGCGGGGCCCGACTCGCGGTCTACAGCCAGGCAACCGGCGCGAGCGGCGCGCTCATCGTGGCCAACAACACCACCAGCCTCACCTTCAATCCTCCGATCGGCGGTACCAACGCCAGTCTGACCGTCGATGGCATTCCCTTCAGCAGCACCACGAATACCGTGACCGGCGCAATTCCCGGTGTGACTCTGAATCTGTTGGGAGCGTTTCCCGGAATCCAGGCACAGATCTCCGTCGGCCCAGACTCGACCGGCGCGGCACAAGCCATCACCAACTTCGTCGACGCTTACAACAAAGTCATCGGCGACATCAATCAGCAATTCACCGTCAATCCCACGACCAACACCGAAGGCCCGCTCGCCTCCGACGGTTCCTTACGGGCGTTGCAGTCCAGTTTATTGAGCGCCGCCACCCGCGCCGTTGGGAATGGCTCCAACCTGGCCTCGCTCGGCATCGACATGAACAACGACGGCACGCTCAGCGTCAACGCGGGCCAGTTGAGCACGGCGCTGACCGACGATCCTTCAAGCGTTCTGAATTTTTTCCAGAACTCGTCACTCACGGGTTTCGCCAACCTCTTTTCGCAAGACTTGCGAAGTTTGAACGATCCGACCGCCGGCATCCTCGGCGCAGACTTGACTCAGAACCGGCAACAGCAGCAGAACCTCGCCAATTCCATCAACGACTTTCAAGACCGCCTGCTTTCCGAGCAAGACCAGCTCACCACCCAGTTCAGCCAGGTCAATGCACTGCTCGAGCAATTCCCCTTTCTCCTGCAATCCATCAGCCTGCAGTTGGGCATCACCTCTACCAACACAAGCAAGAGCGGCTAGCCAGGATGGAAACCCTCAGCGCCAAGCGTGCCTACCAGGAAGCCGCCGTCCGCGGCGCCAGTCCCGTTCGGCTCACCATCATGATGTACGAGCAGATCATGCAGGATGTCGCGCGCGCCGACCAGGCCCTCAAAGACCAGCGCGTGGAAGCTTGTGCGCAGGAGGTTGGCCACGCGGTCGCAGTGATCGGTTATCTGCAGGCCACACTGCGCCCCGAAGCCGGGCCGGAGGTCGCGCGCAACCTCGGGAGCTTCTACATCATGATTCGCGAGAAGCTCATGGAAGCCCAGGTGCGCTCTTCGCGCTCGATCCTCGAACAAATCCGCCAACAACTCGCCGAGGTCCATGCGGCCTGGACAAAAGTTGAAAGCGAAACCGGCCCACTAATTCCATAGCATGGACGCGGCAATCTCACAGCTCGAACAGGAAAGGCTTCTCAGCCGGCTGATCTCCGCAACCATAGCCGCGCGGCGTGTGCTGTCCATCTTCGAGCCCGAAGCCTCGCAACAAGTTCGCATCGGCTTTGAGGAGCTCGGCGCAGCCTTCGAAGAGATCACCTGCGCACGCGCCACCCTGGCAAAGGTCCCGTCAGATCCACCCGAACCGCTGGGCAAGGCGGTCGAAGAATATCGCACCGCACTCGAGGAACTAAGGCCCCACCTGCCGCGTTTTGAAGGATGGCTGTCAGTCGAACGCGCGCGGCTCGCAGACCGGCGCACCCATGCCGCCGCTGTGAGTGAGTGGGCAGATGCCACTCAGAAGCTGCGGTGAATGCGGGCGCGAAGCAATCCTCATCCTCAAGAACCGACTGCCTCAAAATGGAAACAAGATTCCGCGATCTTTCAGTTTTTCAAAGCTGGATGCCACGAATTTGAACAGCCTCGCCGGGCGACGTCCGCCGCGCCGATATTCCGGGAGCGGCTTCAAAATCTTCAGCAGCGATATTTTCCTTCGAAAGTTGCGCTTGTCAAGTTGCTTACAGAGGATTGCCTCGTAGACTTCCTGCAGTTCCGTCAGCGTGAATTTTTCGGGCAACAACTGAAATCCCACGGTTGTGTATTCCAGTTTGTTACGCAGGCGCTCGAGCGCATATTCAAGAATCATCGCGTGATCAAATGCCAGTTGAGGCAGGGTTTCCAAGCTCCACCACTCAGCCTCGGCGGCATCAGAGCTGGCTTTGAGCGGCCGGTCCGCGGATATGAGAGCGAAATACGCCACCGTGATCACGCGGCCCCTTGGATCGCGTTTTGGATTTCCAAAGGAATAGAGTTGCTCGAGGTAAACGTCCGAGACGCCGGTCTCCTCCTTCAGCTCACGAAACGCTGCCTGATCAAGGTCTTCGTCTTCCTGCACGAAACCGCCGGGAATCGCGAGCTGTCCGACGAAAGGTGGAATGCCTCGCTTCACCAGCAGCACTCTCAATTCGCCGGAATGAATGGTGAAAATGACTATGTCGACCGTGACCTTCATATGGCCTCAGGGCACAACCAGCCGGGCCCTTTGCTCACCAACACCTACCTTGGCGGTGGCCCCGGAATTGAACTGCAAAAAATCCGCCTCCATACCATCACTGAACACGGCGCCGCCTGAGGGCATCAGTGATTCCAACACTAGTTCGTCGCCGGAATTCAGTAGTCCGGCCACAATGTCTGCCTGGGAATGACGGCTAACGAACGGTTCGCGCACAACAAAAACAAGGCGGCGGTCCTCCCAAGGCAGACGCACCCTCTTGACGGGTGTTCCGCCGCAGAACCGCGAAACACCCCAAGCCATGTTGAAGACGGACGACATCCAGCCGGTAGACCCCGCGCCAGTCGACACCAGCACACCGCTCGACGACTGCACCTCCGACTTCTTTCGATAGCCAATTCGATACAGAGCTGAAACATGGCTGCGGGCGCCTAGAAACAAATCGTTAAAGGCCAGCAGCCGCTGTCCATCGTTCAGGCTGACCTGAGCCAGTGTGACCTCATGAATCTTGCACTTCGACTCGATGACTCGCGCTACCGCCGGTCGCGCCTGATCTGGAAGAAACGGCAACAGAATCCCGTCGAATCTGCTGGGCTCGGGATTTATGGCTACGATCGGTTGCGCCCCCACATATTTGGCGGTGTTGGCGACAAGGCCATCCTGCCCCAGAGTGACAATGATGTCTTGCTTCTGGAACTGAAATGTCGGAACCAGCGCGCGATCGACAAGTTGTTGCGGCATTCCAAATTCCAGCGTGCGCCGAAGATTGTCTAAGGATCCGCGATAGGCGTCATCTTCGCGTTCGTAATCGGCAAAGTCTCCCCCCGAATGCTCGATGTAAAACTTGGCCTGGGAACGCGTATTGAACCGCTCCACAAGTTCCTGCAGGCGGGTCTTGCGGGTTACGATAATCAGCTTCTTGTACATAGTCACTTGCCCGCGGTGCCGGTCCCAATGAGAGATTTCAGCAGATCGGGAGATACGTTGATCTCACCGATCTTTTGCGCATTCTCGGCCATCTCCTGGAATGCAAGCGCAATCATGGATTTGGAATCCGCGCCTTTGCCGCCAAGCATCATGAGAGTTTTCCAGTCGAGATCACGGACAGGCCGCAGCGTTTCCGTCAGCGCATAGGCCCTGCTGTCAGCATCTTTGCGTTCATTTTCCACGCGACGGTCGATCAGTTGAGACCGTTGCTCTTCGACCGCTATCTCTGCCGCCATCTGGGTTTCACGAATCTGGCGTTTTTTTTCTTCGACGGCGATTTCGGTATTGAGTTCGCTCTCCTTGATCAGTCGCTCTTGCTCCACCGCGGCGTTCCGGCGCGCATAGATGGCTTCGTCAGCGCGGCGCTGCAAGGCTTCGCGAGCTTCCGCCTCAAGCGCGCGGCTGGTCTCAGGTGTAGGTTGAATGGCGAGAATTGAGAGTGTGAGGACTTCAACACCCAGAGTTGAGACTGCTTCCGACTCTCGCAGTTTGGCCAGTGCTTCGGCGACGATGGCATCTGAACTGACCAGCGCATCGCGGAGGGCAAGCCTTTGCGTGATGGAACGAGTCAGAGTCTGCAGAGTATGCACCAGACGTTCCGCAAGCTTACGCGGATCGTCAGAGAAATATGTGCGGCGTTTGTCCACGCTGAAATCGAGGAGGGACGAAAGCCGCTTCGGGTCCGAAACCCGGTACGTAAGCTGCCCTTGAATGCTGACGCTCTGAAAGTCAGCGGTTGCCTCCTGAAACACAAACGGCACATCAGCGCTGGCCATTGGGATGGTCACAATTGTGGATGTGGGTGCGTAGTACAGAAAGGAAAGTCCGGCCCCTTCGCGCTTGATCTTGCCGTGCTTGTATTGCAGGACGTAAGTCGTAGGCGGCACTTTCATGAAGTTGAGCATGTCGTCCCTCCTATAGTGTCTTATAGACACTAATATAGTGTCGTTACGACACTACGTCAATAGAATTTTTCGGGCCCGTGAGTATTGAAATTACGGGACTTACGAAAGAGTTGGCAGCTGGCTTGTGTCTCGAAGAGTGCAGGCAGACCGAGTAAGGATGCTATCGCGTCGACCGTCTACTTCAGATAATCAAACAAGGTGCTCTGCGAGATTCTGCTCATGGCCGCGAACTCGGCGCTGATGGCGGTCTGCGCCTGGGTGAGGGTGGTAATGGCCTTTGCCGGATCGGCGCCGGCAATCGAATTCTCGGCGGTTGCGAGTTCCACTTTTTCCGAATTTAGGAAGTTCTGCTGCGCCTGCAGTTGGTTCAAAGCATTGCCATAGAACACGCGCTGGCTGGTGACGTGGTCGAAGGCAGCGCTGACTTCGCCGACCGCGCTTCCGATATTCGAATTTGATTGCAGCGCTCCAATTAAATCGGAGATCGACTGAAACACGTCTGCACCCGTGGCGGTGAAGACTTGCGAGCCGGGCTGGTTGACTTGAAGAGAATAATTCTGGCCGGCTTGAATACTGTTCACGCCTGCGTTTCCCTTGTAGCTGACGCCGGAGGGGCTGGTGGCATCGGCAACGAACGGCAACGCCGTAGAGGTCCCTGAAAAGATGAATTCACCCTGATACGAAGCGTTTCCCAGGCTGATGAGCTGCTGCTGAATGCCGGCCAACTCCGAGGCAATGTCCGCGCGGTCCGCCGCCGAGAGCGTGCCATTCGCACCTTCAACGCCCAGCGAGATAGCGCGTTGCAACACAGTGACTACCGAGCCAAGCGTGGAATCAGCGGTCTGCAGCCGCCCGTTCACGCTGCTGATGCTCCGCAGAAAGCTGTCGGCCTGACTCGACTGATCGTGGTTCGCAATCAGTTGTGCTGCCCCGCCAGGGTCGTCCGATGGCTTGTTAATGCGGCTGCCGGTGGCCAGCTCAATGCTCGCCGTCTCCGCCTGCTGGCGGGTGTTGCCGAGCGCCGCCAGCAGGTCAGGAAGCACAAAAGGATTTACGCGAATCGAACTCATGGCGCCACCATGTCGATCACGGTTTCGAGCATCTGGTTCACGGTACTGGCGACCCGGGCCGACGACTCGAAGGCGCGCTGATACTCGACCATATGCGCGGCCTCTTCGTCGAGGGAAACGCCCGAGATGCTGCCGCGCTGGTCCTGAAGCTGCCGCAGTACGAGCTGTGAGGATTGCAACTCAGCGGTCGCGCTGGATACGTCATTCCCAATTCCGAAGACCAGGTTGCCATAGTAGTCGGAAGCCGTTTGCCCTGCGATCGTGGCCTGATCGTGAATCGCAGAAAAATTCGCCAGGTTGCCGTTGCTCCCGGCGCTGCCGTCAGAACTGGCGGCGATCAGCGCGGGATCGGTAATTGCGACGCTGATGCCGGCTGCCGCCCCCGGCCCAGAGGGAACCGAAAAAATGTTTCCTCCTTTGCTGCCACTCAAATCGAAACCAGCCGCATTCGCAACATTGAAAGCATCGCCGAGACTTGACGCCAGCGTATCCAGACCCGTCAGCAGGGCCGGAATTTTCTGGTCGCGAACCTCGAGCAAGCCGCCAAGCTGGCCCGAATTCAATTGCGAGGTAATGTCCGCGCCCTGCGCGAAGATGTGCTGCACGCCTGACGGGTCCAGTTGCGTACTGAGTGAGAAGCCTTGATTCCCCCCGACCAGCGCGGTTCCGTTCGAGGTGGTCAGGGTGATCCCCGACTCGGTCTGGATACGCGAGACGTCAATCAATCCGGAGAGCTGATTGATCAGGACGTCGCGTTTGTCCAGGAACGCGCTCGCATCCTGCCCCGCGTTTTCAAGCGCGGAAATCTGGCCGTTCAGGCCGGCGATCTGCTGGGTCAGCGTATCGACCTGCTCGACCGCGTTGGTCACGCTCAGATCGAGGTTCGAGCGCTGTGTCGAGAGATTGTTCGCGGTGTTCCGAAATGTTGAAGCCAGGTTCGAGGCAGCCGTAAGCACGCCCTGGCGCAGCGGAATGCTCGCAGGGTTGGTCGAGAGCTGCGAGACGCTGGCGAACAAGGCAGAGATTTGCGCCCCAATATCGTTGCTGCCGCCGGCAAACAAGGTTTGCACCTGGTTCAGGCTGGTCACTTCGGAATCAAGTTTTCCCTGCTCCCCGGTCTCAGACTGAATCCTCAGTTGCAGGATCGAATCGCGCACGCCGCTCAGCCTTTCGAGCGAGACTCCGGTGTCAAAAGTGAGATTGTTCAACACAAATGGCGGATTTTCCGCGAATGCGGGAATCTCGCGAGAGTAGCCCTCGGTGTTAACGTTGGCCACATTGTTTGCCGTGGCCTCCATCGCGCCCTGCTCTGCCTGCATCGCCCCGGTGCTGATGTTTAAAGCTGTGATAAGACTCGCCATCAGATCACCCGGCGCCCTCGGTCCGCGCCATAGCTGGGGGAAGGGCCATCAAGGACGCTGCGCAACGAATCGAGATGGCGCTGCATGCGCCTGACTGCCGCCGCAAATACCAGGTTCTGCTGTTGCGCCTTCTCGGCGGAGTCCACGCTGCAATCCCGTTCTGCCGCCGGTAGGGTTTCAACCAGGGATTTGATTTTCGAGCAGATTTCCTGCTGAACGGTGATTGCGGCTTCGAGTTCCTGAAGCTCACCGCGGAACAGCGCCGCCTGGGACGCGGCGATGGCGCAAGCCAGTTCCTCCCAAAGCAGTTGCAGAGCCGGAGGAAACTGCGATTCAAGCCCGCGATCGGCAGTGGCTTTCATGCGAAGCTGTCGACCTCATGCGGGGCAGCTTCTTCGAACGGGGCAGAGTTGCGCGTACCGGAAGACTTCGCAGAACTCTCGCCCGCTTTCTTGCCTTTCTTCGCGCGATCCTGCTGAGGCTCTGAAGCGCCTTCCCGCGAAGGCGATCCTGTCATCCACTGGACTGGCGGCAGCTTCACGCTGAATGGGTTATCGCTTGCCATCGATCCGGGCCCACTTCCTTTATGTGCGCCGCAGCTGGTCCAGCAGCGCGCCAGCTATGCTCTGCGACGAAACCTGATAAGTCCCGGCATCCACCTGCTCCTTCAGAGCTTCTACTTTGCCGCGTCGAACTTCGGGGGAGTTCAGGGCCGATGCTGCCAACTTGCCAATGCTGGTTTCAAATTCCACCGCTCCGTTTTCATTGCGGAAGGCTCGAGCGGACGCATTCGCGTGCTGCGTTTCGGTCTTAGCCGACTGCGCCCCCTCCACTCCACTACCCGGGTTTAAGTCAATTCTCATGATCTTCGTCTTTCTCCAATATCACCTACTGCAATTCCATATCGGCAGGGAATTAGAAAGCTTTAAAAGCGGGCGTCAGGCGTCAGGCTTCGCGCCATTCTCAAATTGTTAAAGTCATGATCGCACTGAGGTAAGGTCTCCTCCGTAACCGCTCGAAAGAGTCATTCCCCAAATGAATGTTCAAGTCCTGAGGCCTGACCCCTGATGCCTGCTCTCCAGCCATCGCGAGACAAATGCGCCCAAGCCAATCCCCGCGCCGCGCGAAAGCCCTGAGGCCAGCGCCTGCATGGCAATGCCATCGTATGCCTTCGTAGAATTCGATAATGTTTTGCCCGGCAAATTGGTGAACGCCGTCTGCAGCTCGCCGAACACGGCGTTTGTTAAGACCGCCTCAAAATCTTTCGCCGCCTTGATCGTCCGGGCTACGGACGCCGATTGCGCATTCAACGAAATGATCGAGCCAACTGATTCCATAAAAATCTCCCGAGTCTCACATTCCCAAAACCGAAAACCCAAATCCTGCCCCCTGAAGCCTGATGCCTGACGCCTCAGATCACCTGCAACTCCGCATCCAGCGCGCCCGCGGCCTTGATCGCCTGCAGAATCGCAATCACATCGCGCGAACTCGCCCCGATTTTTTGCAGTCCATTCACTAACTGGTCCACGCTCGCGCCTTCGTTCAGCTCGATCCGGCGCGATGGCTCTTCCCTGGCGCTCACCGTAGTGTCGGGCACCACTTTGGTTTCCCCTCGCGACAAGCTCTCCGGCTGCGACACCGCAAATTGCGTTGCCACTTCAATCGAAAAACTTCCATGCAGAATGGAAACCGCTCCCAGACGAACATCGCGGCCCATCACCACCGTGCCAGTGCGCTCGTTGATTACCACCCGCGCACGCCGCCGTATTTCCACCGGCAAATTTTCAATCCGCGCCAGCATCGCGGGGACGTCTTTTTCCCCCGTGCCGCGCTCGACTTCAATCCGCCGGCTGTCGCGCACATGCGCCGTCACCCCGTGAAACTCGCGATTGATCGCCCCTGCAACCTGTTCCGCGGTAGAAAAGTTCGGCTCCGAAAGCAGAATGGTCAGCATGTTCATTTTTTCGAGATCGACCGAGCTGTCGCGCTCGACCAACGCTCCCCCCGGAATCCTTCCCACCGTCGGATGGTTGACCTGCTTCGAATTCGCCGATCCTCCCGCCGTATACCCGCCCAGCGTGAGCGGACCTTGCGCGGCGGCATAGACCTCGCCGTCGGCCGCATAAAGTGGAGTCAGCAGCAGCATCCCGCCCTCCAGACTCTTGGCATCCCCGGCCGATGAAACCGTCACATCGAGATGTGTCCCCGGAGTCGAGAACGGCGGCAGCGTCGCCGTCACAAATACCGCCGCAACGTTATTGACACGGATCGTCCCGCCCGGAATCTGCACGCCCATGCGCTGCAGAACATTGGCAAGGGTTTGTGTGGTGAACACTGTCTGCTGGCGGTCGCCTGTGCCCTTCAGTCCCACCACGATTCCATAGCCGAACACCGGGTTCTCGCGCACCCCTTCGACCGTGGCGATGTCGCGTATCAGCGCCGAGCCGACAGTATCGTCAGCCTGTGCCACGGCCAGCGCCGCCAGAATGATGTATATGGAGAAACACTTCATCAGAAACCGACAATCCGCAGAATCGTTCTCACAATAATGTTGGGCGGCCGATTGCCCTCGCTGATCACCCCATGTCCTTTGAGCTCCAACTCGAGATTGGCGATTGCGTTCGATGCGACCGTGTCGCCCGGCCCGATATCGCCCGGCCGCACCATGCCGCGCAACAGCACCGTCTGCCGCTCGTTGTTCATGGTCAGTTGCCGCTCGGCCTCAATCACCATGACTCCGTTCGGCATGACCGCGACCACGCGCCCCGCCAGGCTGGTCCGCAAACTCGAAGTCGTCGCTGCTTGTCCCTTGCCGGTCAATGAAGAAGCCGAAGTTGGAGAAAACAGGTTGGCGACATTTCGTGGTTTTCAGTTGTGCCGGCAAAGCGGTGATCCCCGAGCTGGCGCTGAAGTTTCGCGCCGAAGAAACGCTGCCTGCGTTGGTTGCGGTGATGTCCTGCACGACCACAATCGTGACCAGGTCGCCCGCGTGCCGTGCCTTGTAGTCGGCGGAAGCATCGGCGAGGCGCCCGCCATCCGTCCACAGGCTGCCGGTCGTTGCCGCGGCCGCAGTTGCGGACTGCTGTTGCATGCGCAGCAAATACTCGCTCAACGATTCGTTCTGAATGGTCCCCGGGTTCTTCTTTTCCTTCTCTTTCCCGAACGCAAAGAACGCGAGGGCCAGCATCGTGACAGTCAGGAACCCGAAACGCATCTATGGCTTCCCCCGTTTCGTCTGCGAACTCTCGCCGCGAATTTCAAGAAGCCCCTCGCCGGCAACCTGCGCCACGAGCACCCGGCGAGTTGCCGGATCAAGCACGCGAACCGTTTCTCCCAGGCCGGCTTTTCGCAGCGGAATCACCCGCAGCTGAATTCGCACTGCATCGGATTCGACCACCAGCGAAGCGGGAACTCGCGCCTCAACCAATGGCCGCCCGGGTCGCTGGGTGCCCCACTTCTCGCGGTTTTCGAGAAGTGGGGCTTCCCCATCCCGGTGCAGGCTGTCGGGTTCGGCACTAAGACGTCGTACTACCACCTGCTCAGGTAAGGTGAGCGCGAACTCCCCGCCAATTTTTCGCCGCAACTGCTCCCGCCCAAACACCCGGAAACTCCCTGGCTGCGGCGACCGCCCCCGCAGGACCTTTTCCGCGGAAGCGCGCAGCGTTTGGTACGCCCCAGAAGGCAGCAGATCGGAGAGCCACACGTTGTCCCGTTGCACCGTAACTTCAGACAGCAAACTAAGCGGGCGCGATTGCGCTGTCGCCGCCAACGCCACCAACAGCAATCCGAAACCGGCCCGCATTCTCATGCTTACTTGCCCAGGTTATTCACGCCTTGAAACATCTCGTCCGCCGCCTGCACCACGCGCGAGTTGGCTTCATACGAGCGTTGCGCGACGATCATCTGGATAAATTCTTCGACCACATCCACGTTCGATTGCTCCAGAAACCCCTGCTCAATCGTCCCCAGCCCTTCGGCCCCGCCGGGCGTGCCCAGAATCGGATCGCCCGAAGCCGTCGTGGCAAGAAACAGATTCTTGCCCACGCTGTTCAGCCCGCCGGGATTCTGAAACAACCCAATCTGGATGGTTCCCACCTGCTGCGCCGCGCTTTGCCCGGCCGTCGTGACACTCACGGTTCCATCTTCACCAATCGTTACCGACGTGGCATTCGCCGGAATCGTGATCGCCGGCTCCATGGGATTGCCGTCCGCGGTTACCACCTGCCCCTGCGAGTCAAGATGAAACGCCCCGCTGCGCGTATACGCCGTCTCGCCCGAGGGCAGCGTCACCTGAAAAAAGCCCTGCCCGCGGATTGCCATGTCCAGCGGATTACCCGTCTGGCTGAAGTCTCCCTGGGTCTGCACAATCTCCGACGCCGCCGAGCGCGAGCCAAGGCCAATCTGCAAGCCGGCCGCAACCGTGGTCTGCTGTGTCGAAGCCGCCCCCGGCATCACTACGTTCTGATACAGCAGGTCCTCAAACTGCACCCGCCGCTTGCGAAACCCGGCACTGCTCGAATTGGCAAGATTATTGGCGACATTGTCCAGGTTCATCTCCTGGGCGCTCATGCCGCTGGCGGCCGTATAAAGGGCGCGTAGCATGGAACCTCCGAAATGCGTTTCAAGTTTCGAGTTTCAAGTTTCGAGACTGCGGTGCAGTATGAAACGCGAAACTCGAAACTAAACCCTCGGCAACTCATCCGCCGCAATGCGATTGAAATCCGCATAGAACGCGCTCATCGCACGCTGCACCATCTCCGCCTGGCGTTGCGCGGAAATTAATCCCACCATCGCGTTGACCGGATTGATATTCGATCCCTCGAGCATTCCCTGCTGCACCGAACTCGCAATCGCGGGCTTCGCCTCTTTGGCCGCGCCGGAGTAGTAACCGCCGCCCGCAGGCTCTACCGCCGCACTGTTCGGAAACTCGACCAGCCGAAGCTTTCCCACCACGGCTCCATTCACTGAGACCGTTCCATCCGAGCTCACTGCCAGCGCTCCTGCCGGAACCGTGATCGGCCCTGCTTCGCCCAGAAGCGGATCCCCAGCCTCCGTCACCAGTTGCCCCGCCGCAGAAACCCGAAAGTTGCCGTTGCGCGTGTAAAGCGTCCCCGCCTTCGTCTGCGCCGCAAAAAATCCCGGCCCTTCAATTGCCAGGTCCAGGGGATTTCCTGTCGCCGCCAGATTGCCTTGCCGCAGGTCGAGCCGGGCGCCACGCAGCACATTGAATTCGTTGAGCAGCTTGCTCCACCCGTTCATGGGGCTCGGCGTCGCCTGCCTCACCAGCATGGATTCAAACGAAGGCATCTGGCCGCGATAGCCGGCCGTATTCACGTTGGCAATATTGTTCGCCGCCAGCTCCAGCGCCTGGCTCTGCGTCTTCAGTGCGGTACAAGCCGCGTAATATCCGCTGTCCACGGGGAGGACAGGAGCACGACGCTTGCCGGACGAAATTAGAAAGGGTTCAAGGGAGGAGTTCTATCAGCGAGAAGCGCCCCAACGGCTCAGGTAAAGAAAGAGAACCAACATCGCCGCGGATCACGCGGATTTCGCGGAGCGACTAGATTTCAATCTTACGGTTTTAATCCGTGTGAATCCGCGTAAATCCGTGGCCGCTTTTGAATTTTTGTCCTGGCAACCCAGGCCGCATCACGAAAGCGGTATGAAGAAAGGCAGAGGAAAAGTAAAACCGCCGCGGATTTCGCGGATTTCGCGGAGCGATTAGATTTCAATCTCACGGTGTTAATCGGTGCGAATCCGTGTAAATCCGTGGCTGCTTTTGAATTTTCTGCCCCGGGAACTCATAGAGCTCCAGCTTCACGATCAAGGGCATGTTCTCAAAACTGAATTGCAATTCCATTCCCCTCTCGACCGAAGGAGAGCGAAAGCGGTAGTCGGCCCCGGTGATCACCGTTGGCAACGACAGCATGCATCCATCGTTCTTTCCATTGAGCTTGTTTTTGAAGTTGCCGGCGACCATGTTGGCCACCTCGCCCAGTGCGTCCTATACGTGCTCGATGGCTTTTTCAGGCGGCAGGTCGAGCATGAGGGCCGCGATGCGCTCGGCGGCATCCTGTCCGCAGCGAACGCTCACTACCCCGCAAATATCGCCTGCCAAGCCCACCATGGCGGCGAATTCCGTTCGCGGCTGCAACTGCAATTCTTTCCCCGCCTCGAGCGCTCTCCCAATCATCAGGCTGAAGACTTCCCTGGTTCCCGTCTCCAGCAGCGAGTGCATCTCCTCCTGACTGCGCTCGTTAGGCTCGGATTGGATGGTCGCGGTCATGCAATCAAGCTTGCAGCAGCGGGAGGATGTGCTCTTTCACCGGGTCGGGGGTAAATGGCTTGCGGATATAGCCCTTCGCTCCCATCGAGAGCGCCTGCACCACATGCGATTCGCTGCCTTCGGTCGTGATCATGACCACCGGCACGCCGCTCGCGTTCTTCATCTCTTTCAACCGCTTCACGAATTCCAGCCCATCCATGATCGGCATGTTGATGTCGCACAGAATCAGGTATACGCCCGACTGCGCCAGCACGGCCAAGGCCTCCGCTCCATTTCCGGCCTCGCGCAACTCCGAAAGTTCCACCCCCGCCTGCCGCAGCGCCCGTTCCACAATCTTCCGCATGACCGACGAGTCGTCCACGATCAGCGCGCGCACACTCTTCATAACCTTGTTCGGGCTTGGACCAGAAAGCCGCCTCTCTCTATATCGGAATCCCACTTTCCCGACTTTAGAGAGCGACACAACTTCCTGGCCACGGGCGACACGGATTTCGCAGATTTTCTTAGAGGTTCTAAATGCGCGATGTCCCGCGTTACTCCGTGGCTGAGAAGTTGGCCTTCCATGCATGACAACCTGCGCACTTTGAATTAGATTGGCTGAATTCTCTTTGCCCGAAAGGATCTCAATGAGACTCCAGCCACTCTGGCTTTGTGCGATCTGCATCGCATCGGTTGCTGCTCTCTCTGCGCAATCGAAAACCGTTGCCGAGCGCCTCGGCTATCCGGCGGATTCAAAGCTGCTGATCATCCACGCCGACGACCTGGCGGTCGCGCACGCCGTCGATTCGGCCAGCTTCGACGCCCTGGAGAAAGGCGCCGTAACTTCAGCCAGCATTCTCGTCCCTTGCCCCTGGCTCACCGAAGTCGCCGAATACGCAAAAGCGCATCCTGGCGCCGACCTCGGGCTGCATCTAGACCTCACCAGCGAGTGGAACACCTATCGCTGGGGGCCCATCGCCAGGGACAAAATCGCGAGCCTGCTG
>JBKPSP010000235.1:0-18532 GCA_046735175.1 Acidobacteriota bacterium
AGGATCAGCTTTGGAGACAATCTCAGGACTGGCCCGCAACCCGGCATTCGTAACTGCGACCCTCGGAATGGCGATGATGACATTTTCGCTGGGAGGAATTCAGGCGTGGATGCCGCAATTCCTCTACAGCGAAAGAGGCTACACGCTGGCGCGCGCTGATTTCGACTTCGGCCTCATCATCGTGATCGACGGCATTCTGGCATCGCTGATCGGCGGATGGCTGGGCGACTATCTTCTGAAACGCACGAAGACTGCCTACTATCTGGTTTCGGCCGTCGGCATGGCTTTGGGTGTGCCGTTCATGATGCAGGCGCTGTTCGTGCCAGGGAAGACCATGATGCCGGCCATCGGAGTGGCCGCATTTTTTCTGCTGCTCAATACCTCTCCGTTGAATGCTGCCGTGATCAACTCGGTCGGTGCGCACATTCGAGCGACGGCGCTTGCGGTCAATATTTTCATCATCCACATTCTGGGTGACGTATTTTCTCCGACGCTGATGGGGTCGGTCGCGGACCGGCACTCGCTGCAGACGTCGTTTGTTCTGCCGGTGATCGCGATGGTCCTTTCTTCGCTCATTCTCTTTTTCGGCATGCGTTTTGCTCCTTCGGTCCAGGCGGGCGGGAAGCCAGTCGCCACGGGGGCGCACTAGTAGTGATTGTCTTCCACTGGGTTGTTGGAGTCTTCCTCGCTTTGGTCTGGTTCTCCCGCGTGATCGACGCCTGGCGCGGCGTGAGCACTATGGCCGACATCTCTCAGCCGCAATGGGACAAAAAATCGCCCAGCCCCAAGGTTGCGATCATCGTCCCCGCCCGCAACGAAGAAGGCTCGATTGAACAGGCGTTGCACCGTCTGCTCGCGCTCGACTACGACAACTACGAAGTGATCGCCATCGACGACCGCTCCACCGACCGCACCGGCGAAATCATGGACGGCGTCGCGGCGCATTCGCATGAGCATCTCAAGATCGTCCACATCCGCGAACTCCCGCCAGGCTGGATGGGCAAGGCCCACGCCATGTGGACCGCCGCAAAACAAACCACCGCCGACTGGCTGCTCTTCACCGATGCCGACGTGATGTTTCGCACCGATTGTCTGCGGCGCGCCATCGCCTACGCAGAAGCCGAGCGCGCAGATCACGTTGTGCTTTTGCCGCGGGTAGTCATGAAGCGCCCTGGCGAAAAAATGATGGTTGGCTTTTTCCAGTTGCTCTTCGTCTTTGGACACCGTCCCTGGAAATGTGCCGACCCAAAAGCCCGAGACCACATGGGCGTCGGCGCGTTCAATCTGGTTCGCCGCAGCGCATATGAAGCGGTTGGAACCTATGAACGATTGCGCTTTGAAGTTGTGGATGACATGAAACTCGGAAAGGTCATCAAGAACGCCGGCTTTCGGCAACGCGTGGTTCTTGGCAATCTCATCGAGATCCGCTGGGCCCTCGGCGCGCGCGGCGTGGTCAGAAATCTTACGAAAAATTTCTTTGCCGTGATGTCGTTCCAGGCCTGGCGCGCCATCGGCGGCAGCATCGCCGTAGCATTCCTGAATCTCGTTCCGTTTTTCGGCGTTCTATTCGCGCCCGGCTGGACGCGCGTCGGTTACGGAATAGCCTTGGCTTCGATGTTTGGCTTATACGCGGGAGTCTGGCGCCGCGATGAAATCTCGCCGTGGTATTTCCTGCTGCATCCGGTTAGCACCGTCCTCTTCATCTACACAATCCTGCTCTCCATGTGCGTCACGCTCTGGAACGGAGGAGTCGAGTGGAGAGGAACGCTTTATCCTTTAGCCGACCTGAAAAAGGGACTAGTCTGAGTTGCACCCAGAAAGTGTTTCTCTGCGTCCTCCGCGAATCTCTGCGAACTCTGCGGTTAAATGCTTTTGCTTTTCTCTGCGTGCTTTGCGAAAACTTTGCGACCTTTGCGGTTATAGGCTTTGGGTTTCTCTGCGGTCAAAAGGTTTTGCTTGTAGTCACTCCTCCACATCCTCCGGGATCTCCACTGGAATCGTCGGATGCCCCTTCTTGGGGTGCGTGGCCCGCCGGCGCGATGCCCTGAATTTCCCCGCGCTGAAGTGCCCTCGTTGTTCCACATCGAAATTCCTCGGCAACGGCGGCAGCGCTGCAATTTCTCCGGTGAGCTGCTTGCTGCTCTCCAGCACAATCTCCGCGCGGTCGGCGTACTCTTTCACGTCGCCGTGAATCTCGACGACTTTCCCTGCAAGTTGCCGGACATCCCCAACATTCTTCAAGTCGTGCGAGAAAACTACGACCGAGAAGCTGCAGAGCCGGTAATCGTCACAGAAATCGAGGTAGTGCTCGCCGTGCTGGCCCACAGCAACGCGCACGACCTTGCCGGTTACGCACTGCGACTCGCCAATATGCTTTTGCGCTTGATTGAAAGGAATGCAGGGTGCCGCGAGTGCCGAAGCCGACAAAAGCCACGCAGTAGAAATCCGCGCCAATACTCTCACGCGGAAATTCTAGGTTTCCTCTCGAGGGATGAGAACGGAAAAATCGAAAAAAACGAGAAAAGCTTCCCAGAATGGAACGTGGAGTGGCGGGCATCTCGCCCCAACAGTGGCGACGCCCGCGTCCCGTATGCCGAACTCTAGCGGAAGGCCTTGATCGCGGTGGCTTCGTCGTCTTTTACGTCGAAGACGGTGTAGAGCTTCGTGATCTGCAGTAGGTCATGGACCTTCTTGGTCAAATTCAACAGCTTCAGTTCGCCGCCCTGATTGCGCACGGTGGTGTAGGCGCTCACCAGTTCACCGATCCCCGAGCTGTCAATGTAGTTCACGTCGCCGAGGTTGAGCAGGATCTTCTTCTGTCCCTTGGCGAGCAGGTCCTTGATCTGGTCGCGCAACACGACGCTGCCCTCGCCCAGCGTAATGCGTCCGTTGCAGTCCACAATATTGACGCCGTCCACCTGGCGCGTATTTATTTTTAAGTTCACTGAGAGGCCTCCTTGCCGCCCGCGGTCTCGCCGTGGACGTGCTTGATCAATTTAACTTCGGTGCCCGTTTGGGTCGTGCTGATCTTCACGTCATCCATAAACGAGCGGATTAAGAAAATTCCGCGCCCTGATGTTTTTAACAGATTTTCCGGCGCCAGCGGATCGGGAATCTTCTTCTCGTCCAAGCCTTTTCCCTGATCGCGAATCGTGATCACCAGGTCCTGATCGGTGCGTTCAAACTCCAGTTCCACCTTCTTCTCGGGATCGTAGGCATTGCCGTGCAGGACCGCATTGACCGTGGCCTCGCGCACGGCCATGGAAATCTGCATGACCTCATCTTCGGCAAAGCCGCTTTCAGTGGCGACACGACTAGCGGTCTGCTCCGCGTTGTCCACAGTTTCCAGCGTCGAATCCCACTTGTAGGAGAGCCGGTCTCCGCTCATAAGTAATGGTTTCAATGAAGTTGAAAAGCCTATTGTAGTCTCAGACGCCGGAACCTGTGCCCGAGTTCCTGTTACGGCCCTTTGCTGAGCCAATCCTTGAGCTACAGTGGCGCGCCCCAGGCCCTTCTCAGGCAGATTCGGTAGTTTGAACCCGAGAGTGGGGAAATGTCAACGGGAGGAAAATCGTTGACGGTTGTTCAATCATCCTTCTGGGAATTTCTCGCTCAAGCTTGACGGTTCAAAGATGGGCCGAAGACTCATGTGACGCGCACAACCAGGAATAGTTCCGGGCTTAGCATCGCGGGCGGCTCAACGTCTGACGCCGGTTCCTCAATGCTTCCATCGGAACAACCTCGTCAGCGCTGCCGTACCCGCGATCATGCGCTGCTTTCGAAACCACGTACGTCTTGAGTCCATCTTCCTTGCAACTGTTGAACACCGGCGGCTGCTGGCAGACGCAATAGAGAATGTATTCGTCCCAACAGGAAAGGGAAGTGCGCCAAAGGTAAGATCCGTTGCGGTAGGGGCTGAACGCAATCAGATATCTTGTCGCGCACTTCCTGCACTCAATGCACTGGCGGATGAACGGCATGGGGAACTCGGAACTGAGCGCCGGCAAGCGGCGCTTTGTTCATCAAACTTATTGCAAGCCGGCCCGCAGAGTTGGACGTTTGCGGACCTCGCTCCCTCAGCCCTTGGACGTTTTCGGACTCGACATGCGCCTTCGTATTGGCGGCAAGCCGGCTAAGAATTAAGCTGAGTTGGACCGTTGCGAGAAGAAAGCCCAACCCTCAGCCATGAACGTTGACTGGAAAGCCTTCAGAAGGGCGCGCCTCGCGCGTGACCCGCGTTTCGACGGCAGATTTTTTGTCGGCATTCTCAGCACGCGAATTTACTGCCGCCCGAGCTGTCCCGTGCCCACCGTGCCCGACAAAAACGTTCGCTACTTCGCGACCGCGGCGGCCGCAGCCGAAGCTGGTTTTCGGCCGTGCTTGCGCTGCCGGCCGGAATGCTCTCCCGGAAGCCCGGCATGGCAAGGCACGCCCAGCACGGTTTCTCGGGCGCTGCGTTTGATCGAAGAGAGCGGCCTTGAAGACGGCGGGGTCGAAGGGCTTGCGCGACGCCTGGGTGTTGGCTCTCGTCACTTGCGCCGCTTATTCATGAAGCACCTCGGCGCGACTCCCAGCACCATTGCGCACACTCGACGCCTGCAATTTGCCAAGAAGTTAATCGACGAAACCTTACTGCCCATGAGCGATGTCGCAATTGCCTCCGGCTTCGGCTGCGTGCGCCGTTTTAACGCCGCCATCTTCAATACCTATCATCGGACACCGACTCATATCCGCCGTCTGGCGCGTCCCACAGACCGTTCCTCAGAAAACGAATATGTGTTCCATCTTGGTTTTCGCCCCCCATACAACTGGAACGCCATGCTCGATTTTCTGGCACCGCGTTGCACGCCTGGAGTTGATCTCGTCGAAAATTCTTCCTATCGCCGGTCCATCTCCGTCGACGGAGCGCGTGGCTGGCTCGAGGTTTCGTTCCACGAAGAAAATCACTGTCTGATAGCTCGAGTGCACTTTCCGCATCCGCACTCACTCTTCACGATCACCGAGCGAATCCGCCGGATGTTTGATCTTGATGCGGATTGGCAGTCCATCGAGGCGACGCTTGCCTCTGATCCCATGCTGCCTCGCCTCATGAAAGCCAATCCCGGCGTGCGTTTGCCCGGCTCATGGGACAGCTTCGAACTTACCGTCCGCGCAGTTCTCGGCCAACAGATCAGCGTGAAGGGCGCGACAACTCTGGCAGGAAGAATGGCGCGACTGTTCGGCAAACCATTCTCACCCGCGAAGGGCCTTACCCATTTGTTCCCCACTGCCGAAGCGCTGGCCAAAGCCGATCTCGCACCAGTTGGATTAACCAACGCCCGCGCGCAGACGATCCAAGTGCTGGCGAAAGCGGTCACGCGCGGCGAGATTCGCTTCGATGGAGTCTTGGACACTGCCGACTTCATCTCACGCATCACCGAACTTCCCGGGATCGGCAACTGGACAGCTCAGTACATCGCGATGCGTGCTCTTGCCGATCCCGACGCATTTCCTTCCGGCGACATCGCCTTGATGCGCGGGCTCGCGGTCGACAGCGCTAGAGAACTGGAACAACGAGCGGAGGCATGGCGCCCCTGGCGCGCGTACGCTGCCATTTACCTCTGGCGAGCTGCCGGTCAAAAACAAGTTAGCTCGCCAAACGTGGGCACGATCCCCCGCCGCCAAACGGAGCGAAGTTCGTTAAGAAGTTCGTTAATTCGATCTCGTGCCGGCGAAAATGAGTTGAGCAGAAGCGTTTGAAACAGAACCTGGTTCGGAACTTACGAGCGAGGTTCTCCTCTAAGCTGACAAACTTGTTGAATCAGCACGCATTCGGTTATTCAGCGGAAATGCCCTCTTACCTCAACGACTTCGGATCCGACAGATTCTTTGGTGAGGCCTTCTCAAGCGAGGCCAGCAGTTCATGCGCTGCAGCCGGCGCTCCCACTTTGCCTTGGCGAACAATTTCCTTCGCCGTCAATTTGCGCCCGTAGAGCTTTTCGTTCGCACTGCCATCCGGACGCAGGGTTGAGCCCTCGAGTGAGACTCCCGCAAACAATCCACGGGTTCGTGAGTACGAAAGGATCTCAGCACGCATGGCGGCGTCGGTAGCCGCAGTGGTGGCGCGGCCCTTCGGCCCGGCCGCCGCGGAGGCATCGCCACCCAGCTTTACTTTGCTGCCCATGAGGGATTCCGCACCGCGTGGATTCATTACCAGCAAAACGAAATCGGTCGCCTGTCCGCCCAACTGAAAGCCAAAGTTGATTCCTTCGAGCGCATACATCGCGGGCGCGCCCCATCGTCCGGTGTAGTGCTCGCCGCTGCGGCACACCATCACACCGCGCCCGTAGCTGCCGCCAATTCCAATCGCGCCCTTCTTCACCGACGGAAGCACGATCACGCACTCAGCGCGGTCAATCAGGTCCTTGGGAATGTCGTCTGGAATATCCAGAATTTCTTTGAGCACGGTTCCGGCATCTTTCACGCGATCGGTCTCGGTGCCGTTGTTCGCGGCCGTCGCCAGCGGAAGGCAAAGCAGTCCCAGAAAAAGTGCAATCAGCTTTTTCATTCACTTGCTCCTAATATTTAGATGGCAACATTCTACTCCGCACCCGTGTTTCTACCAGTAGCGGGTGGCCCTCATTGTTGCATGCCGGTGAATGCGCGCTTTTTGCAAGCGGTGACCGTTCGCGTGCTCCTTTTGTAACTTGGCGAACATGCTGTACTCGCCTAGATTCAAGCCATCAGCCGGGTTAGGGCAGTTCGGTTCTTCGGCATCGGACGTGCATCTAAAGAGTGGTTACAGCCCGCAAGCAGCGGTTGATTGTGCAATTTTTGGATGGTTTGGGAATGAAGTACATAGGACTGATTCTTTGTCTTGCGATGGCGCTGCCGCTGGGCAACTCCCAGACGACGGCACAGAATTCCTTTGTCGCAGGCACGAGCGCACTTCCCATCACCGCATCCGTCGACACCAATTCCGTAATCACCATCCGCAAGCGCGTGAACGAAGTGAACGTGCTGTTCATCGCGACCGACAAGCACGGCAAATTCGTCCGCGACCTGAACCAGAAAGACTTCAGCTTCCTCGACGACCACAAGCCGCCGCAGGAGATCGTGAATTTCACGCAGCAAACCGATCTTCCTTTGTTATTGGGGCTGCTGGTCGACACCAGCGGTTCGGTGCACTCGCGCTTTCAGTTTGAGCAGGACGCTGCCGTCGGTTTCCTGCAGCACACCATTCGCCAGCATTACGATCATGCGTTCATCATGGGTTTCAACGGACACAACAAAGTTGTCCAGGATTTCACTGATAACGTGAGCCTGCTGCAGACTGGCATTCATAACCTGCAGAATGGCGGAGGCACAGCCCTCTACCAGGCGATCTACAACGCATGCAAGGACCGCCTGTTGAAAGACGATACCGACCGTCCAACCCGCCGCGCCCTGGTCATAGTGAGCGACGGCGAGGACAATCAGAGCGACGTCACGAGGGCACAGGCGATCGAGATGGCGCAGCGCGCGCAGGTCATCATTTACACGATTTCGACCGATGACAGCGGACTTATCCTTCGCGGTGACAAGGTATTGCAACAGCTCGCGGATGCGACCGGCGGACGCGCCTTCTTTCCCTTCAAGATGAAGGACATCAAGAATTCGTTCTCTGCCATCGAAGACGAACTTCGCAGCCAGTACGTCGTTTCCTATCACCCCGCTGATTTCGACGCCGATGGCCGCTATCGCTCCATCGAAATCACTTCGTTAAAGAAAGATCTGCAAGTGCGTTCCCGCAGGGGATATTTCGCTCCCCAGCAATAACCCCAGCTGCCTGGATGTTAAAATCACCTCTAGAAGCGTGGGTAACGCGTGCAAGAATGCCGCGAACGCTCGTTCTCAAAGAGCACTTCTGGATATCCCGAATGCGTCGCGTTTTCACACTGGTCTTCTCGATTGTCTTTGTTTCGGCGGTCTCGCTCGCCACGCAAGCGCCTCAGAAGAAGACTAGTGCCCGCAAAAAGGCACAAAAGCCTGCCGAAGTAACGACCGAGAAAATTGTCGAGGCAATGCCGAGGCAGCCTCCGCCGCCTCCGCCTACGCCGGAGCAGGGCCCCTCATCGCCACCGGAAGTGAGTTATCAGGCAGGCCAGCTTGTCATCGTGGCACGCAACTCCACCATGGGAGACGTGCTGAATGCGGTAAAGCAGAAGACCGGCGCAGCGGTTGAGATGCCGTCATCTTCGAGCGAGCGGGTGGTGGGCAAGTTCGGCCCCGGCGCGCCGCGAGACGTGATGGCGCAGTTGCTGAACGGATCGCATTACGACTACGTTCTATTGGGATCTCCGGCCGATCCAGGCGCGCTTAAGAAAGTCGTCTTGATGGCGCGGGTGAACGGCCCACAACCGAATGGCCCACAACAAGCGCAACAACAGGTGCCTCCCGGTGCAAATCCCGGGTTCCAGAATCCTGCGTACCAGCAGCAGAATTTGCAGGCAGTGCCGGAAGTCGAAAACGATCAGCCCGTGGAAGAGGCGAGTCCCGATAACGCGCAGGATGTTCAACAGCCTGAAGAAGAGCAACCCCCAACCGCCGACCAAGGCGCCGCAGATCAGTCCCAGCCAAACCAACAGCCCACGGTAAAGACACCTGAGCAACTGCTACGTGAGCTACAGCAGCAACAACAACAGCAACAGCAACAGGACCAAAATGGCCAGCCCGGGCCGCCACAATGACGCAACTCACCTTTTAAAGGAAAACAAAACTTCCAGCAGGGTTATCGAAGCGGCGTGAGAAGTGGGTTTTACTGATGGCTGACGGCTGAAAGCTGAAAGCTGAAAGCTGGTTCAGTCCCCGCTGACCTGTCCCTGGCTGTGCACCAGGACTAATGCAGGCGCAGGCTTCCGCGAGTTCTGGGCGAACGCATGAAGCAGAGCAACAACGCTGGTGTAGGCCGCTGCAATACCCAGGGCAAACGATCCGGCAACGGTAAAGGTCAGTACGAAAGCAGCTAACAGATTCCCCAAGTTCGGCCCACTTTCCCGTTGTCAGCAGCTTTCAACGGCTTCAGTCCGGTACTTGATTTCCACAAGCTCCGGTGCGCTTTCACTCTACCCGCGTTGACGCTTGCCGCTGTTTATAACTAAGATACGTGAGTAGAAGTGCGCACTCCCACTCTCCATCATCTCTGTGGACCCGTCCACATTACGAAGGTGCATTAAGCGTTCAGACAATGGCCATCCGGGAAATTTCGGTCCGCGGGGCGCGGCAGCATAATCTCAAAAACATCAACGTTGAGATTCCCCGCAACACCCTCACGGTGATCACCGGCCTCAGCGGCTCGGGCAAGTCATCTCTAGCATTTGACACGATTTACGCCGAGGGCCAGCGCCGCTACGTGGAGACTCTGTCGGCCTACGCGCGCCAGTTTCTCGATCAGATGGAGCGTCCAGACGTTGATTCCATCGAAGGCCTTAGCCCCTCCATTTCGATCGAACAGAAGACCACCAGCCGAAGCCCGCGATCGACCGTCGGGACCATTACCGAAATCTACGACTATCTCCGGCTTTTGTATGCCTCGATTGGAATTCCGCATTGTCCAAAGTGCGGACGCGAGATTTCCCGCCAAACCGCAGCGCAGATCGTTCAGCGAGTAATGGCACTCACGCCCGAAGACCGCGTCATGGTCCTCGCTCCCATCGTTCGCGGGCGCAAAGGCGAATTTAAGAAGGAAATGGAAAAGCTCGTGGAGCACGGCTACACCCGTGCGCGAATTGACGGCGAACTGGTCAGCCTCGAAGACGAAATCAATCTCGACAAACGCAAGAACCACACCATCGAAGTCGTCGTGGATCGCCTGCTGGTGAAGCCTGGTATCGAGCAGCGCCTCGAGATGTCAGTTGGGCTGGCGATGAAGCTGGCCGGGGGACTAGTCCAGGTGGCAATAGTTGGGGGCGAGGAGCAGCTCTACTCGGAGCGACTGGCGTGTCCCGATTGCGGCATCGACGTACCCAAACTAGAGCCGCGCTCGTTTTCGTTCAACAGCGCGTATGGCGCTTGTCCGGAATGCCACGGCCTTGGCAGCACTTACGATTTCGATCCCGCCAAAGTGATTAATGACTGGTCAAAGCCGCTGCTTGAAGGCGCGCTCGGCCCGGGCTCGGCCTCGCAGAATCTCATTCATCAGATCAAGATTGTCGCCGCGGCGTATGGAATCAACCTGAGCACCCCTTTTGAGAAGCTGCCGCAAAAACTCCAGAACTTGTTTTTCTACGGCGAGCCGAATGGCAAAGGCAAAACTGGATTTCTCGGAATCTTCGCGTACCTGAAAAACAATCTGAACGAATCTGCGTCGGAAGGCTATCGCGATTGGCTCATGGAGCACATGTCCGCGACCGAGTGCCCGGTGTGCCATGGCAAGCGTCTGCGGCCTGAAAGCTTGGCAGTGCAGGTGGAAGGCATGTCCATCGCGGACTTTACCGCCATGCCGGTTTCGCGGGCCCTCGAAAAAGCACGCGGCATCAAGCTTGCCGGACGTGAGCTGCAAATCGCCGGCCGCATCATGCAGGAGATCGTCGAGCGTTTGCAGTTTCTGAATGCCGTCGGCCTCGGATACATCTCGCTGGATCGTTCCGCCGCCACGCTCTCGGGCGGCGAAGGCCAGCGCATTCGCCTGGCAACGCAAATCGGATCGAAGCTGCGTGGCGTTCTCTACGTGCTCGACGAGCCCTCAATCGGCCTCCATCACCGCGACAACGGCCGTTTGTTGAACGCGCTCGAAGAACTGCGCAATCTCGGCAACACCGTGCTGGTAGTCGAGCACGACGAAGAAACCATCCGCCGCGCGGATTACGTGATAGACCTCGGCCCCGGCGCCGGCCGCCACGGTGGGGACGTGGTCGCTCACGGCACGCCTGGCAAAATCATGGAAATTCCCGACTCGCTGACAGGTTCGTATCTTGCAGGCCGAACGCGAATTGAAGTCCCTTCCGCGCGTCGTCGAGTAAACGGGAATGCGATCACGGTACTCGGCGCGCGCGAAAACAATCTCAAGAATGTGGACGTCACCTTTCCACTCGGCCTGCTCAATGTTGTCACCGGTGTCTCCGGCTCGGGAAAATCCACCCTGGTAAATGACATCCTGTACCGCTCGCTTGCGAAGTCTCTCTACCGCTCGCGAGAAGAGGCCGGCGAGCACAAGGCGATCTCCGGGGTCGAAAGTATCGATAAAGTCATTCGCATCGATCAGTCGCCGATCGGCCGCACGCCCCGCTCGAACCCTGCAACCTATACGGGCGTTTTCTCGCACATCCGCGACCTTTATGCCATGCTGCCCGAGTCTCGCGAGCGCGGCTACAAACCAGGGCGCTTTTCCTTCAATGTCGCCGGCGGACGCTGTGAAGGTTGCCAGGGCGAAGGCCAGCGACGAATTGAAATGAATTTCCTGCCGGATGTTTATGTGGTCTGCGAAATCTGCGGTGGGCGCCGCTACAACCAGGAAACGCTCTCAGTCAAATACAAGGGCTACTCGATCGCCGACCTGCTGGAAAGCCCGATTTCCGAAGCTCTTCCGATCCTCGAAAATATTCCGCAGATCAAGCAGAAGCTGCAAACCCTAGTCGATGTCGGCTTAGGCTATGTTCACTTGGGCCAATCCGCAGTAACGCTCTCGGGCGGTGAAGCCCAGCGCATCAAGCTCGCGCGAGAGCTTAGCAAGCGCCAGACCGGGCGCACGCTCTACTTGCTCGACGAACCCACAACCGGCCTGCACTTCGACGATGTCCGCAAACTCCTCGACGTACTGCACCGGCTTACTGATCTCGGCAACACCATCATCATCATCGAACATAACCTCGACGTGATCCGCAACGCCGACTGGATCATCGACCTCGGCCCCGAAGGCGGCGAGGACGGCGGCCGCGTTGTGGCCCAAGGAACGCCCGAGCAGGTGGCGAAGAACAAGAAGTCGTACACCGGGCAGGCGCTGGCGGAGGATTCCGCGGCGAAATTGCAAGCGGAGAGCAAGCAATTTTTTGCTACATCGACCAAAGCGGATCGGGAAGGAAGGATTGCATTTCAAGAGGCATCAATGAGATCTCTGGCCAGCAATGAGTGATCTCAGATCGGCGGTCGGTGAGCTCGAAGAAAGAATCCACTCGGTGGTGTAAAGTCAATTCATGTCTGATTCCTTGCCTCCGCCCGTTATTGGGGTCGATTCCGCTCCATCCCCTCTGCAGCCCTACTCCCCTCCAACGGAAAATCCTCCCTTTAGCGGATGGGATGTTACCAAGATCGGACTGCTGCTGTTCCTGGTTCCGGCATTCATAGAACCTTTCGTGATCGTTTTCGCGCAGAAGGCTTTTTATCCTCAACTGGGATTTACGGAGGTTGCCCGCAAGACCTGGGTTGTCTTAGGACCGCAGTTCGTCTGGTTCGCGATTATCGCGCTATATCTGATCGTGTCCGCGAAAAACTGGTTTCATGAGACTTTGTGGCGCGCTATCCGATGGAACTGGCCGCAGCAAGGCTGGTTTTCTCTGATCGCAATCGGCATCGCCACACTCGTAGTGCTGCAACTGCTTCAACATGTTCTTCCGGTCCCTAAGAAGAGTCCGTTCGATGATTTCTTCCATCGTCCTTCAGACGCCTATGCATTCGCGATTCTCGCCGTTGCATTCGGGCCCTTCATGGAGGAGTTGTTCTTCCGCGGCTTTCTCTATCCCGTACTGGCCCGCAGATTCGGCTTCATAATGGCCGTCCTGCTGACAGCATTGCCTTTTGCCTGCATCCACATCATCGAATACAAGGCCTGGGCTCCCGTACTGATTGTGTTCCTGGTGGGTGTTGTTCTGACAGTCGTGCGCGCGAAACGTCAGTCGGTTGCCTCCAGCTTCATCGTGCATTCTATTTACAACGGCATTCCGGTTCTGGCGACTATCATTGCGAGCGGCGGCTACCGGCATCTGGAAAAGCTCACGCCCTGAAACGTCTGTTATCTTAGAAATTCATGTCTTCTGCGCGACAGGAACTGCTGCGCCTATTGGCGACGAAGTCGTTCAGGCTCGGCGAATTCAAACTCTCGTCCGGCGGGACCAGCGACTACTACATTGACTGTCGCACCACTACCCTTGACGCGCGCGGCGCGCAACTGACGGGGCAAGTCTTCCTCGACGAGATTCGCACGCGCGGATGGAATCCGCAGGCCATCGGCGGACTTACCATGGGAGCAGACCCGATCGTCGTTGCAGTCGCAGTTGCGAGCGGAGCGATTCACGGCTTTCTGGTTCGCAAAGCCGAGAAGCAGCACGGAACCGGCCAGCGAATCGAAGGCTTCCGCGAAAAAGGTGCGAAAGTTGTAATCGTTGACGATGTCTGCACCACCGGAGCATCAACGGTGGAAGCGATTAAAGTCGCCCGCGAATTCGGGTTCGACGTCATGGGTGTGATGTGCCTGGTGGAAAGGGAAGAAGCCGGAGGGCGGGCGAGCGTAGAAAAGGCCACGGCTCGAGCACCGTTCGTTGCGCTGTTCACAGCAAGAGATATAAGAAAGGAACATTTGGCCCTCAGCCCTGAGCACTCAGCCCCGAGCTGATTGTTTCACGAACGACGAACGACGTACGACGAATTCCATGACCCAATCCTCAATCCAAACCCTCGAATGGACCGACCGCGGCGTGCGGTTCCTCGACCAGACGAAGCTGCCTACCGAAGAGACCTACGTCAACTGCACGACCTATCAAGAGGTCGCCGATGTCATCCGAAACATGGTGGTTCGCGGCGCGCCAGCCATTGGCGTGGCGGCCGGGCTGGGTATTGCTCTTGGCGTTAAGAATTCGAAAGCTGAAAACGTTGGCGAACTGAAGAAAGACTTCGACCAAATCTGCGACGCAATCGGCAAAACTCGTCCCACGGCAGTTAATCTCTTCTGGGCCATCCGCCGCATGCAGCAAAAGTTCGAATCGCTTCGCATACGACCCGTCCCACAAATCAAGCAGGCCATCATCGAAGAAGGCAAGCGAATGCACGCGGAAGACATCGCCATCAATCAGGCCATGGGACGCCACGGCGCCACCCTCATGCCCGCCTCTGGCGCGGTTTTGACCCATTGCAACGCCGGCGCGCTCGCCACGGCAGGATATGGCACCGCCCTCGGCGTCATCCGTGCCGCCGTTGAGCAAGGCAAGAAAATTCACGTCTATGCCGACGAAACTCGCCCATTCTTACAAGGCTCGCGCCTCACCGCGTGGGAGCTCATCAAGGACGGCATTCCTACCACCGTCATCTCCGACAACATGTCGGGCGCGATCATGCGCCAGGGCAAAATCGGCGCCGTGATCGTGGGCGCCGACCGGATCGCAGCCAACGGCGACGTCGCCAACAAAATCGGTACCTACACCGTGGCGGTTCTGGCCAAGGAGCACAACATTCCGTTCTATGTCGCCGCACCCATCTCCACCGTCGATCTCGAGACTCCCGACGGCAGCAAAATCCCCATCGAGCAGAGAAACCCGGCCGAAGTCACGCACATCGCCGGCAAGGCGATTACTCCTAACGGTGTACAAATCGAGAATCCGGCTTTTGACGTGACCCCTGCCAAACTGGTTACGGCCATCGTGACCGAACGCGGAGTCGCGAAGGCCCCATACCAGCAGTCGCTCGCGGCATTGGCGAGAGAAATGGAATAGTGATTTTCGTCGTACGTCGTTCGCTAAAACCAACAAGGGGATTGCCGTCGATCGAGCAGCAGCACGGATGTGCAGCTGCGGTCGAGGATCGAAGGACGACAATGCAGTTGCGTACGACGTACGACGAACGACGTACGACGTACGACGTGGACGGCGATGCATAATCAACCACTTACGACGTCCTCGGAACTTACCAACGTAACTCTCCCAAGCCGCTTTTAACGGACTTATCCCCCGAAATCCTTTACAAACTATCCAGGAAACCAGCCGAAGTGTGTCGTCCGGAAAGGGGATTTGATGTCGGAAGTCAGGCAGGAACAACCGTCCATGTTGGCACGGGCCGACGAGATTCAAAGGCAAATCCAAGACCTCTCCAGCCGTGACATGCAACTCTGGTCGATTGTCAGCCTTGTCATCCTGGTATTGACCGCCGGCTTTCTTGCGCTCATCGCTCCCAACATCGTGTGGGCGCAACGCCTCATTAGGATCGAGCAAGGCTACTTGCCGCAGTTGGTTTTTGGACTTATCTGCCTGGTCGTGTTGTTCAATATCTATCTTTTGTCTCAGCGCGTGGCTCTAAACTCCACCCGCAAAGCGCTGATCAGTGAATTGGTGCTGAATGAGCGGCTCGAGAGCTTGTCTCTGATCGATCCCCTAACTCAGCTCTTCAACCGCCGCGCACTGAACGAACTCATCTCTCATCAGCTTTCGCGCTCCAACCGCAATGGCACGCCACTCACGCTGCTCATCATGGACCTGAACGGTTTCCGCGAACTGAACGCCAAACTTGGCAGCATGGAAGGGAACCGCGTCCTCACCGAGTTCGCCAAGCTCCTGAAAAAAGTATTCCGCGGGGGCGATCTCGTATTCCGCCAGGGCGGCGACGAATTTCTGGTGGTAATGCCGGACACCAGCGAGCAGCAGGCCGAAAATCCTCTGCAGCGCTTGCTCCGATCACTGGAGCAATGGAACGCCGAAAACGGCAAACACTATCAGCTTTCGTTTACCTGGGGAATGGCCGCCTACGTAACCGGCACAAGCCTCGATGAAGTTCTCCGCGCCGTAGACCGCAAGCTCTACCAGAAGATGCACAACCTCGCGCCGGTGTTTTAGCAGTCAGCACTCAGCAGTCAGCACTCAGCATTCAGCATTCAGTCAAGCAAGGTTCAACCTAGCTCCCACATTGCCACTTGCACCCGTCCGATGCGGCTTTATTCTTTTCGCTGAGTGCTGAGTGCTGAGTGCTGAGTGCTGAGTGCTGAGTGCTGAGTGCTGAGTGCTGAGTGCTGAGTGCTGAGTGCTGAGTGCTGAGTGCTGAGTGCTGAGTGCTGAGTGCCGAGTGCCGAGTGCTCTACGCCGCTTCCATCAGCGCACAGCGCGCCGCTCCCAGCAGCGCCAGTTTGTCGTTGATGATAACTTTCACCGGCATCACTTCCATCAGGTGGCGCAATCTGCCTTTGCCAAGGAAGGCGTCGAGAAACAGCGGTGTTGCCAGTTTCGGGAGAATCTTCGGGGCGATTCCTCCAGCCAGGAACACGCCACCAGTGGCTTTGAGCTTCAGTCCCAGATTTCCCGCCTCTGCGCCAAAGATCGAAACAAAAATATCCATCGCCTGTTCGCTCAGCGGGCACTTCGCATCCATCGCAGCGGATGAAATTGCCGCCGCCGGGTCCATGACCTTCATCTCGGCGGAAAGCCAATCCGGCACGGTCCCGCGTCCACTGTCTCGCAGGAACTCAAAAATGTTGACCAGGCCCGGGCCCGAGAGCACGCGCTCCCAACTCACGTGACCATAGCGCGCTCGCAAGTAGTGAAGCAGCTCTACCTGCAGATCATCGGCAGGAGCAAAGTCGCAGTGCCCGCCCTCGGAAGCGAACACATGATGACGCTTGCCGTCCCAGTAGAGCCCTCCCTGGCCAAGCCCCGTCCCGGCGGCAATCAGCGCCTGATTTCCTGCGACTCCGGTGATCTGGTTCAACGCAACCAGATCGCTGGCCGAAAGCGCGCCCACGCCCCATCCCGTGGCTTCGAGATCGTTGATCAGTAGGGCATTGTCGATTTTGAGTTCGTCGGCGAGCCGGCGCGCCTGGATCTTCCACGGGAGATTCGAGGTCTCGACCTCCCCGTTGGTTACCGGGCCGGCCACGCCAAAGCAGGCCTTTGCCGGATGCGCCCCGGAGGTCTGAACGAACTCGCTGACAATTTCATCGAGGCCCGAATACTTGCGGCTGGGAAAAATGGTCGCGGTCACCAGATTGAACTGCCCGTTACGCACATCGAAGAGCGCCAACCTGGCGTTGGTGCCTCCGATGTCGCCTGCCAGGATCATCTGTCGAAGTTCCTCCAATGGCGCCCGTCGCGTTCCAGCAGTTCGTCAGCTTCTCGCGGCCCCCAGCTTCCCGCCGGATAGTTCGGGAAATTCCGCGGCGGCAGCGCCTTCCACACATCCAGCACCGGACTCACCACGCACCAGCCGGCTTCCACCATGTCGGCGCGCTGAAACAGCGTGGCATCGCCGATCATGCAATCGTGCAGCAGCCGCTCATAACCTGTATTAGGCTGGGTGCCGAAATAATCAGCATATTTGAAATTCATGTCCACCGCACCCAGTCGCATGACCGCGCCCGGCACCTTGGCCGCGAATTGCAACGAAATACCTTCTTCCGGCTGGATGTGCAGCACCAGTTGGTTCGGAAATAAATTCTCCACCGGCGTATCGCGAAACAGCACAAACGGAGCGCGCCGGAACTGGATTACGATCTGCGTTGTCTGCGCTGCCAGGCACTTTCCGGTCCTCAAATAGAACGGAACGTCCGCCCACCGCCAGTTATCGATCGCCAGCTTCATGGCAACGAACGTCTCCGTTCGCGAATCCTGGGGAACATCTTCCTCCTGGCGATAGCCTGGAACCCGGTGTGAGTCCTCGATGCCTGGCCCATACTGCCCGCGCACCGTGCGTGACAGCACTTCCTCGGAACTCAACGGCTGGATCGCGTGCAAAATCTTTGCCTGCTCATCCCGCACCGCATCCGCGCGAAACGAAATCGGCGGCTCCATCGAGGTCAGGCTGATGAGCTGCATGATGTGGTTGGGGACCATGTCGCGCAGCGCGCCCGCAGTGTCGTAGTAACTACCGCGCGATTCCACGCCGACAGTTTCGGCCACCGTGATCTGCACGTGATCGATGTATCGCCGGTTCCAGATGGGCTCGAAAATTCCGTTGGCAAAACGAAACGCCAGAATGTTCTGTACGGTTTCCTTGCCGAGATAGTGGTCGATGCGGTAGATCTGCTTCTCGTCGGCGACTTTCCGCAATTGCTGGTTCAAGGCCCTGGCCGATTCGAGGTCGTGCCCGAACGGCTTCTCTACAATGACCCGCCGCCAGTTGTGGCCGTTGTTCTCATTCATCAGGCCGGCTGCCGAGAGTTCCTCAACGATCGATCCAAAAAATCGCGGAGCGGTTGCGAGATAGAAAAAATAGTTGCCGTGCGTGGCGTGGTCTTTATCGACCTTCTCAAGAGTAGTTTTCAGTTGGGGATAGAGATTTTTGTCGTCAAATTCGGCAGTGACGTAATAGATCCGGCGCTGAAACCATTCCCAGACATCCGTATCAATGTCGCTGCCTGCGTAATGCCGGATGTCATCGGAAAGCTTCTTGCGGAATTCTTCCGTCGACATGGCGTTGTGCGCGACGCCAACAATCGCGAACTCGCGCGAGAGCAACTGTGCCCGCGCCAGGTTGTAGAGCGCGGGAAGCAACTTGCGGCGGGTGAGGTCTCCGGCCGCGCCAAAGATGACCATGATGCAGGGATCGCCCGGCTTTCCAGGGGCGCGTTGCCGTGGCTGGGATAGCAGTTCCGCTTGCGCAATCATAT
>JBKPSP010000236.1:0-49000 GCA_046735175.1 Acidobacteriota bacterium
CATCGAGGGAGACCAGTTTCATCTCGCCGCGGTCCATGGCTGCAATGTGTGGAAGAAAGGCGACCGCTGGCCCGTCACCGAAGGCCTCTCCGGACAAGTCGTGGTGACCGGACGCGCTCACTACGCTCCCGACGTTTCGCAGGAACTGCACTACCGCGCATGCGAGGCGCACACGCGCTCTGAAGTTGTGATTCCACTCATCGCCGGCGACCGCGTAATCGGCGTCTTCGGAGCATCGCACCACGAGCTCGACGCCTTCCCTCCCGCGCAGGTTGAGATGTTGAAAGCACTCGCCGGCCACATCGCCGTCGCCGTCGACAACGCGCAGCGCATCCGCACCGAACGTCAGCAAGTGAAGCTTCTTCACAAAGAGCAGGAAGAAGCACGCGTCATTCAGCAGACGCTGATTCCGCGTCAGTCGCCGAAAGTTCCCAATTTTGAGATCGAAGCCGAGTGGCTCCCGGTCGGCGCAGTTGGCGGCGATTGGTACGACTACATTCCGCTCTCAAACCGTCGCTGGGCGCTGGTTCTCGCAGATGTCTCTGGGAAAGGAATGCCGGCGGCGCTGATGATGTCCGCCGTGCGCGGCATGGTGCGGTCGCTCGCGCCACTCGCCAGCGGTCCCGGCGAAGTGCTGTCGCGCGTGAATCAAATGCTTCTCGACGACGTCGCCACCGGCCGCTACGTAACGATGATCTACGCCGTCCTCGATCCCGCGAGCCGCAAGCTCACATTCGCCAGCGCCGGACATCCCTGGCCTCTGCTCTGCCACGGCGGCGACGTCCGCCCGCTGCACACCGATTCCGGCATGCCCCTCGGCTTGCTTCCGAGCGAGTTCGCCGAGCACGAGGTCACGCTCTGCCACGACTTCCGCCTGCTTTTCTACACCGACGGAATTTCCGAAGCTCTTAACCCCGATAATCAGGAATTCGGAACCTGCCGCCTGGCCGAATTCGTCGCCAGCCACGACTGCAGCGCATCACTCCTGATGAAACAGATCCGCGAGTTCAGCGCCGGTCGCGGCCAAACCGACGACGCCACACTGATCCTGCTCCGCAGCTCGGAAGGCTGACAGACCCGTGTGGCGCGGGCGCCCTCGCCCGCGAGATCGCCTGCCCACCCAAGACTGCCGTGGGGGAATTTTGATTTCACTCACTTCGCCGAACGATGGTCATAGCTCACCACCCGCGTGATCCTCCACGCTCCATCCTTGTACCGCCAAAGATGAATAAACTTCCCCTCGCCCACTCCAATTTCCGCCTCGTGCCCCGGATGATGAAACCGATGCACTCCCGTTTCGAGCGCGCCGTATCCTTTCATATAGAACACCTGAATGCTGACCAGCTCCCGTGTCGTCTGTCCGCAAATATTTTTCTTCACGCTGTCCGTCAGCGCCGTCCGGCCCAGAGTCACCCCGCCCTGGTCGTGATAAAACTCCACATTCTCATCGATGAAGGACCTAAACTTCTCGAGATCGCACTTGTTATAAGCGTCAAACAGTGCCGCATCCAGCGCCGAAACAGTTTTATCCAGCTCCGACTGGTTCGTGATCTTTTCCAGCGGCAGGATCTCCTGAGCACTGGCTAGGGTGAGCGAAAATGCAAACAATAAAACAAAAAAGCAGACGAATTTCGAAGCTGAAATCGCGTTCATCGAGCACTCTCTTTTTCGGGAATTAATTTCTGCTGAAGGTACGATTGCGCGCGAGAGATTGTTCCTTACGGAGTTTTCACCAACAGAAATGAGGGGTACCCCGCCTGCCTGAGCGGAGTCGAAGGGCGATTCTCGTAGCATTGGGATTTTTACTCAGCAGGCCTGTGTGGCGCGGACACTCTTGTCCGCGGAAGATTCGTATCAAGGCTCGGCTTCAGCCGTGGGGATACACGGGGCTCGAAAAGAAACCCGCGAGCGCAGACTTCGCCACCAAACAGCTCGCACCCGGAGCTTTAGCGAACGACGTACGACGAACGACGTACGACGCTCTGGACCTCACCCTCTCGCGCCGCGTAATCCCCTGAATACCAGCAGCGCTCCCGCCGCAATCCCCACCCCCAGCGCGACCCTCGCCACCTGATCCCGACGATAAGCACTACTCCGCCGCGCATCCTTAATATGCTCCGGCCGAACCCCGAGCCCCACGGCCCGTGCGGTCAGGTGCGTGATTCCCGGAATCTGCGCGACCGTCTTTAACTGCCACGGCGCCTGCATGGGTCCGGTATGTTGAAACAGTTCCGCAAATATCTTGTGAGCATTCGCCTGCGCCGCCTGAGTCACGCGCGTAGGAAACTCGCGACGACATTGAACTCGCGCCAGCAACTCATCCGTCACCCTCCGCTCGCGCAGCGCATCCGCCAGCAAATTTGCCGTCGCAACCGCATCCTGAATCGCCAGATTAATTCCGACCCCGCCGGCCGGCGACATCGCGTGCGCCGCATCTCCAATGCACAGCAGCCCCGGCTCATGCCATCGCTCCAACCGGTTCAGCTTTACCGTGAGCAGTTTGATCTCGTCCCAACTCTTCACTTCATCAACGCGGTCGCCAAGATAGGGCGCAATCCGCGCAATCGTCTGGCGGAACGCTTCCAGTCCAGCCGCCTTCATCTCCTTAAAGGAACCTTTGCGGATGATCAGCCCTGCCTGAAAATATTCGCCGCGATTAATCAAAACCAGCGCCCGCCCATAATTGATGTTTCCAAACAATTGTTCCGGATCATTCGCATGCCGCCCAATGCGAAACCAGAGAACATCCATCGGCACGCCGAATTCCATCAATGGCAACTTCGCGGCCTCGCGGATCGTCGAATGCCGCCCATCGCACGCGACCACCAGATCGGCCGCGATCTCCACTGGTCCCTCCGGCGTTTGCGCCACTACTCCAACGACCTTGCCACCTTCGCGAAGCAAATCCTTCGCCTCATGCTCCATGCGAAGATCGAATTCGCGAAACTCGCGCGCCCGCTGCGAAAGAAAATTTAAGAAATCCCACTGCGGCATCAGCGCGACAAACTTGCAGTGCGTAGGCACGCGCGTGAAATCCGCAACCTTAAAGCTATATCCGCCAACTACGCCGCTGATCGACCGCAGTTCCTGATGCGGCACCGCCAGAAATTCATCCAGGATTCCCAGTTCGTACATCAATTCCAATGTTGAAGGATGGACGGTGTCTCCGCGAAAATCGCGAAAGAAATCTCTGTGCTTTTCGAGCACGGTAACGTTTACGCCCTCGCGCGCCAGCAGATACCCCAGCATCACACCCGCGGGCCCGCCACCCACAATGCAACACGTAGTCTGAAGCGTCTTCGCCATTTTCACCGCCTCCGTAAATCACATTGTATGAGGGCAGTAAGCGGATGTTCGACGCCCTACTCATGAAGCGCAGTCAGAGCCTGCCCAGTTTGCTAATAGCGGTTGACAAATCGCATCGCTCAGCCATAATTGTCTGCGGAAAATGGCGCGCTCGCAGCCACTCGGAGCCGTTATGTCAGCAATCCAATCAGGACTTCAGACCTCATCTCTACCGTCGAGGCCAGTTCCGCAACGAAGCCGCTTCTACGTCGTCATCGCCCTGATCACAGCGGCAATCGTTTTCGGAGGCTTCGCCCGGACATTTTTCCTCAACGCGTTCCTCGCCCACGGCTACCTGGGAACGCTCAGGATCGTGCACGGCACTGTGTTCTCGCTGTGGCTGGTGCTCTTGCTGGCGCAAACAACTCTAGTTGCTCGCAACCGCACCGACATTCATCGCCGCCTCGGGATCTTCGGCTTTGTCCTCGCGGTGTTAATGATCGTTCTCGGCCTGGCCATGGCATTCAATGCCGCGAAATACGGATTTCACGGTCCTGGCCTTCCGCCGCCATTGATTTTCGTCGCCGTCCCATTTTTCGACATCGTCGTATTTGCCACGCTGATCGCCGCCGCTTTTTACTATCGCCGCAAGCCGGAGATCCACAAGCGCCTGATCATCGTCGCAACCATTTCCATCCTTCCTCCCGCTCTCGCCCGCTTTTGCCTGCTCTCCCCGACCCTGATGAAGACGCTCCCATTCTCCGTCTTCCTCGTCGCGGACCTGATGATCGTCGCCTGCGTTCTCTACGACTATTCGAAGACCAAACGCCTGCAGCGCGCCTGGCTGTGGGGCGGATTACTCTTCTTCGTGTCATTCCCATTGCGCATGCTGATCGCGAGCACCACCGCCTGGCAATCCTTCGCGCGCTGGGTGATCAGCTGAGTTTGACCGGCAGGGATCACCCGTTTGCTCACGAGAGTGTTTGAAATGATAAGAGTGGGGTGCCCCATGTCCGGCGATTTTCCAGACATGGGGCTTTACTCTCGGTCTGATCAGATCCCCTGGGACAGTTCCCGCTGGGGTGCCCCACTTCTCGCGGTTTTCGAGAAGTGGGGTATTTCCCGCGTCCAGCAATGGCGTTCAGGATGTTCATCCGTCACAGACAAGCGATTGAGATCGGGGCTAACATCCTCGGATGCCCTGGGGTCTCAAGCGCTATTACGGCTCTGGCGATTTACATTTCATCACTGCCAGCTGCTACCGTCGCCAGCCGCTCCTGGCTACAGCTCGCGCTCGCGACCTGTTCGTGGGTGTTCTGGAGCGGTTCCGGCAACGATATCAATTCGTGGTGGTCGGATACGTGGTAATGCCCGAACACTTTCACCTTCTGATCAGTGAGCCCGAGAAGGTAATCCCTCCACTGTCATTCAAGCTTTGAAGCTGGGCGTCGCACGACGAATCCTGTCGGCCCAGAAGCGGCGCGAAAAACGAAAGGCGGCACAAGAGGGACTCTGGTTAGAACCCGTGCCCAAGCATTTCTGGCAAGCTCGCTTCTACGACTACAACATCTGGGGTGGACGAAAACGAATGGAGAAGCTCCGCTACATTCATCGAAACCCGGTGCGGCGAGGGTTGGTCGAAAGTCCCGATCAGTGGTGCTGGAGCAGTTTTCGTGCCTATGCCTTTGGGGAGCCTGGCGTGGTTCGAGTCAATGACTGGTCGGTGCACAAGCTGAAGACGAGGGAGCGGGTTACCTTCACCAGTGAAAAACCTAAGACTGCCTAGGTCCGGTAAAGGCTGCTGGGTACCCAAGTCTGGCGGTTTTCCAGACATGGGGCGTTACCATCGATCTGTTCAGACCGAACGGCTGGGCGATTTCAAGACATGGATCTTTGCCGTCCGTCTGTATCAGGCTGCAGGTAAAGCCCCACTTCTCGAAAACCGCGAGAAGTGGGGCACCCACATTTTATGAGATCAAGCGAACTGAGCCACTAGTCCCACGCTGTTATTCTGATCGGTCGGGCATGCATCTCAGCTATGACCAAAGCTGGGTGCCCCATGTCTGGCGCTTTTCCAGACATGGGGCTTTACCATCCGTCTGATCAGACTGCAGTAAAGCAAGGTTACTCGTTACGTAGAGACCTGGGCCACCCGCCGGTTGAACTCCTAGGTTACTGCCAGCCCCATCACTTGGCCGCCTTGTAATATGCCACGCTGCCGATCAACCTCTTCCAGCGGCCGACCTTGGCGGCGTCGGCGAATCCGGCGTCTTTCATCACCGCGATGACATTTGCGGCAGAGTTTTCGTTGAGCTGAGCATGCGCATGTAGAAGCCGCTCGAACCATCCCGGCTGATGGTCCGGACCTGCGTCTTCCGGACCTTCCATGTCCATCAAGTGAAACTCGCCTCCCGGCTTGAGTACGCGATACACTTCGCGCAACGTGCTCACCTTCTGGTCAGCCGGAAAATGGTGAAACATGAGCGAAGAGAACACGCGGTCGAACGACGCCGCCGGATAAGGAAGCTGGTCGCCGAATCCCTGATCGAACTGAATGGCGAGCGCCTCACGCGCGGCTTTCTTGCGGGCACGTGCAAGCGCCTTCGGGTCGGGATCGAGGCCGACGATCTCAACCTGCGGAAACTTCTTCTTAATCATGACAGCCTGCGTGCCGGTCCCGCAGCCCAGGTCGAAAACGCGGTCGGTGGCACGAATCCCCGCCTGCGCGATGAGTTGCTCTCGCGCCCGCTCGGTGCCGAGAATTTTCAGAAGCGGATCGTAGAGCGGCAAAAATATGTCACGCCCCGCCGCCGGGAGATAGTTGCGTGCCGGTTGCGTCATCGAGATGACTCCTGTCTCTGACTCTATTTGCGACTCCTCTGTGAGACTCTGTGTCCTCTGTGGTTAAAGGTTTAACGAGGATCACCACAGAGGGCACAGAGTTCCACAGAGAGAACCTTCTTCAGTCCTGAACTGGATTGTATTGCGCCGACGGTGCGCTATTCACCCCGGAACACCGAATACTGATGCGTACCTCCAAGCTTTTCAAACGCTGAAGAGGCGAACGCCGTCCGCTCATACACCGGATTGATATAGATCACATACACCGGTCTTGGCGACTCGCGCACCGAGTGCTCCAGATTTTTCACTACTTTCCGCAACCCCGCTTGCGGCAGCGGATTGAAAAAATAAACCACCAGCGGCTCACGCGGAAACACGAATCCCGCTGCATCTCCGCAGACCAGCTCGATCCGGCCATCATGCGCCGCATTCCCGACGGCGATCTCATGCAGATCGCGCAGCAACTCAACGCCGACGATCCTTCGAAACGGATACTCCGCCGCCAGCAGCAGCGCGCGCCCTTTCCCCGATCCGATATCTACAAACGTGAATCGCTCGAAGTCGATGTCGAGTTGCCCGAAAATCTCCCGAAAAATCTCGGGCTCAATCGGTTGATACTCCGAATGCAGCAGCCCCAGAAACCGGCTGCGCGCCCCGACTCCGCCGCTGGTGGTATTCACGCGCCGCTCCCAGTCGTAGTCCGCGTCTCCATACTTGCGGCGTTTGCGCTCCGGCGTGGACTCCCGCAAGAACGCCCAGAAGACACATGCCAGGCTCCACCCCGCGCGCGCAACGCTTTTGGTCTCCCGCTCGCGCCTCCACCATTGCCGCACCGATTCCCACACTTCTGCCCTGGCGTCCGCCATCTTGCTATCGAGAATACTTAAATGTGAAGGGAAATTGCCGGGATATTGCCGGACCGGAAATTAGCGTAAGGTCCGTTGCCCCATCCCCGGCGGTTCGAAGAATGGGGCAACGAAGTGGTTTGCGCAAAAAACAATTTTCTGAAGCTAAGTCACCTTGATCGTTCCGCCACCGCCGCCCTGCACCTTGTGTGCCTTGACAGGGGCTTGCGTGTTGAGACTGTACGTCGAGACTTGGCCCAGATTGCCTTGCACCGTTGCGACTGGATTGCTGGCCTGCCCGACGTAGACCGCAGTTAGCGGCGGATTGGTGGGATTCGTGGGTGACCAACCGAGGCTGCACTGCTGGTCGGTTGCGTTGAATTGAATTTCTCCATTCTGCGGAATGGCCCCACGCTGCGGGCTTGGTATTCCATTGGTGACGGAAATCTCCAGCGGCCCGGTGCCGACTTCGATCGCGAATGGCCCGTAGTTCTGCAGGTTCCACCAAACCTCATAGTTCACCGTGACATCCATCACCAGCGGCGACTCCGTCACGCTTTGCCCACTGGCAAGGTTCTGGATGTCATTGAATACCCGCCGGTTGGTGATTGCAGTAGGCGCAAACGTGATCGAAATCGCCGAGCCGGAATTGTTGTTGAACTTCACCGGCTGCCCGTCGGTAATTTGAACGCCGGCTGGATGAGCGTCATAGTTCGAGTTGATGTTGACTTGCTGAGGTTGCGGATCAAGTACTCTTGCAACTGCCATATGCAAACACTCCTTTTCAAACGATTTTTATTTCCCCTTGGGTCTGAATCTTGGATCTGCGAGCAGCTCTTTCAGTGACCGGTTGCTCTGAAGTCCCGACAAACCATATCCCTTCTGCAGAGCTAGCTCGATGTACTGCAACGCGTGTTCCCTGTCCCCCAGGTCCTCGTAGGCTTCGCCGACATTCTCCAGGACAACAGAATCGTCCGGCGCCAGCGCCAGCGCCGTTTGTATGCGCGCGAGTGACTGCTCTCGCATCTTTTTCTGCCCGTAGATGAGCGCCAGGTACGATTGCACTTCGCCATCGCGCGGGTTTTCAGCGGCGGACTTCTCAAGCAACGCGAGCTCTCTGTCACGTGCCATGGCTTCCTTCTGGGTATTCCCCATTCCCTGGTAGGCCAGCATGAGGTTTCCCCAAACCAGGAAATCCTGATCGTTGATCTGCAGCGCCTTCTCGAGCGCGGCCGCCGCTTCCGCGTTTTTATCCTGCTGCGTGTACAGATATCCGAGGTTCGCGTAGGCAGGATAGGTGGGGCTCAGCTCAATCGATTTCTTCAGTGCCTGCTCGGCCTCAGGAAAATATTTCGTATTGCCTGTGTCGATATAAACAGCCGCCAGGTTCAGATACGCCCGCGAGTTATCGGGAGTCAGTTCAACCGCGCGTTTCAGTTGTGCGATCGCTTCGTCGTAACGGTTGTGCCGGTCGTAAAAGACGCCCAGGTTGTTGTATCCGTCCCAGTAATCAGGCCGAAAAGCAACTGCCTTGTTGTACGCCGTTTCTGCATCCGCCAGACGGCCGGCGTTGTCGTAAGCATGAGCAATCCCTATGAGCGCATCTGCGTTGCGCGGATCGAGTGACAATGCCCTCTGGAATTCCTGCAGCGCCAGCTCGAATTTGCCGTCTGAATCATGAATGCGTCCCAGCGTGACGTACACGACTGGAAGCCGGTCATCCAATTGGGTCGCCTTCCGGCAATTGGCTAACGCTTCGTCCTCCCATTTTTGGTTTTTGTCGAGCGTGTGCTTCATCCGATACGCTTCACCCAGTTCTGCGTAACCCAGCGCGAAGCCCGGATCGGAGCTGACCGCAGAGTTCAGCGCATCGACGGCGAGGTTCAGGTTTTCAGGCTTGTCGCTTCGCTGCATGAACCCCAGCGCTTTGAGGTAAGACTCATACGCCGCCGGCCGCGCATTGCCGCCCGTCGCTTTCAGCATCTCCGGCGTGACATCGATGCGCATCAGCTTTGCCAGCCGCGCCACCGCCCGATCTTCAATCGCGGAAAAATCTCCCGCCTGATCTTCCACGCTGACCGATCCCACCTGGCGCAAGGTTTTCGTGTCAATCAGGTTCACCGTGAGATGAATCTCCTGCGCGATCTTCTGCAGGCTTCCCTGCACCACCAGGGTTGCACCGAGTTCGCGTTGGGCAGCAGTTGGATCGGTGATTTTCCGCCGCCGCACTTCGCTCGCCGGAACCACCCACAGTGATTGCTTCCCGGTCTCAAGGTTCGTGAGTTTGCTGCTGACGCTGTCCATCAAGCCCTGGGAAACCGCTTCGTTCGCAGGATCGTTTCCCACATTCTCAAACGGAAGCACTGCAATATGCTCCTCAGGAGCACCGAAAAAGCGATTACGAGCGCTGGGAACCAGCAATATCGCCGCGAGAATAGCGGCAACCACCAAGGCGGCAATCCACCAAAGCTTTGATTTTCGTCGGTAACTTCCGATGGGCATGGTGTGGACCGATGCCCTTTGCAAACTCTCCTTCAGGCTCAATGAAATTCGAGAACTGCGTGAGCTGCGTGTAGTAATTCCGCCGGGGGCCAAATGGCCCGCCAAGCTTTCGAGATCGGCCAGCATGTCCGAGCAACTCGCATAACGCGTGGCCACGTCCTTCGACAGCGCGTGATAAATGATTCCCCGCAATTCAATCGGCAATTCCTCCGGCAATTGCGGCGCCTCGTTCAAAATTGCCAGGATTGTCGCCGGCGCCGAATCGCGCGCGAATGGGTTCCGGCCGGTGCACATTTCTGACAGCACGATCCCCAGCGCCCAAATATCGGTCCGCTGGTCCACAGGCTTGCCCATCGTCTGCTCGGGTGACATATAGCCGATCGTTCCCGATGTGCTCAGCGATTGCGTGGTCAGCGAACTCGAACTGACGCGCGCCAGTCCGAAGTCCACTATCTTCAAAATGCTTTGCTGCGTGAGCATTACGTTCGAAGGCTTGATGTCCCGATGAACGATGGCGCGAGAGTGCGCCTCGGCCAAGCCACGCGCCATCTGCATGGCGAAATCAACCGCCAGTTCGATCGGCAGAGGCCCGCGCATCAGTTTGCGGGCAAGGGTTTCGCCGTCGTAGTAGGCCATCACGATGAATGTGCGGCCGTCGGCGGCCTCTTCAATTCCGTGAATTACGCCGATGTTGGGATGATCGAGGGAAGATGCGGTGCGAGCTTCGCGCAGGAACCGCTCTTTGTCGGCGGGGGTGCTGACCAGCTCTTCGGGAAGAAATTTGAGCGCCACCGTGCGCTGCAGCTTGAGGTCGAGCGCGCGATACACCACGCCCATTCCTCCTGAGCCGACCAGCGCCAGAATCTGGTAGTCGCCTACCTGGTCCCCGGACGTAAGCGTTGAAACTGCGTTAGGCATTGCTCCCCGATCTCATCCATCGCCGTGGCGCGGGTGTTGGTTGAATCAGGCGCGAAGAGCGGATTTGCCCAGACATGTTACGACAGCCGGGTGTGTCACGCAAATAAGATCAGGAGAATGTTGTTCGGGACGAGGCACTTGGCGTGAGGGGGATCGAGATCTGTTCCATCCTCCACATTTAGTTCCCAATTTGGAGTTGCACGGGGGCTAGTTTCGTGCTGCCGGAATGTCTCCCCTTGCGCCGAAAATCCGCTCCACTTTGCGATGCGCCCATGCGAACCATTTATCGAGCTTTGGAAACCGGGACCGCAGCCAGACCACGACTTTGGCCGCCCAATGATGTTCCTTCGATAGGATAACCAGACCAATCAGAATAAACAGAATGCCCTGCAGGAAGGGGAGAAACAGCCCCGCAATCCCGAGCGCAATGAAAGTCCACCCCACGATGATTACCGCCAGGCGCCTGAAGCGCCCACGAAGCGGATTCGATGCGGTTATTCGCTCCAACTGGAAACCCTCTCTGTTTGATGTGAGTCCTGTGATTCCAGGCTGCGGAAATCGGAGAGAAGAACGAAAAAGGCCGCCTCGCGGCGGCCTTGATTTACTGACCACTAGCAGCGAATCGCTAACAACTAATCGCCCGCCACAGGCTCAGCCACTTCAGGCTTCGCTTCCGGAGCGTGCCCGTTGCCGTCCTTTTTCGCCAGGGCCCCCAGCGGAATGAATCCGCCTTCGGACTGCACCGGCTTCTCCTTCAGCACGACTTCGCGGTACAGCGATGCCATGCGAGCGTTGTAAGCCTCGTCGTTCTTCTCGGGTCCACGCGCTTTGAGCTTCGCATCCCGCGCCCGGATCTTCTCCTCGCGCGCGTTCTTGGCGATTCCCAGCTTGTCCAGATCGTGCTGCTCTTCCTGGGTGACGATTCCGTCGCGAAGATACAACGAGTGCTCCTTTACTTCCATCGCAACATTTCTGCCGCCGGCAAAGATCTCATGCCGCCCATGCTCCTCGTACCACTTGGTGAGCGTCGCGGTCATGTGCATCTTCTCGATGATATTCCGCCAGCCCACACCCGTGTTGTAAGCGCAGAACGAAATCTCGCCTTCCTGCGTGGCGTACGGAATAATGCACTGCTCAGTGCGCCGGAAGTCATAGTTGAACAGGTCCTGGAACCACATTCCCGCGATAAACAGGAAGTTCCAGCGGTCCTGACGCCGCTTCATCACGTCGTCAATCGTGCGGTCCGGCCCAACTTTGCCGTAGTTGCGGCCCGTGACGTTGTAGTTCTTGTCGAACTTCGAAAGCAGATCCATCAGCTTGAAGTGCGTCGGCGACTTGAACGGATCGTAGTTCTTCATCAAGCACAGAGCCATTCCGAATCCAGTCAGGAATTTTCCGCGCGAAGCATCGTTGACCTTGGCGATGTCCTTCGCCAACTGATCTCCATGCAGGAACGCCGTGACTGGCACTGCTTCCTTGGTTTCCTTATCAATCATCACCGCCATGCCAGTCCCGCAGTTCGGATGGCAGCCGCAGCTGAGCTGGCCCCAGTCGTTCTTCAGGTCGTTGACGTGCATCAGGTCGGCCCAGTCGCTGAAGGTGGACATGAAGCTGATCGGGAACCAGTCGCGCTTGGGTTCGCCGAGGCCCGTTTGTGATTTCACGTCGTGAGCCAGGTGAGACAGCGTATACCGCTGCGCTTTGCGACGGTCGTCGGTAATGGCTTCGTCGCGACCAGTAAAGCTGACCGGCTGGAAGCTGAGGAAGCCGATCTTCTTCGGATTGTCGAGCGCGAACTGGATGATGCGCCCGACCTGCTCGTTATTGATGCCGTTGACGATGGTCACGACCGGCACGATCTCGACGCCGGCGCGATGCAGGTTGTCAATAGCTTTCAGTTTTACATCGAACAGGTTGCCGACCTTACGGTGCGCGTTGGCAGCGTTGCCGATTCCGTCGAACTGCAGGTAGGCATAGCGAAGTCCGGCTTCGGCCGCCTGCTGCGCGAATTCAAAGCTCTTCGCGAATTCAATTCCGTTGGTCGCTGCCTGCACTGAGTTGTATCCGACCTTGCGGGCATAACGAACCGCGTCTAAGAAATAAGGAGAGAGCGTCGGCTCGCCACCGGAGAACTGGACGCTCATCTGGCGGCGCGGCTTGATAGTTATCGCGTTATCAAGCATCTGCTTGATTTCTTCCCACGTCAGCTCATGCACGAAGCCGACCTGGTTCGCGTCCATGAAGCAGGGATCGCACATCATGTTGCAGCGGTTGGTGAGGTCGATGGTCAGCACCGAGCCGCGACCGTACTTCACGGTCGAAGATCCGTGATTGTGCAGCTTCTCGTCGTTGTGCGCGCGGATGTCGCGGCCGGGGAAAACTTCTTCGAGGTGCTGCGAGAATTCCGTGTCGATCGACATGACGTCTTCGAAGCGCCCGTGCTTGGGGCACTCTTTGACCATCATGATCCTGCCGTCCATCTCGATGATGGTGGCCTTGATTTCGCCGACCTTCTCATTGAGCAGGACTTCATGGGGCAGGTGGCCGTCGAGAATCTGCTGGCGGATTTCGGGCACGCATTTTGGGCACAGCGAGTCGGTCGCCCGCGGCCATCCGAGCGGCGGCTTCGACTTCTGATATGACTTGAGCAGAGGCTTGTCGGACCACTTGGGCGTGGGCGCCGGGTTCGGCTTGATGCGGTTGAACCGCTCAAAGAAAAACCACGTGGCTTTTGCGCCGTAGGTGACGGCCTTCTCAACGTACTTGATTGGCTTGTGCATGCGTGCAGGTGCCTTTCCGCTTTGGGATTGAGTACCGTCGTCCGCCGTACGCAAAACCGTCTCACTGAAAATGGTTTTGGCGAACGACGCACGACGAACGACGTACGACGATATCTCAGTACCCCTATCCTATTGACCCTCGTGGCCGTTAACATCCCTTTGACAATGAGCGGTCAAAAATCGCCATTAAGCGGGGATAATGGGCAGCGGATGGCGCTAAGTTGTTGAAGGGATTGGCTGTTCAGGGTACCTGGATCGAAGAGCTTTTAACCGCAGAGGTCGCCGAGTTCGCAGAGAAAAGCTTCCTCCGCTCAAGGACGAAATGTTGGCCTCCGGCTAGCGGCGCAAGAACAGTATGTATGCGATCGCGACCAGGGCGGCGGCGGCAATCAACAGGCGCAGAAACGTTCCAAAGGAGCTCTTCTCATACTTCACTGGCGAGTCTGTGTCGTAGCGGATGATGGGCGACTGGTTTGTGACCTCGGTCGACTGCAGCGTGATTTTTCCGAAGTCCGATTCCGCCTCAGAGGCCAGACCCAACGGCCTGGGCGAGAGCCCAACATCGTTGCCAACCGCCGGACTTCTGCGGTCTATGCTCACACTGAATGTACGTTTGACATCAATATCTACGCCTTCGCCTTTCAGTTTGTCTCCGACCTGCTGCAGCAATTCCGGTGGGAACCGCTCCATGAAGGCAGAAAATATCTTCGACTCGATGAAGCTCTCAATGCCGCCGTGTGTCGAGTGATCTGCGGAGTCATGCGAGGCATCGTCGTGGTGGACGATGAATCCGCCGCCAGGTTTCGCCTCGACGTGATAATGCAGCGTCACGCCCTTGGCCTCGAGCGCCGACTTCAGCGCCGGGAACTGCGTGGCGAGATTGGCCGCGATGTTCTCCTGAATCTTCTGTTGGACCTCCTCACGTGTAGCGCCTTCGATCGGCCGAGCAGCCGGATCCTTGCAGGTGGCAATGAATCCTCCGCCGGGCTTCGCCTCAATGCGGTAGATGAATTTGCTGAGTACGGTTTTGAATTCCATGCGGGGCATTGTATTGCAGGGCGCAGGCGCTCGAAGGAACAAAGGTAAAACTTAGTCCTGACTTGACGCCCTTAACGTCCCGTGTGCTTTGGCTCTATCAGTTGGGCTCATTTTATTCTAGATTTACGATCGCTCTGCACAGCAGAGAACGATAAATGAACTAGGCAGCGGGCCAAACGGCTCGAGGTTCCTGCCGAAATGCCGGCGTTGAGCGATCGCCAGACTCTTGGCCAGGTGCTGTCTTGTTTCGGTGCGAGGCTGGTTTGCGAGATCAGCCATCCCAATGTCATCGCCGTATTCCGGTTGGCAATTGCGGAGGCGGTACAGGCCCCCAAAGTGGCCCACACGCTCAATTCGATTGGACGGCGAGGCCAGCCGCGCAGCCTTGCGAAAAATCATGTCGGAAGCACTTTCGGCAGGACTGCTCAGCGGACGTCCTGCTGAACTTGCCGAGCAATTCGCGGGGCTGCTTTGGCGCGATTTGATGGTGAGTTTGCTGCTCGGAGTCGCTGGAGCACCCACTCCTCACGAGATAGCGAAACGCGCCAGCGATGCAGCAGCGGCATTTCTGCAACTTCATCGGCCACCAAACGACAGTCGTGCGCGAAAGGACTAGGGGCAATTATTTTCGCGGTGTAGTCTCTGCCAGGAAGGAATATTCGTTCAGCGGCCCAAACCGCCGCTTCTCTGCGTACATCCTCCAGCGACGCCACACAATGCGCAGGCTTGCCATAACCGGAATCGAGAGGTACACGCCAAGGACGCCTGCAATCTCAGCGCCGGCCAGCACGCCAAAGATCGCTGCCAACGGGTGCAATTCCATGTTTGCGCCCATGACTCGCGGACTGACAACGTAGTCCTGCAGGATCCGCCATGCGCCCAGAAAGATCAGCACTGCCAGCCAATGCGAGCCCGTCAGCAGCGCCACGCCAAAAATCAAGACCGCCGCCACCAGCGGTCCGACAACCGGAATGAACTCCAGAATTCCACCTGCTGTTCCAAGCATCAGGGCATAGGGAACTCGCGCAATCAGTCCGAGAAACGTGGCATATGCGATCCAGGAAAATGCCGCCAGCGTCAACTGCGCACGGATGAAATCCGCCAGCATCTGGTTCATGTCCGCGATCACACCCTGCAGGAACTCGCGCTGCGGCTTGGTATGCACAAACGAGAGCGCAACATGGCTGAACGAGCGCCCATCTTTCAGAAAAAATCCCGCAAGGATCGGGACCACAATCAACAGCCACGACTGCTGCGCCGCCTCCGCCACGCGCGACCCCGCGCGGCCGGCAAGCCGCAGCAGGTCGTCTCGATGCGACGCAAGGAAGTTAGCCAACTGACGCCGCGTAGCGACGCTCAATCCATGTTGCGCGCCGATCTGCTCCGCCAGTTCTCCGCTGGTAACTCGTTCCAGAAGGGAGGGGAGGGATTGAGTCAGCCGTTGCGTGTCATGGCCGATCTTCGGCCCCACAAGGAAGAAGAAGACTCCGAGCAAGAGAACAATCAGAACATAAATGATGGCGATTCCACTGCCTCGTCCTTTAGTCCATTTCTCAACCCGTGAAACGGCAGGATCAACCAGGTAGGCGAAAAACACCGCAAAAAGGAAGGCAATCAGTGTGTGGCGCGCAACATAAAGGAACCCAATCGCAACCGTGAACACCGCAGCCGTAAACAGAACCCGCGTCGTACGGCCATCAAGCAATGACATTTTTAACCTTCGCCGATTTTGGGGAGCGTTTCGGGTTTCAGGTTTCAAGTTTCAAGTTTCGAAGTTCTTGATAGATTTGACTTTGAAACCTTGAAACCCGAAACTTGAAACCCGAAACCTTCCACTCTTCACTAACTAGCCTAGTCCCTCACCACTTCCGTCCCGCCATCACTCTGCAGCCGGATCAGCTTCAGTTGACCGTCCAGCCAGTACGCCCAGTCTCCGGTTTCTGCATGGAGAGTGAACCTGCTCAAGTCTTGTTGTTTCCCGCGGATCGTCACCTTCTCGACTCCGCCAAACTCGATGCTTACCGCCATCGAACTGCGCTCGTGGGGATTCAGCGTTCCGAACTGGACCTTTTGGCCCTTGGGACAACCCAAGCTCCCTTTTTCGCTCTTGCACGCTGTATGCAGATATTTCCACGCCAGCAGTTCGCGATGGATAAACGCATAATCGTCAAGAATCGTGGTCGAAGGCGGGAGCAGAAAATTTTGATCGTGCTGCTTGTCGCCGGCGCTGAAACGTTCAATCAGGAAAGTATCGTTCGGTGTGACGGTGACCTGGTTTTTTTCGGGAAGCAGTTCCTTCCAGGTGTATTCGCGAAGCTCAACTGAGGGCGTTAACTCCAGACGGGAGGATTGTTGCGCCTTCTGCTCGCCCTGTTCCGACTTGAATTCCGAAGTCACAAGTGTTCCCTGCGCCCCCTGCGAAATCGTGAAGGTCTCCGTCGCAACCCGATGCTCACCATTGAACACGCCGAACGATCCTGAATCGACGGTGTTCTCGACTGATTCTTTGTCCTTCGCCGCCGCAAAGCTGGCAACAATAGCGATCGCGCCTACCGTTAACACGCAACGCGCAAAATGCCGAAAAATATTCAATCTCCCTCTCCCGGGTTCAATTTCAATGCTTGAATAATCTCCTCTGCAACTGCGCCGATCTTCTTGCCCGACGTCTGTACGCGAATCGCGGCCTTTTCGTACTCCGGCCGTCTCTTCTCGTATAACGCACAGAACTGATCGCGGCTCCGCCGCAACGGACGCACCGCCTCGGGCTGTTGCGACCGTTCGAACAATTCCTCCACCGGCGCTTCAAGAAACACCGCCGCCACACCTGAGGACGACAGCAGTATCTGGTTCTCCACGTCCACAAACGCGCCTCCGCCAAGCGCCAACACTAGAGCTGAACTGTGATTCGTAAGCGCCGAGGCTAAGATGCGGCGCTCCACCTCGCGGAAGGCCTTTTCGCCGTGCTGCTGAAAAATCTGCTCGATGCTCGTGCCTTCCGTTGCCTGGATCAGGTCATCCAGGTCATGAAAACGCCAGTTCAGCCTGCGAGCCAGTTCCTGTCCCACAGTGGTTTTCCCCGCGCCCATAAAGCCGACCAGGGCCACAGCGGTCACACCACTGCCGGAGCTTTCATTCTGTTGCAATCGAGGCTAGTTTTGGCGTTTCTTGAGGTGGATTTTACCACTGAAGGAGAACAGGTTAACCGAGGAAGCGGCCTTGCCCAGGGTGCCTGCGAAGGCACTGCCTACCTTGGCCGCAAAAGGAGTGTGCTTGGGTTCGAGCGAAAAGTCACTCTGCACCAGTCCGTTATTCGAGCGCGCCAGAACGTCGATGGAAGCCGTCGGTGGCGCCAGGGCTTCGATGTTCCCGGTGTAGCTGGAGAAATCATAGATTCCCGAATCAGCGAAGTCCCCGTCATACTGGATCCTTCCGCTGTTCGAGTTGACCTTAACGAAGGGGCCGTCAACCGCGCTCAAAACCACGTCGCCGCCCATTGAACCGACTTCAATGTGCCCGTTATGAACATTCGTCAGGCTGACCTTGCCGTCGAGCGTACGGATGTGAATATGACCGTCGCCGCACTCCAATACCTCAATGGGCGCGTTGTTTCCTTCCATCATCAGGTCGCCATGGATATTTTCAACATGGATCAAACCATCGCCGGAATGTAAGGTCAGGCTCGCATCCGGCGGTACCGTCAGTTCGTAGTCCACCGTCGCGCTCGCCTGGTCAGATCCAGGCAGCACATGCGACACCAAATTGATCCGGTTCCCGCTACGGCTCTCGTCCACTTCAACTTTGTTGGAATGAAGCAGGGCGCTGACAGCAATCTGGTGCGGAACTCCCGCCTTAACTCTGATCGCGCCGTACTGATTATTCAGCGAAACCATGGAATGCTTGCCGACCTTATAGTGCAGGTCTTTCCGCACCGGGCCTGCGCCGAACGCCGCGCCCGCCAGCACCACCATCGCCATCGCTCCCGCTGTGTATTTGCCGGCGCTCATAGACTCACTCCCCAGTTTCATTGCTCGCCCATTCCGCGGTCCACCGCCAGATCGTAGAGCATCTGTTTCTGTTCGTAAGCGTTGATCAGCAATTGCTGGCTGTAAACGTCGCCTGGATCGTTGCGGACCGATTGTTCAAGGTCGCGGATATAAGCATTGGCGTGATCAAGATCGGTTTGATACGACGCTCGTTGCGCCGGCGGACGCGCCGCCACCGTGCTCAGGATGGCCGCATCCACGGCTGAAACTTTCGCTTCTGGCTTCGCAGGTGTGGAAACCGGGGGCCGCACCACCGCCTCGCGGTCTCCGATATGAACCGGATGATAAAGCTTTGCGCCGACGATGATCAGCGCGGCAGCAGCGGGAATCAGCCATGCGCCCCGCCAGCTTTGGAATGTCTGGCGCCACGAAGGCCTCGCGATCACAGGATCATGAATCAGCCCTTCGCGGCGAAGTTGGGCTTCAATCGAGTTCCACACTCTGGGGTTCGGCTCGTCAGTCTCGCGCAGAAGAACCGCTTGCGAAGAGATGCAATTCAGGTCAGCTAAGAGATCCGAACACGCCGCGCACGATTTCAGATGCGCCTGCTGCTCGGGGCTTTGGGAACCCTCGAGATACTCAGGCAGAACGTGCTCGAATTCACCGCAGGTCATTACAGCCTCTCTCCCCGAAACGGCGCGACTCCCGCGCCACGCGTCCGTCAAGATATCGCTCCGTCTGGCTCCTCATCTTTTTCCGGCCTTTTCGGCTCTACCTGCCCGGAGGAGCTCCCGCATCTTGATGCGCGCTTTATGCAGCTGTGACTTGCTGTTTCCGATCGAGCACCCGACGATACCCGCAATCTCGTTGTGCTCGTAGCCTTCTACGTCGTGCAGTACAAAGATCGTACGATAACCAGGTGGTAGCTCGTCAACCGCTCTTTGCAGTTGCAGCCGGTCAATCGAGCCAGTCAGCCGCTCATCCGGCGCTCCTGGTTCCTTGCGTACGCTGCCATCTTCGTCGCCTTCCATGGTCTCGTCGATCGGAACCAGGGGAAGGCTTTTCTTCCGGAGTTGCATCAGGACGACGTTTACCGACATCCGGTGCAACCAGGTGGAAAAGGCGGACTCGCCGCGAAAGGTGCCGATTTTGCGAAACAACTGCAGAAAAGCCTCCTGGGTCAGGTCTTCCGCGGAGGCCGTGTTTCCCGTCATGCGCAAGCAGAGCGAATACACACGGCGCTTATGCAGGTTGTAGAGGAACTGAAACGCCTCTCCATCCCCCTGCTTCGCCCGCTCAATTGCCTCTGCTTCTGTGAGCTTTTCGCCCTGTAGTCGTCTCGCGTCGGTCAAGTTGCCTTTTCCGGCCGCACTCAGTCTGATGCGGCGTAAACCTCTTTTCGTTGTACTAATTGCGGCCGTTCCAAGGGTGTCAAAAGTTACCTTGGTAGGCAGCCCTAAAGGGTACCAAAGCCGCCGTCAACACATCGGAAGGGACTGCTTTCTCTCTGGCCATATTGGATGAAACCCGGCTGGGGAAGATTCCATTCCACGAGTCAGGGAAAGTGACCAGACGTTGACAAACAGGCGTCGGGCTTCAGGCGTCAGGCTTCAGGCACTGGCGGGCACACGTGTGGCGCGTGCGTGTCGGCCTCATTTTTGTGCTCCAGGTTAGGGCAGACTAGGCTCTAGGCTTAGGTTTCAGGCTCCAGTCGCTGTTGCCGACGGTTCGGCGGGACGGCTGGCGATCGTCGCGGGGGCGATGGATTTTGGCTTCATCAAGTCCCAGGCTTCGCGATATTGGACGAAGCGGCACTTTTCTGAATCGGGCCGGAGGCAAACGGATTCGCGGTTCTCAATGGCCTCGACGGGGAAGATGTACCAAACGTCTTTCGAAAAGATGTAAGCAACGAGGAAGTCAATATCTTCGGCAGAATACCCACGATGATAAACACTCGAGGTCCTGACGCGGCATGCGTTCCTCGATGGAAGCTGGGCCAGAACAGACTTGACCTGGACGCGCCAAAAGATTTTGCCAAAGCGGATGATGACAGATGTAATGATGGCCGGCTCCGGGAACTGGGGCCTCCGCGGCGAGTACTGGATTGGGCACCTGAGCGGTTGTAGTCATCGGAAAAATTTCACGGCAATTGCAACTGCTGATACCCCGAATGCAGATTCAGGGCTTTTCCTTTCCACACCAGTTCGCCCGTCGTGTTCGGGGGAAGGCCGATCTCAGCAGCGACGCCGTTTGCACTCGCGCTGTACTTCACCTCGATTGTCCCGCGCGGAGTCGGAAGCGCCGCAGCAACATGTTTCAAAGTGCCGAGATGAGGCTCTAACTTCACACTCGCAAAACCAGGCGTCTTCGGCCGGATTCCCGCGACGATGGTCAGAAAATCATAATTCGGATGCGCGCTCCAGGCATGCGAATCTGATCTGGTCGGCTCCGGCTGTTCAGCCCACGTAGTTAGGCCCAGGTCAACCATGTCATGCCAGGGCTTAAGCAAAGACAGATACTTGTCGCCCATTCCGGCATGGTCCAGCGCACGCGCCAGATAGAAACGAAAATAGTAAGTTGCGGCAGTCATCTGCGGCACAGGCCCATGCGCCGCAAATCCCGGATCGGTCGTCGAGAAGATCTTGTTGAGAGCGTCTTTCCGCTTTTCCGGTGAAATCACATCCAGCCAGACTCCGAGAATGTTGGCGTGCTGGCTGTAGTGCTTCTGCGCAGGTGTGTCGGCGAGCAAGCCATAGCTGTCGTTCCAGCATGAATTTCGTACTGCATCAACCGCTCGCGATTCTGCTTCACGATAGCGTTGCACGCGAACCGAATCCCCAAACGCGGATTCCAGCGCAATCCCATAACGAAGCGCTTCGATGTACTGCAGCGTCACAATCGACGAGCCGCCATCCGCATCTTGCGGCGGAACTCCAAAACCAAAATCTTTTCCCCAGTCCACAAACGGCCACCACGGAATTTGCCCGAGCAGCCCGTCTTGCCTCTGCTTGCTGACGAACCAGTCCAGCACGCTTCGCGTTCCGGCGAGTTGCGCTCGAACGAAGTCGGTATCTCCGCGATACAACCAGAAATCGTGGACCATTCCAACCCAGAGCAAGGAGAATGTCGGAATAATCTGCACCACCGAAGATGGATACCGGCTGCGAGTGATGCCATCAGGAATGCGCGAATCGTTAAAAGCCTGAATTGCCTGGCGCGCCAACCGGTCATCGCCCGCCACAGTGTACGAGATCAGAGCTTGAATGCGGGTATCTCCGATGTACTGCATTCGCTCCCAGTAGGGCGTGTCCATGTACGTCTCGTGCGCATCAAGGCGCGCAGTGCGCCAGCCGATCTCCCAGATCTTCGCGAGAGACGGATCATCCGACTCAAACCTTCCGCGCTCCTCAAACGGATAAGCCGTAAGCCAGGATCGCAGCTTGTCGATCCGGAGAGCCTCGTCGCCAGTGCTCACGTCCAATTGCAAGTAACGCCACGTCCGCCACCCCAGAGGCATGAACTTCCTGCCGCTACTGCCATCCGGCACAAACTCATCAAAGATGCCGACGATGTGCTTGCCGGCGACCTCGTTCCGATTTCCTTTTTCGCCCTTGTCATTGACCAGAGCCTCGGCATACGTAAGGCGAATCGTGCTCCCAGTGCCGCCACTCACCGTCACCTCTGGATATGCCGTAGTCAAATGCGATTGGTCAACCAGAAGCGTCGCTTTCGTGTGCGCTGGAATTTCCAAAATCCCATCAGGGAAGTTGCCTGAAGCTTCTACACCCGAGCTGCGGACCACATGCCCAACCGCCGTCAATTCCATCTGCATGGGCGGCAAAGAATCCGCGATCAATTCCCAGTTATTGTTCTGCAGCACAGCCCCGCGCTCAACAGCGTTGCCGATCGCTTCCGCCTTTGCCCAATGAACGTGCGACGAAGAAGCGTCATTCCATGACCAATCGAACCCGGCTCCATCAATGCGTTCCGCCGGTTCGGCGACGTAATAAGACCTCAACACCGCAACAGGCGTGGCGAGCGCCTGCACGCCTTTATCTTCCTCAACCTCCCAGGTCTCATCCGTATCCACGATGCGCTGAGCTTCGTCTTCAGCAGCCAGGACAAACGCAGTACGATCGCTGATTTGTGCCAGTTGCGTCAACGCGCCGAAATTCCACACCGTCGCCGCCAGTTCGTTCCGTCCCGGATGCAGCATCGGCGCAAGATCGTAATTTTCATACTTCCAATGCGCCAGATCGCTCAGCGCCGGGCCGCGTCCCACTTCGTGCTGGTTCACCGAAAGAATGAAACGATTATCCGCGCTGACTCGCACCACGAAATGCGCCGGTACTTGCGACAGTTCGAAAACCTTCCTGAAATGCAGCACCACTCCATCCCGCTGTGGCGCGTTCGCCGCCGTGATCCACTGCGCGTGCCACAAACCCTTCTCGGCTTCAGGCCCGAGTTGAGCAGCGGACGTCACAACTGCGGCAGCGAGCAGAGCTGACCAGCTGATCAGTGTGAATTGGGTCTTCATGTTGATCGTCTGAGAATTGCGTCCGAGATACGGTATGGACCTCGGGCTTTGAAGATGCCCCAGGCGTATGCCATAGTCAAGTGCTCCTGAGAAATTCGCCTCGCAGGGAAGTCATTTGAAAAGATTCATCCTCACCGGTGCCCCGGGTTCGGGCAAGACAGCCATCATCCGCCAGCTCGAGCGCGAGGGGTTCCCCGTAGTTGAAGAAGCTGCCACCGACGTCATCGCCACGGCCCAAGCCCGCGGCGTCCCCGAACCATGGACGGATCCCTCGTTCATCGACGCAATCGTCACTGTGCAAAAACAACGTCAGGACCAGGCTTCGTGCCTTCCCGGAAAAATGCAATTCCACGACCGTTCCGTCGTCTGCACCGCGGCTTTGGCCAGGTATCTCGGCTATCCATTTTCGGAGCTCCTCACCAGCGAACTGGATCGCATTCAGAACGAAGCAATCTTCGAGTCCCGCGTCTTCTTCATACAAAACCTCGGTTTCATCGCTCCCACCAATGCGCGAAGAATCACCTTTGAGGAAAGCTTGCGCTTCGAAAAAATTCACGAAGAAACCTATCGAAGCCTGGGCTTCGAATTGGTCCAAGTACAACCAGCATCACTACTTGAACGCGTCAGAATCATTCAATCGACGATTCGCTGACTTTGCTTGCGCGGCAACGAAGGAAACCAGTTCGATGATCCCCCAAAAATTTTGCGATTTCCTCTTGCAAAAAATTTGTAGTCATGGCATCTTCTAACATCTTCTTACGAAAGGACGCCCGAATTTGGCGGATTTCACAATCAAAACGCTAAGCGGGCAACTTCGGCGATTGAGTTCGCCCAGTTGCTTTAGGGCGTCGCATCTGGTCGCGCTGACCGCAAGCAACTAAGCCGATCTCGCCGGCGCTCTTCCCGCAAAACCAATAACTTGAGCTGTTTAGCAGGCATGAATTCGTCGCAACGCGGCGAATGAGAGTCTGCTAGCGAATCCTAAGCCGCGCTTAGTTGCGGTGAAGGATCTCTATCGCTGGGTGGCGAAGACTGCGGTTACTTCGACTGTCAATCGACTGCCGATGGCAGATAAACCGCTGTCGTTCATTCCCCCAGCAATGAACACGTAGGGACGGGTGCCCTCACCCGTCCTCCGAGCGCAGCTCGGCTTCTAGTTTCGAGGGAGTACAAGGTCAGTGGTGTTTGGCCACGGATACTTCTTTCGGCAGAACAGCCTTCGGGCTGGGGGTTCGACTCCCCATGGGCGCAAGCCCTAGCCGTGACCGCTTGTTCCCTGACCCATAATTTTGCAAGAACCGTGCGGGACAGGCGGCCCGCCTGTCCAGCCGAGCGCAGCTCGGCAGAGGAGAGGAAATATGCGCGCGCCAGGAGTTGTTTTGATCGATCCGAAGTTCTCGCACAACGTCGGCGCGACGATTCGTGCATGTTCATGTTTCGGCGTCGAATCGCTGGTGTGGACCGGATCGCGAATTGACCTCTCGAAATACTCTCGACTGCCGCGCGAAGAGCGGATGAAAGGGTACAAGAGTGTGCAGTTCGTGAATGATCAGCGACCGCTTGAATTGTTTGACGATGTCACGCCGGTCTGCGTCGAGGTGTATGAAAACAGCGAGCCGCTGACCACGTTCGATCATCCCGAGAACGCGTTGTATGTGTTCGGGCCGGAAGACGGTAAAGTGCCGCAAGTCGTTCGGCGTTTATGTCACCGCTTCGTGCACATACCCGCACACTTTTGTTTGAACCTGAGTGCGGCAGTGAACGTGGTGCTCGCACATCGCTTGATGTCGCGGCAGTTGGCGGGCAAAGAACAACTATTGCCGCTGCAAGAAATGCTACATGAACTTCGCGGCGAGATTTTGACGCCCGCGATGGACGCGGTCGGTTGGGATGGCAAATAGCATCCGTAGAGACGTAGCTCCGCTACGTCTCTCGCGGTTGCAAGGCAACGGAGAACTCTAATTTTCGCCGGTGGTGAAAGAGAAGAGATACTTCGCTCCAAACGAACGACGCGCAGGGTAGCGGCCCTGCCGGAGGACCAGAGCTTCAGGGAGAGAGGCGTAGCCTCGAACCAAAAAACTACCTGAAGATATCGAGCCCCGAGTCGCACTCTTCTCGCAGGTTCCCCGGCGAGGTTTTGATGTTGGGAAGGGCACGGCTTTAGTCGTGTTGAGCTTAGGAAGGTAGAGCAATGAATGCGTGACGACATGCACAAAATCGTTGTCGAGCGCGAGCGACACGGCAGCACGCGCCGAAATCGCAAGTGGAGCCAGCGCCTCGTTTACATCCCGGATTCCGACTACGACGATCAGCCGAAATTCGCTTCGTCGGCCCGAGACGCCAATATGGACACGACCACAAATGGTTCAGCGATGTGCTTGGGCCGCTACAAGGATTTTTGCGCAGCAACCTGGGACGTCCGTGGGATAAGGTGTTCGGCGAATTGCGGCAGGCTCTGGATGTGCGCAAGGTGACCGGGCGTCACATTTTCGAGCATCTTGAGTCCATGGTCGAGACTGACTGCTGGATTGGACCAGATCGCAAGGTGTACGCGTATCCGCGGGGATGTGAAGTATTCGGATTCTATGTGAACCGACGAACCGGGCTGCTGTGTTTCGTGCAAAGACCAAGCGCCCGCCATCGGAAGAAGCAGCGGCTGCTGCGACAGGAGATTGACGAAGTCCAAATCGATTGCGCTCGCAGTTTCAAGTTGATCGACAGTCAGTTGTACTTCGTGACTTACGACAACATTGATGTAGGACGCTATGACGCGACGCGCACGATGTGGGATGTCGTTCAGCGCCGGCAGGTGCAATTGACCTGGGGACGTAACCGCGTGGCTGTCAACAAACGCCAATGCAGTCGTGATGAGGTGAAAACCATCCACGAACGCATTTCCAAATGGAAGAAGGAAGTGCGCAGAATGTAAAAACTTGGCCGGTGGTGAAGACTACGGTTACTTCGCTTGAAACGCGGGTGGTCGCAGGTTCGAATCCTGCCGCGGGAATCAAGCCCGTGTAGCTCAGTGGGTAGAGCACCTAATGTTCCGTTGTCGCTTGTTCCCCGGCCCTTAACGATTGTGGAGCGACGGGCGTCTCGCCCGTCGAGCAATAACCCCGGCCACGCGCCGGTTAGAAAACGAAACGTAATGCACGACTTGTTAAAAAATTTACTGAGTGGCCAGAACCAATTCGCTTCGGGCGGCTTGCTGCTCATGATCATCGGCGGCATCACCGTCTGGCTGCGCAGCATCCCGGAGACCGTCTGGTACTGGATCGTTCGCCAGACCACCATGATCATCACCGTCACTGATGATGACGCGGCGTTCGTGTGGGTCAAGGAGTGGTTCCTGGAGCAGAAGTTTCTAGCGAGAATCAGGAACCTCGATCTCGACACGACTGTCCGGAACGAACGTATCGCCATGATCCCGGCGCCCGGCAAGCACTGGTTCTGGTATGGAGGCAGACCATTCGAGGTGTGGTTCTCGCGAACCGAGCCCACACACGAGCGCATCGCGCGGCGTGTCGAGTCTCTGACCTTCCGAACGCTGGGGCGCAAGCGTGATCTGCTCAAGCAGTTCGTCGACGACGTAGTCGCGTGCCACCTGCGCCGTCAGGGAGTGCAGTCGTATCTGTACACCTACAACGACGGTTGGGATTACGTCGAAGGCTACGCGCCGCGCCTGCTGGATTCCGTAGTCATGGAGCCAGGCGAGAAAGAACATCTAATGGAGGACATCACAAAATTTCGTAAATCGAAACTTCGCTACCAGCGACTGGGAATTCCGTACCATCGCGGCTATCTGTTTTACGGACCGCCTGGAACAGGGAAGACTTCGCTGGTATCGGCGCTGGCCGCGCACTTTGGCTTGTCGATTTACACCGCGAACCTGACTGAGTTCAACGATCGTAGTTTGATGTCGGCAGTGAATCAGGTGCCCGCGAACTCGGTTCTGCTGTTCGAAGATATTGACTGCATGAAGAGCAGCCAGACGCGAGCAGATTCGACCGGCACAGCGGACACAAAACCGAACGCGTCGCAGAACGGCGTAACGTTGTCGGGACTGTTAAATGTGCTCGACGGTTTTTACGCCCCGACCGGCGTTCTGTTCGTGATGACAACAAATCATGTGGAGAAGCTGGATCAAGCCCTGCTTCGTCCGGGCCGCATTGATTACCGGCTGTATCTGGGAAAGGCAAGCGATCGGCAGAAGGTTGAACTTTATCGCAGGTTCTTTCCGCGCTCCTCGGAGGCTGAGGCAAAAGAATTTCTCGAAGTCTCGCGGTCCGCGGAAACCATGGCCGAGTTTCAAGGCCTGCTGCTCGGTCTGGTGGAAGGAGAATCGCGAGTTGATGTAGCTGAGACAGAAAGCAAGGTCTCAGCATAAAGTTTCGCCGGTGGTGAAGACGAGGGTTACTTCGGTCGCAGGTTCGAGTCCTGCCATGGCTTCGGTCATGTAGCTCAGTGGGTAGAGCAATGAACAATACCGTCGTCGCAAATTCCCCGGCGGATTTGCGGTTTTCCGACGACCGACGACCGACGACTAGGCTTTTGCGAACGACGAACGACGTACGACGAACGACGGGTTCTAGAAAGGAGAAAACCATGGCCCGCCTAAACAAACTCAACCTCAACACCGCACCTCGCACCCACGAGGGTGCCCCGGCGCGCCACATCTCGCCCGAGCTCCAGCTGCGTCGATCCGTCCTCGCCTGCCTGCTCTGGGAGAGCCAGTTCTACGAGGACGGGGTCGAGATCGCAGGCCGCATCGCCGAGCTGGTGCCGAAGGTCGCGGCTGAGAAAGTGGCAGCGCTCGCCGTCGAAGCGCGCGAGCAGATGAAGCTGCGCCATGCGCCGCTTCTGCTCGTCCGCGAGATGGCGCGTCACAAGACGCACCGCGCGCCGGTTTCGGAGACGCTCGCCCGCGTCATCCAGCGTGCCGACGAGCTCGCCGAGTTCATCGCCATCTACTGGAAGGACGGACGTGTGCCGCTCTCCGGCCAGGTGAAGAAGGGACTCGCGGCAGCGTTCCCGAAGTTCGATGAGTATCAGCTCGCCAAGTACGACCGCGGCGGGCCCATCAAGCTGCGGGACGTGCTGTTCCTCTGCCACGCCAAGCCGCGCAACGAGGCCCAGGCGGCCGTGTGGAAGCGCCTCATCTGGGGACGCCTCACCACGCCCGACACCTGGGAAGTTGCGCTTTCGTCTGGCGCGAGCGGGACGCTCGCTCGTAATGACGCCAAGCGCGAGGCCTGGGAGCGCCTGCTCCGCGAGAAGAAGCTGGGCGCGCTCGCCCTGCTCCGCAACCTTCGCAACATGAAGGACGCTGGAGTGGACGAGTCGCTGGTGCTCAACGCTCTTCGCGAGATGAGCACCGCGCGTGTGCTCCCGTTCCGCTTCCTGGCCGCGGCGCGTTACGCTCCGCAGTGGGAAGAGGCGCTCGAGCGGGCGATGCTGAAATCGGTCGCGACAGCCGAGAAGCTGCCCGGCAAGACCATCGTGCTGGTTGACGTTTCGGGCTCGATGACGGCAGCGCTCTCTCGCCGTTCCGAGATGCAGCGCACCGACGCAGCGTACGGCCTGGCCGTGCTTCTGCGCGAGATCGCCGAGAAGGTTGCAGTCTTCTCTTTCTCGAACGATCTGGTGGAGGTGCCGGCACGTCGGGGATTCGCGCTGCGCGATGCAATCGATCGCTCGCAGCAGCACGGAGCCACGTATCTTGGCAAGGCGGTCGAGAAGCTGAACGCGAACGAGAAGTACGATCGCCTGATCGTGATCACCGACGAGCAGCCACACGACACTGTGCCCGCGCCAGATGGCACACGTGGGCACGACACACGTGGGGACGGGCGCCCTCGCCCGTCCGGCGGCCCAGGTGTATCGGGCCGCAGCTCTGGCTACGTCATCAACGTAGCCAGCTACAAGAACGGCATCGGCTACGGCAAGTGGACGCACATCGATGGCTGGTCCGATTCAGTCATCGAGTACATCCGCGCGCTGGAGGGAAGCGGCTGGGTGAACTAGTCTGGGCGGAGCCTGCCCTGAGCACCGAGCGCAGCGAGGGCGTCGAATGGGCGCCCTCGCTGCCCGCCTTGCAGTTAATCGAAACTTGAGGTCACAATTTGTGACCTCAAGTCGCAATCATTGAAAGGAGGTCGCATGTACGACATTGTCTTCACGGTGTTCATTGTCTTCGTTTGGCAGATCACCCGCGAAAGCATTTGCGCCGCTTTTCGCAAGATCCGCGCACCAAAGCCTGAACCGCTCTGCAGGAATTGCTTCTACGCGCACATGCAGTACGCGGCAAATGCGCGGCGTGCGATCTCCTGTACTTATGGCGGTGCAGTACGTCCGATGAGGCTGGACGTGCTGTACTGCACGGACTATCGCACGCGAACCTTGCCCATCCGAACCGTTGCGGTCGGGTTCGTGCGCGAGATCGCACCTGCGGAATAGCGAGACAATTCCGGGCGTCAGCGGTTCTGTTGCTGACGCCCGGCACGGATTCTGCTTCACGCTTTTGGGTGGCGCAGCGCTTCCAGCGCTGCGGTAAAGATGCCAATTTCGACGGCTTTAGCCGCTGAGGGACCTCAGGGGCTAAAGCCCAATCACAAAGAGCAGCCAGTGATCGCAGGCCTGGAAGGCCGGCGCCATCCAAGATACGACGGACTGTCTAACCCTGGATCGTAACAGCAAGACCTTCACGGTTGATTCACTACACAAAATGCAACATTGTTTTTCGACGTAGAGGAAGAGGTTCTGCATTACGACATTGGGAAGAGCCGCTCATGACCGCGCGCCGGGCAACCATAACCGTCCAGGTTGGGTCCAAGGGTGAAATCGAGGGTGGGATTACGTCCCACAGTCTTTCACTTAGAGTAGAGAAATGTCCAAAGTACGCGTTAGCTGTTTCGCAGTTTCGCTTGATGGTTATGGCGCGGGGCCCAATCAGAGCCTTGAGAATCCTCTTGGAGTTCGCGGCCCTGAGTTGTTTGAGTGGTTTTTCTCCACCCGCACCTGGAAGCAGATGCAGGCGCAGGAAGGCGGCTCAACTGGTGTCGATGATCAGTGGGCGCGGCGAGGAATGGAAAACGTGGGCGCGTGGATTCTGGGCCGGAACATGTTTGGACTGGTGCGTGGTCCTTGGCCCGACGACTCGTGGCGAGGCTGGTGGGGCGAGGAACCTCCTTATCATGTGCCGACATTCGTGCTGACTCACCACAAGCGCAAGCCGCTGGAGATGAAGGGCGGGACGACGTTTCACTTTGTAACTGACGGAATCGAGTCGGCTCTGCAGCGCGCGAAAGAAGCGGGCAGGGGCAAAGACGTGAGAATCGGTGGCGGAGTGGCGACGATCCGGCAGTATCTCAAGGCGGGGCTCATGGATGAGTTGCACCTTGTATTTCGGCCGGTCGTCATGGGCTCAGGCGAGAACTTGTTCGCGGGCCTCGATCTGGCTGCGCTTGGGTATCGGTGTGTGGAGCATGTTGCGTCGGAGGAGGCGCTGCATGTGGTGCTGAGGAAGTAGAGACAGGGTGGGCGAAGGCTGAGATGTGTCGGTTCACGGCAATCGACTCTTGAGATGGTCACGGGCAGTTGCCGGACTGGTGTTCGGGCCACTTGCCCTTAGCTTATTGCATGAGCGACTATCTTTTCGTTAGCGGTTTGTGCGGGATAGGCTCGGTTAAACAAATAGAACAATCCGGCGAGAATCACAAAAACCAAGAGGCTGGCTTCAGTCCCACGCGGCCCACCAGTCAGCCAATCCGGTCCGTGAAAGCGAATCTCGAGTAAATGTCCTGGAATCGGCTGCCCGTTATTGCCGGTGTTTGGTTCGGCAAATGCGATCATATCGGCATAATCAGACGCTGCGTGAAATCCTATCGGGAACCATAAGCTGCCGGTTCGTTTTAACATCAGGCACCAGAGTAATCCGTAAAGGACAACACTCACCGCATCAATCCAATTCTCCATAGGCTTCAAGAGGTGTACGATCCCGAAGATCGCCGATAACAAAATCGCCGCTGGCCAGAAGCCCATTCCGCCTGCCAAAGTCTTTAACGTGAACCCTCGAAAGACGAACTCTTCTGCGAATCCAAGCGCCAACATGGCCGCAGCCCATCCTATGGCTGACCTGAGAAGCTCTCCCCCTTGCAGCGCCAATCCGTGATAGGAACACGCCCCCGTTGCAAAAAGCGGAATTAAAATGATCGCAGAAGGCACGAATCCCCAAATCCATCCCTTGGCGAGTAGTTTGCCGGCGTCGGCAGTGAAAGGTAGACCATAGCTTGAGAATTTCTCTTTTAGGGCTAGCGAGATTGCAAACGCAACCAGCACAGCCAAACCGAAATCCATGACCTCCTCGAATAGAAAGTTGCCCCACTGCCAATCTTTCGGACTCACATATCCCAGCTTGGTCACGAGCCAGAATGCCGCTTTACCGGCGAACACATAGAGAACTGCAAAAAGCAGAAACCTCCAACCAGACCGCAAGCCTCTCTCGCCGACGAATATGCGCTCTATCTTTTTCATGTCGCCTCCGACCCGCTAGGCATAATACGCCACGTACCTTTGCAAAACCGTTCACGACAGCGCAACGAACTGTGAGACCTGATTGAGTAGGCCTGCCGAGGTATCCTGAGGCTAAATTCGTATTTTGATGATCACAAAATACGAAATGTCATCGCGACGTACCTATGCTCTAATACTGGCCTACGATGTCGGTGCCGCAGGACATAACCTTTGCCGGTCGGCAGTTTCGGCGCAGCCCGGGATTCACGATCACTGTCGTGCTGACGCTGGCTCTTGGAATTGGCTCGACGACGGCGATCTTCAGCCTTGTGTACGGCATTCTTTTGCGGCCGTTGCCTTTCCCTGAATCAGAGCAGTTGGTCGCGATCAGGACGTTGGAGTTTCCGCCGGGCGTGGCGCCGACGAATCCGGGGGGAGCGTACCAAATTGGCAGTTCCTATCCCAATTTTTTCGACTGGCGACAGCGCAACCACACATTTCAATCGCTTTCTTCCACTGATCGGATCGAGCGGCTCTTCAGCAAGATGAACGGTGAAGGCGCTCGGGTTATTCCGGGCTCCCGTGTGTCGGCAAATTTGTTTTCGACACTGGGAGTTGCTCCGGCGCTCGGGCGGACATTTACCGACGAAGAGGAACGGCCGGGGCACCGGGTTGTCATTCTCAGCCATGAACTCTGGGTGTCGGATTTCGCATCGTCGCGGGATGTGATCGGCCAGACGGTGAAGATCAGCGATGAGCCGTCCACCGTTGTTGGAGTCATGCCTGAGGGGTTTCACTTTCCGGTGGGCGATCCGGTCGAGTTCTGGGCGACGTTCGCTGCAGATGCGGAAGGAAAGTCGCCGCTCACTTCCGTAAGACTTGAGGACCGGTTATCCATCGTCGGGCGGATCAAGAAGTCGGCCAACGCCAAACAGGCGCTGGCTGACATGAATGCGATCCAACGCAGCCTGGCGCAGGAGTACAACGAAAACAGTTATCGGCCAGGGGTTTCGGTTGCGCCGCTGCTCGAAGAGTCAGTCGGGGACGCGCGCACAGCGCTCGTGCTTTTGTTAGCCGCGGTGGGAACGGTGCTGATCATCGGATGCGCGAACGTAGCGGGACTGCTGCTGGCGCGCGCGAACGGACGACAGCCGGAAATCGCCATCCGCACCGCTTTGGGAGCGAGCCGGTTTCAAGTCTTGCGCCAGCTGCTGGTAGAGGCACTGCTGCTTGCATTTGCCGGCGGAGCTTTGGGCATTCCCATGTCTGTAGCGTTGTTGCGAACCGGGCTTCGTTTCATGCCGGGCGACGTGCCGAGAGTATACGCGGTTTCGCTCGATGCGCGCGTGCTCACATTCGCGATCGTTCTGTCCATGGCTACCGCGCTGGTCTTTGGACTTATTCCCGCCTGGAAAATGTCGCGATCAGATCCGGCGTCGAGCCTGAGAGATGGAGGAACCACGATAACAGCGGGCCGTCGACGCAATCGAGTTCATCACGCGTTGGTTGTGGCGGAAACTGCTCTGGGTTTCACTTTGCTGATCTGCTCCGGATTGCTCATACGCACTGTGATCAAAGTTCTGGTCGTCGACCCCGGCTTCGACACTCACACGGTTGCATTCGATGTTGCCCTGACGAAGTACCGCTATCCGGATGCAAGCAAGGTCCGGTTTTACGACAAGCTGTTGCCGTCGCTGGCGGCGCTTCCGGGAGTTGAGAAGGTCGGTGCGGGCCATCCAGTTCCGTTTCGCGGCCCTTCATGGACGAACTGCTTCATTGCCGGATTCCCCACCGAAGGATGGAACATACCGACGGCCACGGATGCGGTGGTTGAACCCGGTTATTTTGAAACCTTATCGATTCCACTCATTCGCGGGCGCATTTTCGATCAGCATGACAACGATGCGAAGTCAGCGCCGGTCGCGGTCATCAATCAGAGTTTCGCCAAGACGTATTTTCCTGGCAAAGATCCCATCGGGCACTACTTCACGCCGCAATTTGATAACAAAGAAAGGGACACGCGGATTGCGCGGCAGATTGTGGGTATTGTGGGCAACACCAGAAACGGCGACGTCTTGAATCCATATTTACCTGAGTTCTTTCTGCCATTCGCGCAAGATCCTGGACACCAGCGCCCTCAGGTAGTCATGAAGGTCAGCGGCGATCCACAAAGTTACGAGAACGTCATTCGAAAAACGAAGATCCGCCCGTTTTTGAATACCGCAGCTTTACCGACGACATGGATGAGCTGGCGGCGCAGCCTCGCTTTGAAGCTGCCGTGGTGTCGGGCTTTGCTGCGATCGCTCTTCTGCTGTCAGCAATCGGGCTGTACGCCGTGCTCTCCTTTATTGTGTCCGAGAGGGTTCGAGAGCTGGGGCTGAGAATGGCGCTAGGCGCTTCGCGTTCGAATATCTTGCAGTTGGTGCTGCGACGAGGGCTGGTTCTGGCGCTGATCGGAACTGTGCTGGGAGCCACTGCTTCCATGTTCGCTGGAAAGTTGATTCGAGATGTTCTTTATGACGTCAAGCCGCTGGATGTTTCAGTATTCCTGATTGTCACGGCTGTGCTGTTGCTCGTCTCGGCCCTGGCCGCGCTTATCCCTGCTGTTCGAGCGGCGAGCGTGGACCCGATGCGGACGCTGCGAGAGCAGTAAAAATCGTGTGCAACTTGAAGGCGCTGCCCGCTCAAGCCAAAATCTCAACCTGAGCGGGCGACAATGTTTACTGCGTGGCGCCCGAATACGCGGCGCAGGAAACCTCCGGGTGCCAGTTCACGAAAGCGCCATTCGGATTGTCTTTCCAAGCCCACACGTGCAGCGTGTAAAAGGGCGGAAGGCCGAAGCGATTGGGACTTTCGAAGTAGTGGAAGAGTTGTCCCATGAGCTGCGGAGCGCCCTGGCCGGGATGCGCTTTGTCCCACGGATCGGCCAGGATCAGGAAATCCGCCCCGATGAGCTTGAGATGACCATTGGCGGCCGGCTCGTAAATCACGATCTGGGGCTTTGCCGCGTCAACGTTGCCGCCGGCAACCAGCGACATATTGACGTAGTGAAGTCCCATGGCGCCTGAGTCCGGGCCGGTGACGCAGCCGAACAGGAGTGAATAACCGTCGGCTTCAGCGGCTGAGACATCTTTATATTTTGCCGTGGATTCCCTCACGGCTTGCAGGAGCGCGCCTTGGGCATTTGTGAGCTTTTGTGACGCCATGGGGTGGGAGTGCGCCGCTTGCGCTGTGCCGCCCCCCAGAGACAGGGCGATCATGATGCATGTCATGGTGGAAAATCGGAATTGCCGTTGTGCCATCCTCATTGTTAAAAGCCTCCGCTTTAATAAAGGAGATCAGCCGCGGCGGATTCTTGTGAGCGCCTCGGCTGCTCGCTATTGCGATAGCCTGCCAACGGGTGCGGGAAATGTCTTTGACGAGTTCTGAAAAAGTTATTGAGAAGTTTTCCCAAAACCGTCGAATTATTGAAAATAAAGGGCTTGAGAGTTACTGGGAATTTCGGATGATGTTTCGCAAGTTCGTCCTCGCCGCCAGTGTGTTGGGGTGGGTTTTGCCGAGCGTGCGGTTGAAAATCGCGACGGCCTGCCGCATCTGCAGGCGAGCTCTGGCATGGCTGCCGCGGGAGTTGTACAGCAGCGCGAGATTATTCAGGGTCACGGCGAGATCGGGATGGGACCTCCCCAGCTCGCGACGTTTCATTCGGAGTGCGGCCGAGTAGTAGAACTCCGCCCATCGAAAGCGTCCCTGCGAAGCATGCGAGGCCGCCATATTATTCAGGACCACCGCGATTTCAGGATGGCTGGGGCCGTACTCGCGGTAATAAGTTCGCAGCGCTTGCAGATAGAGTTTTTTCGACTCACCGTGTCGGCCCAGACCGTCCAGAATCGCACCCAGAGCGGCCCGGTCTGAAGCGATCGTCAAATGCCGCGACGGCATAACTGCCAATCGAATCTTCAGACCTTTACAGGCGTAGTTTTCGGCCGATCGGTAGTTGCGACGCGCGTGTCTCAGCCCGCCGAGGTTGTGATAAAGGTCGGCCAGCAGGCACTGCTGTTCCTGCGATTTCGGAAGCCGGCGAACTCGCCGCAACGCCATCCGGTAATACCGCTCTGAGGAATCGAACTTGCCCGCATACTTACAGACCATGCCCAGCTCGTTCCACAAAGCGGGAGCCTGTTCGCTTGAACCGCGCACCAGAGTCAGGGCATGCAGCAGGCATTTCTCGGCGCGCAGGTACTGGGCTCGCGCCGAGAACTCTCTAGCCTTTTGCACGAACCGCGCGTATTCAGCGTCGCCTTTGAGCAGGCGGTTTCCTCATGTGTGGCTGGCGATCAGCGAATCACAAGCATCTCATTGTGATTCGCCGCGATCCTCTTTGTCGAGGCAATCCTCGTTCCCCTTACCGGCGCCTTTACTTCCGCTTTCTTGCTCGCGGGTGACTTGAGGGCGAGATTCTCGTTGTGGTTAGAGGCCAGCATCTTGGTGGCTGCAACGCTGACCTTCTGTGCGGTTACGCTGAGGCCAGATTTTCTTGCCACCGGTTTCTTGCCGCTTTTGATAATCTTCCCTGACATGAGCTTGTTCCTTTCGAGTCGAATCAGCGTCACGCACCTGTTTTTGCCCCGCGCGAGCGCGCTAGAATTCCGGGCATCCGCGATGCCGTGCGTGGCCGCTCGTCTGACAACTTGCCATCGCAATACTGAAATGTCTTTGAGGAGTTCTGAAAGATTTATTGAGAGCTTCTTCCTGTGTCCACGCCATTGAAAACCATGCACATATACGAATTTGGCCCGTTTCGTCTCGACGCTGAAGAACGTGTTCTTCGGCGGGACGGCGAGGCGGTGTCGATTCCGCCCAAGGACCTGGAAACGCTGCTGGTGCTGGTTGAACGCGCCGGGCACATCGTGGAGAAAGACGAGCTGCTGCAGAAAGTCTGGCCTGGTGTGTTTATCGAGGAAGGCAATCTGGCGCGTCACGTCTTCAATATCCGCCAGGTTCTTGGAGACGCGCCCGATGGCCGCAATTACATCGAAACCGTACCCAAACGCGGTTACCGGTTCGTGGGCGCAGTGAAGGAAGAAAGCGGACCGGCGATCCCGCCGGTTTCGATTACGCCGGCCGAACCTACAGCTACCCCGCCAGCCAAATCGAGAAGGGCCGCGTGGTTGTGGACCCTGGCGGCGATCTTGTTCGTCGCGGCGGTTGGCATCGGCATCCGTTTGTGGATGGCGCGAAGTGCTCCGAGCGGACGCGTCATGCTTGCGGTGCTGCCCTTCGCGAACCTGAGCGGCGACTCTCACGAGGACTACTTCGCCGACGGCCTGACAGAAGAAATGATCGCGCAGCTCGGCCAGCTTCAGCCGCAAAGGCTCGGCGTGATCGCTCGCACGTCAATCGTGCGCTACAAAGATACGAAAGAAAACATGGCGCAGATCGGCAAAGATCTCGGCGTCACGTACCTGCTTGAAGGAAGCGTTCGCCGCGGCGGAGGCCGGGTGCGCATCACCGCGCAATTGATTCAGGCCGGGCCGCAAACTCATGTGTGGGCGGAAACCTATGAGCGCCCCGCGAGCGATGTTCTGACTATTCAGCGGGAGATCGCGCAGCGGATCACCGACTCGCTCTCAATTAAATTGTTGCCCCTGCAGGCAAGCTACCCTGCGCCGGTGAACTTAGAGGCATACGATAAGTACCTTCTTGGCCGGCATGAACTTGAACTGGGAACGCGCGAAGGCGTCAGCAAGGCCATTCAATATTTTCAGGATGCCATCGCTCAGGACCCCAACGACGCTCGTTTGTACTCATCGCTGGCGGATGCGTACGAGGCTTCAACCACTTACTACAAATCTCCCGCCGAGGTGATGCCGCGCGAAAAGGAAGCGGCATTGCACGCGCTCCAACTCGATCCCAATTTCGCCAATGCGCACGTGAAGCTCGGCTATGCCTATTTATTCTTCGACTGGAATTGGCCGGCGGCAGAAAAAGAATTCCGGCGCGCGCTTGAGATCAATCCGAGCTTGTCGGACGCTCAACTCGGATACGCGGACTACCTCGCCACTCTGGGCCACTTCGATGAAGCTCTCTCTCGCGTGCAGCAGGCTTACGTTCATGATCCGCTGAACATCGAGAGTCGCAACGAAGCTCTTTGGATTTACTACTTCTCCGGCCGCATGCCCGAAACTATCGACCAATGCCAAAAGACGATTGAGCTCGAACCTGGAGTTGGAACGCCTTATTCCGTTCTGGCCATGGCGCACGCGCAACTGGGTAATCGCGCTGAGACGATCCGGGCTGCAGAAGAGGTGAGCCGCATCCGCAGCAGTCCGAGCGACCTGGCCACCGCCGCTTCGTCGCTGGCGCAGGTGGGCGAAAAGGCAAAGGCCAACCAGGTCCTGAGTCAGGCGCTGGAATTGGCGAAAGATCGTTACATTTGCCGCTTCATCGTGGCAACGGCTTACACCGAGCTGGGCGAAAACGAAAAAGCTTTGGAGTCGTTGCAGCAAGCCTTCCTGCAGCGCTCGACTTGAATCCCATGGATCGGGGTGGATCCCCGACTCAAACCCCTGCGCAGCGATCCCAGATTTCAAGAGCTGGTGCGTCGCATCGGAATACCGCGCGGGTAGGTGCGATTCAGGCTGATGCCTGAAGTCTGACGCCTCAGCCTCAAGTCAAGAGCAAAAGCCAAGAGCCGCTTTTTTCTTCTTCATTTCCACCGCCCACAAGCGTATGTTCCTCGCCATCGGCAAGTGATGCTCTGTTGGGCGTTCGGTCTGCCGTCGAAAACTCCCACGCGATGACTCACCTTCCCCGGTGTCGTCCGATCATCCCCTGCTAATCGGGACCCTTCTGTACAAAAACTAATTCCGTACCCAACCCTGCCCCCAGCGCAGTCGCACGGGCAGTCCGCGGAGGTCGTGTATGCGTCGTCTCGCAGTTGCTATTCTCTTCGTCTCTACGGGCATCGCATCATCAGCCGAGGCGAGCTGCCTCGATCTTGGCGACGTCGATCTTTTTCATACCCATCATTGCCTCGAAGGCGCGCTTGGCCTCAGCTCCACCGGCAGCAAGCGCATCCGTTAGCGCGCGGGGCGTGATCTGCCACGACAGGCCCCAGCGGTCCTTGCACCAACCACAGGCGCTTTCCTGGCCGCCATTGCCGACGATCGCGTTCCAGTAACGATCGGTCTCTTCCTGAGTGTCGGTCGCGATCTGGAAGGAAAAGGCCTCGCTATGTTTGAATGCCGGACCGCCGTTGAGACCGAGACAGGGAATGCCAACGAGGGTGAAGTCGACGGTCAGAACATCGCCCTTCTTGCCGCTGGGATAGTCAGCCGGGGCATGGTGGACCGCGGTTACTTTGCTGTCGGGAAAAGTAGCGGCGTAGAATTGCGCCGCCTCGAGGGCGTCTTTGTCGAACCAGAGGCAGATCGTGTTTTTCGGCTTCATGCTTCCATACTAGCCGTTCCTGAGGAGATCAGAGCATTGCTGCAGAATTAATTTCGCAGAGTTTTTCCGGTCTTCAAGGTGTACTGAATTCTTTCCTGCGTCTTCTTCTCGCCGCAGAGTGACTTGAATGCTTCGCGCTCGAGGTCGAGCACATATTGTTCGCTGATAGGCGTGCCTGGTGTGATATTTCCGCCGCAAAGAACTTCGGCGATCTTATGCCCGAGTTTCACTTCGTAGTCTGAAATATGCTCGCCCTGGCGCATCAGGTGAATGCCCATTTTCAAAGTGGCCAGAATGTTTTCTCCGGGCGCGGGGATGCCGGGGCGAGGAACCGGAGGCTCGTATCCTGCGCGAAGAAGTTCTAGTGCGCAATTCTTGGCGTCGGCCAGGACGCGATCGCGATTCATGGTGATGCGATCAGAATTGCAGAGGAAGCCGAGATCGCGCGCTTCATGGGCGGAGGTGGCGACCTTGGCGGTTGCGATGGTCTCGAAGGCTTTTTTCATTGTCTCCAGCAGCTCCACGGATTCGGCCAGACCTCCCGCCGACGCACGAGTTCCGTGCTTCAATGCCGTGGCTCCATCTACTGCTCGCAACAACATTTCTTTGCAGCCGCCGCCGCCGGGAAGCAATCCGACGCCGACTTCAACGAGACCGATATACAACTCGGCGTGAGGCTGGCGCGCAGGAGCGTGCAAAGTAATTTCTGCACCGCCGCCCAGCGTCATACCAAAAGGCGCGACCACCACCGGTTTGGGCGAGAACTTGATGGCCTGCGTCATGCCCTGGAACTGGCGAACTGCAAGGTCGACGTCATCCCACTCTTCTTCCTGAACGGACATAAGCAGTAACATTAGATTTGCGCCGACGGAAAAGTTTGACGCGTCATTGGTGATGACGAAGCCGTCGAAGTGATCTCCGGGGCCGCCAGGTTTCAGGCTTAGGGTAATTAGAGAAATGATGTCGGCGCCGAGCGAGTTCATCTTGGAATGAAACTCGATGCAGCCGATGCCGTCGCCAAGGTCGATCAGCGATGCGCCGGAGTTCTTCTTGACAACGCCGCCGGACTTTTTCGCCACTGTGACCGACCAAACTCCTTGCGGTTCCAGAACCGGCGAGTAGTCGTGGGTTTGCAGATTCCAGAATGCGCAGCCGGAAGGCAGTTCAGTGTCCTCCTCATACCAGGACTTTTTGCCTGAGGAGAGCAATTTTTCCGCGTTGGCCGAGACCGCGCGGCCTTCCTGCTTCATGCGCGCGATGGTGGCTTCAACGCCGGCAGCGTCCCATAACTCGAACGGCCCCAGTTCCCAGTTGAAGCCCAGCCGCATGGCGCGATCGATTTCGACTATGGTCTCGGAAATCTCGGGAATGCGATTCGCCGAGTAATTCCAGAGGTCGCAGAGCGCAGACCACAGAAAGGTACTGGCTTTGTCGGGCTTTTGCGAACCCTCGAGGCCCAGCAACATGCGAAGCCGTGGACCAATTTCTTCGACATTCTTGGCCATCTCAAGCGCTGGGAATTTTGGTTTCTGTTGTGGATGGTACTCGAGCGTCTTCCAATCAAGAGCCAATCGTTCTTCGTTTCCGTCGGCGCCTTTCGCTTTCTTGTAGAAACCGCCTTTGGTTTTATCGCCAAGCCATTTTCGTTCCAGCATCTGCTTCATAAAATCGGGCAACGCTGCCGTGTGAGGACTCTCCTGCATGGCCGCGTTTTCCATGTTTTTTACGACGTGGCCGAGAATGTCGAGGCCGACGAGATCGATGGTGCGGAAAGTGGCCGATTTCGGCCATCCCACGGCCTGGCCGGTGAGCGCGTCGACTTCTTCGATAGAGAGATCGAGTTCCTGCATGAAACGCATGACGTTGAGAACCGAAAATGTGCCGATGCGATTGGCAATAAAGTTCGGCGTGTCTTTGGCGAAGACGACGCCTTTGCCCAGCCGCACGTCGGCGAACCACTTCACGGTTTCGATGGCGGAGTGGTCGGTTTCGGGAGTCGGGATGATTTCCAGCAGGCGCATGTAACGGGGAGGATTAAAGAAGTGCGTGCCGAACCAATGCCGCCGGAAATCTTCGGAAAAGCCTTCAACGATGCGCGCCACCGGGAGGCCGCTGGTGTTGGTGGTGACGATAGTTCCCGACCGGCGCACAGCTTCGACTTTTCGCAGAAGATCGCGTTTGATATCCAGATTTTCTACGACTGCCTCGATAATCCAATCCACATCGGCAAGCTTCTTCAGGTCATCGTCAAAATTCCCGATCGTGATCAGATTGGCGAGCGAGGGTTCGAAGAAAGCTGCAGGTTTGGATTTTTTTGCGGCGTCCAGCCCGGCGGCGGCAATCTTATTGCGCATGGGCGTGTCGGCATCGGGTGGGACAATGTCGAGCAGGAGACTGGGTACGCCAGCGTTGGCAAAATGCGCGGCAATGCGCGCGCCCATGGTGCCCGCGCCGAGGACCGCTACTTTATGAATGCGCTGCATGACAAAAAGACCTCCAAACACATTAGTCTCTGCCTCCACTTGTTTTCTTGACAAGTGATTTCACTCACCGCGGAAAGTGATGTGGCTCAACACCCGGCTGCGCCGAAATCATAGTAGTCTTGAAACAGAAATTGCGCGGAGGTCAACATGCGCGAAGTTGTTCTCGTCTCTTCGGTTCGCACTCCGGTTGGGCGGGCTTACAAAGGAACATTGAGGGCGACGCGGCCCGACGAGCTTGCCGCGATTGCTATCAAAGGCGCGCTGGCGCGCGTGCCGCAACTCGATCTCAGGGAAATTGAAGATGTGATTTTCGGTTGCGCCATGCCCGAGGCCGAGCAAGGGATGAACGTTGCTCGAATTGCATCGCTTCGAGCGGGGCTGCCAGTCGAAATTTCCGCAATGACAATCAACCGGTTTTGTTCTTCGGGATTGCAGTCCATTGCGATGGCGGCGGAGCGCATTGGTTCGGGCGGCGCAGAGGTGATGATTGCCGGCGGGACTGAGTCCATGTCACTGGTCCCCATGGGCGGGCATAAAATTTCGCCGAATCCCTGGCTCGTGGAGCACTATCCGGACTCATACCTTTCGATGGGGTTAACCGCGGAACGACTGGCGCAGCGCTTCGGCATATCGCGGCAGGCAGCGGATGAGTTTTCGTTCAATAGTCATAAGAAGGCGGTCGCAGCCATCCAGGCGGGAAAGTTCGAGGATGAGACTGTTGCTGTGGCGGTGAGCTTTACAACTCCGAATGGCTCGAAACCGAAGAAGCAGGAAATCACGTTCAAGATCGATGAGGGGCCGCGCGCGGACACTTCGCTCGAAGCTTTAATGTCGCTGAAGCCCGCGTTTCACGCGAAGGGAACGGTCACGGCGGGAAATTCTTCGCAGATGTCAGACGGGGCCGCGGCGGCGGTGGTGATGTCATTGGATCGCGCGAAACAGTTGGGCATCACTCCGCTGGCGCGATTCGTTTCATTCTCGACCGCCGGTTACAAACCGGAAGAGATGGGACTGGGGCCGGTGTTTGCAATTCCGAAGGCGCTGAAGCTTGCGGGGCTAAGACTCGCCGACGTTGAGGTGATCGAACTGAACGAAGCGTTCGCGGCCCAATCCCTGGCGGTGATTCAGCAAGCTGGAATCGATCCTGCGCGGGTCAACCCGAACGGCGGAGCGATCGCGCTGGGGCACCCGCTCGGCTGCACCGGCGCGAAGCTGACCGCCACCGTGATCCGCGAGTTGAAACGCCGGAATGGGCGGTACGGAATGGTAACGATGTGCGTTGGCGGCGGGATGGGGGCTGCGGGGATCTTCGAGAACCTGAATTAGTCAGCTTCAGTTTCCGGAGCGCCGCATCCACGCGTACACTTTGGATGGAAATGGCCACGGATTTTCAAGTCGCGGTCCGCAGCGTTGTGTCACGCAATCCGGCAACGGGCGAGATGCTGGGGGAAATTCCATGCACTCCAGAGCATGAGGTCCGCGAGGCAGTCGCGCGCGCGCGACGAGCACAGCCGGCGTGGTCGGCGGTGAGTGTTCGACGGCGCTGCGAAATCCTGAAGAACTTCCAGCGGCTGGCGCATGAACGTAAATCACGGGTGGCGGAGCTCATTTCGCGCGAGGCCGGTAAACCTTATGCTGAGGCGCTGACTACCGAGGTTGTGGTTGTGCTTGACTCGGCGCGCTTTTACGCGGAGAACTCGTTTGCCCTGCTTCGCGATGAACGGCTGCCACACGGCAATCTCGCGATGAAGGCCAAGTCGGGGCGCATTCTGCGCGAACCATATGGCGTCATCGGCATCATTTCGCCTTGGAATTATCCGTTTTCAATTCCGGCCACTGAGAGCCTGTGCGCGCTTGTGGCGGGAAACGCGGTCGTGGTCAAGCCGTCTGAGTTTACGTCGCTGATCGCTCTTGAACTCGGCGACCTATTGCATGCGGCGGGCGTGCCGGCAGATGTATTTCAGGTTCTCCCAGGGGACGGCTCAACCGGCGCAGCACTGCTCAACTCGGAAATCGACAAGCTCATCTTCACCGGAAGCGTGGCAACGGGAAAGCGCGTTAGCGAAGCTGCCGCGGCAAAGTTGCTGCCGGTTGTGCTTGAACTCGGCGGCAAGGACCCGATGCTGGTGCTCGAAGACGCGAATCTTGAAGTCGCGTCCAGCGGCGCAGTCTGGGGCGCGTTCGTGAATGCCGGACAAACCTGTTTGTCGGTGGAACGCTGTTATGTTCATCGCAAGATCTTCGATCGTTTCCTTGAAGCCTGCGTGCAGAAGACAAAACAGTTGCGCGTGGGGAATGGCCAGGATCCCGGCACCGATATTGGGCCGATGATCCATGAGCGCCAGCTTCGGATCGTGGAAGAACAGGTAGAACAGGCCCGAAGCCTGGGCGCGCGCGTGCTCACCGGCGGAAAACGACTGCCCGAACTCGGCCCCAATTTCTATGCGCCGACGGTGTTCAGCAATGTGACGCACGAAATGCGAGTCATGCGCGAAGAGACATTCGGGCCCGTGCTCCCAATCATGCCGTTCGACAACGAGGAAGAGGCGATCCAGCTTGTCAACGACTCTGAGTTTGGCCTGGCGGCGAGTGTGTGGACGCGCGATCGCCGCCATGGCGAAGCGATTGCGCGGCGGATCGCGGCTGGGATCGTCCAGATGAACGATGCCGTTTCCTGCTTCGGCATCAGTGAAGCACCGCACGGCGGAATCAAGGCCAGCGGCATCGGAAGAACCCATGGCCGCTTCGGACTGGATGAAATGGTGCGCATCAAGTACGTCGCTTTCGACCTGCTGCCGGAGCTGAAAAAAGTCTGGTGGTACCGATACGGATCGCAGTTCACCACTACGATCGAAGGCATACTGGATCTGCAGTTCGCGACTTCCCTTGGACAACGCGTGCGCGGCGCGCTAAGATCGGCCGGCGGTCTGCTGGGCAAGCAGTTGTAGCCGTGGTCCTGCTGGGATTGCATCGCAATCCGTAAAGGATTACAGTTCTGCAGTTCTGATGATGCTGCAAACTCTCAACGATATCTTCTTCGACATTGCCAGGCGCAACCAGCCAGATTTTTTGCTTCGTAAGGGCCAGTCCGGGTGGGCGCCAATCTCTTCTCAGGAATTCACAAATAAAGTTGGTGGGGTGGTAAGCGGGCTGCGATCGTGGGGTATTTCTCGTGGAGACCGGGTCGCGATCCTGAGCGAGAACCGTCACGAATGGGTAGTCGCCGATTTTGCCTGCATGCTGCTAGGGGCGGTGGGAGTGCCGATTTACACCACCTTGTTACCCGAACATATTTGTGAACTGCTGCGCGACTCGGGCGCGCGCGCCATTTTCGTCTCTTCGGAAAGACAGCTGGAGAAGATCCTTCCCATCCGGCAAAAAACCGAGATTGAACAAGTGGTGTTAATGGATGACGCGGTAGGATCTCGGGCCTGTTCCATGTCCGAGATGATGCAACTCGCTCCGGACGAGCAGTTGGAAGGCAGTGCGAGAAGCGTCAAGCCAGAAGATCTTGCAACTCTTATTTATACGTCTGGCACAACCGGAACTCCGAAAGGCGTGATGCTGACGCACGGCAACATGGCCTGCAACATCAATTACTTCTGCCGCGACTTCGGATTTCAGGCGGGTTATACCTGCGTCTCGTTCCTGCCTCTCTCGCACGTGACTGCCCGATGCGTGGATCTTGGGCTGCTCTCGCGGGGAGTCACGCTGGCGCACCTGCCGCAGATCGATCAGCTGGCGCAAACTCTGGTTGAGTTGCGGCCACATATTCTTCTTAGCGTCCCGCGGGTGTACGAAAAGGTCCACAGCCAAGTTGAGACCAAGGCCGCGAAATTTCCGCAGAAGCAGATTTATCGATGGGCCCTGCGAACCGGACGAGCTCATCGCAGCGAGATTCTTGCCGGCAAGACTCCGAACTCACTGGCTTGGAAATTGGCCGACAAATTGGTCTACTCGAAAATTCGCTCAGGTATCGGCGGACGCGTGCGCATCTTCATTTCAGGAGGTGCTCCCCTGGGGCGGAGCCTGGCCGAGTGGTATGCCGATGTCGGCCTGCGCATCTGCGAAGGATATGGGCTAACGGAAACGTCTCCGGTGATCGCGGTTAATACGGCCAAGGCGCACCGGATTGGCAGCGTAGGCAAGCCGCTCGAAAATGTCGAGGTCCGCATCGCCGAGGACGGTGAGATTCTGGTACGCGGACCGTCGGTGTTCAAAAGCTATTGGAACAAACCTGAAGAAACTCGAAACGCGTTTGAGGGCGACTGGTTCAAGACCGGCGACATCGGCCGGATTGATGACGACGGCTTCCTATACGTAACCGATCGCAAGAAAGATCTGCTGAAGACTTCCGGCGGAAAATTCATCGCTCCGCAGCCGATTGAAAATTCGCTGAAGCACCATCCGTTGATCGCGGAAGCGGTGGTGGTGGGCGACAAATGCAAATTCCCCGCAGTCCTGATCTTCCCCGACTTCGCGGTGCTCGAAGCCTATGCGCGGCAGGAGGGACTCGCGTTTCAGTCACGCGAGGAACTGGTCAATCTTGCTGAGATTCAATCGCGCTACACAGATATTGTCGCGGCGCAAAACGAGGGGCTGGCGCAGTTCGAAAAGCTGAAGAAGTTTCGCGTGATCGCCGATGAGCTCTCCGCCGGCACTGGCACTTTGACGGCGAGCATGAAGCTACGCCGGCGCGCAATCGCGGAGCGCTATCGCGATCAGATTGAAGACATGTACTCGGAGTTGGCTACGCATTAACCTGAACTCGCGATGGGCGTTGATCGTTGAACAGGATTCCAGCGGCGTTAATTAGATACTGTTCATCGCTGAGCCTCTCAACCAATTCATCCGGAAAAGGAGAGACTTCGGTCTGCAAATATCGGGCGAGCTCGCGATAGAGTTCGCGCCGGGCGTAGGGGGCCAGCTCGTTGCGGCGGCGAAGCGCCTCTTGAATCAAACTCGCCAGCTCCGGACTTGCAGCGCGGCGGAGATTTACCGCGATGGACGGATACTCCATGAAGGAGTTGTACTTCTGCCGTGCCCAGTTTCCCTCGCCCGGAGCCGCAAGAGCGGTCTGGCGTACCACGAGGGTCCCCGCCACGCGGTCACCGAAGCGTTGCATGAGAGGACTGCTGAGCGCGGAGGCTCCACCAACCAGATAGGCCAAAGGCAGCGCATCAAAGACCCGCATCAGGTTGCGAACCCAGGCCTGTTCGATGCGCAGCGGAAGACCGGCCTGGTCGATTACGCGCAGATTGAACAGACGTTTTCCAATGGTCTGCCCATTCCAAAAACCTTCGAGCAATGCACCATAGGCAAAGCCAATGGCGAATTCCGCGAGCGTGATAACCATCACGCCATATCCCGGAACCTTGGCAAATATCCAGTAAACCAGCAGGCCGATTCCGTTCACCACTCCGAGCACGATCACGATATCGAGCAACATGGCATAGAGGCGGGAGGCCGGGCCGGCCAGAGGCAAGCGGAAGAGCACGCCTTCCGGCGTGATGATGGTAAGGTCGGCTGCGGTTGAGGCCCGGGTTGACTGGGTCTCTGTCATCTGCTCTCCGCGGGTGCTGCAGGGCTGGTTTCTCTCTTACCGATCAGCAACAGATAGAGCGCGAGCAACACCAGTTCTGCGATGGCGACCGCGACCTTAAACCCGTACGGCAGGACGGGCGCGTGATGTTGAGAAAAGAACGCTTCCATGATCCCGGCCCAAACCAACATCATTGCCAACCCGGCGACCAGAATTAACCATTCGCGCATCGACTCGCGAACGTTGCGATTTTCGCGCCGATGGAGGAGCAAGCGCGCCAGGTAAAAACCTGCCTGACCGGCGATCAGGATGGAGGGAATTTCAAATACTCCGTGCGGCAACAGCCACGCTGATAGGAACAGCCCGAAGCCCTTTCGGGTGTAGTTCACCGCGACCGCGCCGAGCAGAACGCCATTTTCGAAGAGGAGAAGGGCCGTGCCGATGCCAAATGTAACGCCGAGTGCGGCCGCGAGCAGGGCCACCTGGATGTTGTGCCGGATCAGTTCCGCCGAGAACGCAGCTTCGTTCTGCGCGGTCTTGATATGCTCGCCCTGCCCTTGTTCCTCCTGGTGCACGCGCTCTCCGGGATTGCGCAGGTAATCTGCGGGAAGCAGCACGTCGACGGCGGCGGGATCGTAGCGCACCGCAAGCCCGCCTAAGGCACAACCTAAAAGGGTGACCAGCATGGCGATGCCGAAATAGCGGGACTGCCGGCGGAACGATTCGGGGAACGCAGTAAATATTCTGAACCAGCGGCGAGGCTGCCAGATGTCGGAGCGCTTGGGCGGCGCGTAATAGAGCTCGGCGTAAGCTCGCGCCACCAGCCGCTCAAGGTACTGCCGCAGTTCGGGAGCCAGTGCGCCGTGGGTGACACGATTCAGGTCCGCCGAAGTCTGGGCGTAGAGGTCCATCAACTGTTGCGCTTCTGCCGGATTCAATTTGCGGTCGGGGCGGCTTTCGAGCACGCCCAAGAGGGATTCGAGACTGTTCCAGCGCGGCCGCGCCTGTGCCTGGAAGCGTTCGAGATTCAGAATCACAGGCGCTGCTCCCGCTTGCTTTCCAGATATCCTTCAATCGCTGTTTTCAAAAACAATTCTGCAGGGATGAAGCGGAGCTGCACGTCCAACTGGCGCATTTGACGTGATAACGCGGCGAGGCGCTGGTTCTCTCTTTCACCCGCGAGCGCTGCATACACGTCCTCTTCGCTGCGCAACTCCTCGCCTGCAGAGAATGCCGGCCGCGCATGAGCGGGCAGGATGCTGGTCATTAGAAGAGCATGCGAGGAGCGAACCAGACCAACTCCGCGCCGCAAAGAATCTGAAACTGAACGCTCGGCCAAATCCGCGAGCAACACAAGGTAGGCGCGGCGACGCAGCCGCACGCGGATTTCGCCAAACAACGCTTCGTAATCGGCAGTGGTGGGCAAAGGCTCAAGATTCAAGAGGCGCTCTCGAAAGCGATGCAACTGCGACTGGCCGCTTCCGGAGCGAAGCCAGCTGGTTGGCTCATGCGCGTAGGTGACCAACCCGAATTCATCGCCCAGTTCAAGCGCGACGGTCGCGCCCACCAGAGCTGTCTCGACGGCGAGGTCCAGCAAGCGTCGCGGCGGTTTTTTTGAAGTATCGCTTTCAGGATCTGCGCCCTGATTGAGAGTAATTGCAGAGGCTCGCGATTGGTCCATTACGAAATAGATTTCCTGCTTCTGCTCCCACTGAAAAAGCCGCGTGACTGGCGCCGCGCGACGCGCAGTCGACTTCCATGCGATCTCTGAGTAGTTGTCGCCGGGCTGGTACTCGCGCAAGCGCTCGAAGTCGCGCCCGTGGCCGGTCCAGGGCGTCTGTTGAGAGGCCACAAGCATGCGGTAAACCTGGCTGCGCAAAATTTCCTGCCTCCCGGCACGCAAATCTGCTTCGATCCGCAAAGGCTCGGGCACATCAAACCATTGCCGCAGGCACCAGATTCGGAAGCCTGAGCGCCGCTCGATTCCTACGCGCAGGCCAGGCCATAGACCGCGCCGAAGCAAAGTGATCTCCGGCGTCCATGGCCAAAGCTGGACATTGGTTGTTGCGGATGTGGTTGAAGCCGATTTCTCGAGCTTCAATAGTTCGGGTCCTTTGTTCACCCGTATGGCGACTTCGGTCTCCTGGCTTCCCGGCATGATGGCCATGCGGATTTCGCTGGAGGGCGGGCGCCGCCTGGAACTGGCGATGGCGAGGGGGATGCCGATGGTTTGGCCTTCGCGCCCGCGAAGGCCTTTTTCCGGCAGCAGCAGGACAGGCGCGCCAT